>NZ_QWFA01000090.1 GCF_003501885.1 Streptomyces globisporus
GGGGCGGGGCGGCCGCCCCTGCGCGCCTCGATCATCGCGGTGGCCCGGGACGGCAGCCACGCCGACGCCGTACCGCTGTCGTCGCCGCCGGAGGCGAAGAGGTGCGGGGCGAGCTGGGCCTGGAGGTCGGCGGGGCTGGGCCGCTGGGTGGCGTCCATCTGCATGCAGGACTCGATCAGCGGTCGCAGGTCGTCCGGCAGTCCTTCCAGGTCGGGGCCCTCACGCAGCAGCATGAACACCGTCTCGACCGGGTTGGCCCCGTGGAAGGGGGCATGCCCGGTGGCGGCGAAGACGAGGGTGGAGCCGAGCGAGAAGATGTCGCTGGCCCCGGTGACGCTGCGGGAGTCCCGGGCCTGTTCGGGCGACATGTACGCGGGCGTGCCGACGGCGACGTTCGTCATGGTCAGGCGGGTGTTGGAGACGCCGGACGCGATACCGAAGTCGATCACCCGGGGGCCGTCCTCGACGACGAGGACGTTGGACGGCTTGAGGTCGCGGTGGACGAGACCCGCGCCGTGGATGGACTGGAGGGCCTCGGCGATACCGGCGGCCAGCCAGCGCACGGCCTGCGTCGGCATGGGACCGCACTCGTTCACTATCTCTTCGAGCGAGGGCGCGGGCACATAGGCGGTGGCGAGCCAGGGCACGGCGGCCCGCGGGTCGGCGTCGACCACGGCGGCGGTGTAGAACCCGCTGACGGCGCGGGCGGCCTCGACCTCGCGCGTGAAGCGGACCCGGAAGAGCTGGTCCTCGGCGAGCTCGGTCCGCACCGTCTTGATCGCCACCCGCCGGCCGGACGCCGAGCGGGCGAGATAGACCAGCCCCATGCCGCCGGCCCCGAGCCGTCCCAGCACCTCGAACGGGCCGATCGGCGGCTGGGCGACCCGGCCGCCGAGCTGTACGGCGAGTTCCGCGGCGGCGTCGCAGTCGGCGACGGCGAAGTAGATGAGGAAGTAGCTCGGCATCTCGGCCGGGAACGCGTCCGTGATGACGCTGCGGCCGCCGACGGCGGTGTCCGGGCCCGGTTCGACGCCCTCGGGGGACCACATCCGGAAGTCGACCAGCGCCTCGGTGTCGTCGGAGACCTCGTGGCCCGCCTCGTCCAGGTCGGTGCCGTGGAAGCCGAAGACCTTCTCGTAGAAGGGGTCCACGCGGTCCGGCTGCCGGGTGTAGACCTCGGTCCAGCAGAAGGAGCCGGGGTCGTTCTGCTTCTCGAAGCCCGCGCGCTCCTCCGGCTGCCAGAGCCCGAAGACCGCGCCCCCGGGGTCGGCCGCCTCCGCCACGATCCCGGCGCGCCCCGCCCGTACGGGGTCGGTGATGATCTGGCCGCCGTGCTCGCGGATCGAGGCGACGGTGGCCCGGATGTCGTCGGTGGAGAAGTAGACGCCCCAGGCCGTGGGCATCCGGCCGTCCTTCTTGGCGGCGAGCGCGGCGACCAGACGGCCGTCGCTGAGCGCGTCCGCGAAGGGCATGCCGTCGCCCGCCCGGAAGGTCCAGCCGAAGAGCCCGCCGTAGAAGCGCTTGCCCGCTTCGAGGTCGGAGAGCTGCACGTCCGCCCAGCACGGCGCGGAATGCGCGAATGCGGCCATGGGACCGGGTCCTTCCGTAGCAGTGACGCCACCAGCGACGTCGGCATCGTGACGCCCGTCACAGTCAACGTAACGTCGCCTCCGGCCCCGCGCGCCCCGACGCACGGCGAACGCCGGCGGATGCACCTATAGAGAACATTTGCCCGGTTGATGAAGAGGCCGCCCAGCATGTGGACGAAAGTTGTCCACCGAAGTTATCCACAGGCTGTTGATAACATTTACCGTACGTAACACCCCCAGCTCCGCGGCCCTCGCGGGCGGCGGCCGAAAACCGCCGCTCCCCACGCCCGCGCACCCCGCCGATCCTGCGCCGTTCCCCATTTGCAGTCGGCCGAATCGCGCTCCCATCACCCCTCGGTAAGCTGACGGCATGACAGGACAAGTACGCACCGTCGACGGCCGCGTGGCCGGTCGACGCGGTCAGGCGACGCGGCAGAAGCTGCTCGACTGCCTCAGCGAGATGCTCAGCTCCTCGCCGTACCGGGACGTCAAAGTCATCGACGTCGCCCGGAAGGCCGGGACTTCACCCGCGACTTTCTACCAGTACTTCCCCGATGTGGAGGGCGCCGTCCTCGAAATCGCCGAGGAAGTCGCCAAGGAGGGTGCCGGACTGACCGAACTGGTCGCCGGACGCTCCTGGGTCGGCAAGGCCGGCTGGACCACCTCCGAGCAACTCGTCGAAGGATTCCTCGACTTCTGGCGGCACAACGACGCGATCCTCCGCGTGATCGACCTCGGCGCGGCCGAGGGGGACAAACGGTTCTACAAGATCCGGATGAAGATCCTGAACTCGGTCACCAACTCCCTCACGGATTCCGTGAAGGAGCTCCAGAGCAAGGGCAAGGTCGACAAGGACGTCAGCCCGGCGGCGATGGCGGGCTCCCTGGTGGCGATGCTGGCCCCGGCAAGAAGCCGACGAAGTAGGCCCGCCCCGCTACGTCCTGTCTCACCGACGGCGGACCACCCCACGCGCCCCTGCGGGTGGTCCGCCGTCGGCGTCCCCGGACGAGGCCCACGGTCGCCACTCCTTCGGCTACCGCCGCTCCAGCCGGAACAGCCGGATCTGCCGCTCCACCCGCCGCTGGTACGCCGCGTACGGCGGCCAGAACGCGAGCGCCGCCTCCCACACCCGGGCCCGCTCCTCGCCCTCCAGCAGGGTCGCGCGTACGGGGATGTCCCGGCCGCGCCAGTTGACGACGGCCTCGCCCCCGCGGGCCAGCAGGTTCGCGGTCCAGGCCGGGTGACCCGGACGGCCGAAGTTGCTGCCGACCAGGATCCAGGCGCCCTCCAACTCCCCCTCGGGCATGCAGGCCAGCGGGGTGGCCCTCGGCCGGCCCGTGCGCGCCCCCGGCACCGTGAGGACGAGCCCCGGCAGCATCCGGGCACTGAGCAGCACCCTGCCCCGGGTGAGCCGGTGCACGGCCCGGTCCAGCACGGGAACCACGTGCGGGGCGATCAGCGCGAAGGCCCGGGTCGAGGAGACCCGCTGGACCAGCCGCGCACCCCGGGCGCCGGTCACCGGACGCCCGCCCCGTGCGGCAAACCGGCAGCCCCGGAAGCGGTGGCGGCGGGCCCGAAGAGCCCGGCCCGGTGCGCCGCGTGGTCGCGCAGCCGGTGGACCGGGCCGAAGAGCAGTTCGTCGCCCGCCGCCCGCTTGAGGTAGCGGTGCGCCTCGTGCTCCCAGGTGAAGCCGATGCCGCCGTGCAGCTGGACGGCCTCACCGGTGGTGATCCTGGCCGCCTCCAGGGCCTGGGCGAGCGCCAGCGGCCCCGCCTCCGGGTCCCGGGCGGCGTGGTACGCGGCGGAGCGAGCCGCCTCGACCCGTACGTACAGGTCGGCGAGGCGGTGCTTGACGGCCTGGAACGAGCCGATTGCCCTGCCGAACTGTTCGCGCGCCTTCACGTACTCCACGGTGCGCTCCAGGGCGCTCGCCGCCGTCCCGACCGCTTCGGAGGCGAGGATCGCGGCGGCCGTGCGCCCGACGGCGGCGAGGGCGGCGGCCGCGTCGGCGGTGCCGTCCGCGCCGAGCGGCTCGGCGGGGGTGTCCCGCAGTTCGACGCGGGCCAGGGGGCGGGTCTCGTCGAGGGCGGTGAGCCGGGTGCGGGTCAGCCCGGCCGCACCGGCGGGGACCAGGAACAGCTGCGTACGGCTGCGGGGATAGCCCCCGGCGTGGGCGGCGACCAGGAGCAGCCCGGCGCTGTGTCCGTCCAGGACCCGGCCGGCCTCCCCGTACAGCCGCTGCTCGCCCCCCTCTCCGTGGGCCTGGACACCGCCGGCCCGGCCGCCGCCCGCCCAGGTTCCGTCGAGGTTGTCGCCGGTGAGGCCGAGGGCGGTGGCGAGCGAGCCGCCGGGGAGGGCGAGGGCGGCGGTCAGGGTCCCGTCCGCGATCCGGGGCAGCAGGGCGGACCGCTGGTCCGGGGTGCCGAGGGCGGCGATCAGGGGTGCGGCGAGGGCGGCGGTGGCGAGGAGGGGTGAGGGCAGCAGCGCCCGCCCGGTCTCCTCACAGGCGAGGGCCAGCTCGGTGGCCGTGCAGCCGGCCCCGCCGTCCTCCTCCGCGAGCGCGAGGCCCGGCAGCCCGAGATCCCCGGCGAGCCGGCGCCACAGGGCCGGGTCGTAGCCCTCGGCGGTACCCACGGCGGCGGGGATCGCGTCGGGTCCGGTGTGGCGGGCGAGCAGGTCGCGCAGGGTGCGGCGGATCTCGTGCTGTTCCGCGGTGAAGGCGGCGTCCATCTGCGGGCTCCTTCCACCCAGGGGCCGACGGCCTCTGATCTGACGAGCCGTCATATTAGGTGTGGGGGACGGTGATTCCCAGAGTCGCGCACGCACGCAGGACGAGGAAGGCGTCACGCGGGCACGGTTGCGGAGACCTTGTTCTGATGTACCGTCAGATTCATGTCCCCCTCCGGACCTCGCAAGGTCGCCGTCGTCGGCGTGGCGCTCGCGGACTGCGGCCGTGTCGACGACGCCACGCCGTACGCCCTGCACGCCCAGGCCGCCCGCCGCGCCCTCGCCGACTCCGGCCTCGACCGCTCGGCCGTCGACGGCTTCGCCTCGGCGGGGCTCGGGACCCTGGCCCCGGTCGAGGTCGCCGAGTATCTGGGGCTGCGGCCCACCTGGGTCGACTCGACGGCGGTGGGCGGCGCCACCTGGGAGGTGATGGCCGCCCACGCGGCGGACGCCATCGCCGCGGGCCGGGCCCGGGCCGTGCTCCTCGTCTACGGGTCGACGGCCCGGGCCGACATCAAGGCCGGCCGCCGCACGTCGAACCTGTCGTTCGGGGCGCGGGGGCCGGCGCAGTTCGAGGTGCCGTACGGGCACAGCCTGATCGCCAAGTACGCGATGGCCGCCCGCCGTCACATGCACGAGTACGGCACGACGCTGGAGCAGCTCGCCGAGGTGGCGGTGACGGCGCGGGCGAACGCGGCGGCGAACCCGGAGGCGATGTTCCGGGACCCGATCACCGTGGACGACGTGCTGTCGGGGCCCATGATCGCGGACCCGTTCACCAAGCTGCACTGCTGCATCCGCAGCGACGGGGGCTGCGCGGTGCTGCTGGCCGCCGAGGAGTACGTACCGGACACGGCGAAGGCGCCGGTGTGGATCCTCGGCACCGGGGAGCACACCTCGCACGCCACGATGTCCGAGTGGGAGGACTTCACGGTCTCCCCCGCCGCCGTCTCCGGCCGCCTGGCCTTCGAACGGGCCGGGGTGCGGCCGGGCGACATCGATCTGGCCGAGATCTACGACGCGTTCACGTACATGACGCTGGTGACGCTGGAGGACCTGGGTTTCTGCGCGAAGGGCGAGGGCGGCGCGTTCGTCGAGAAGGGCCGCACCGGGCTGCGCGGCGAGCTCCCGGTGAACACGGACGGCGGCGGACTGTCCGCCTGCCACCCCGGGATGCGCGGGCTGTTCCTGCTGGTGGAGGCGGTACGGCAACTGCGCGGCGAGGCGGGGCCCCGGCAGGTGCTGAGGGCCGGGGGCGGGCTGCCGGAGCTGGCGGTGGCGTCGGGGACGGGCGGCTGGTTCTGCTCGTCGGGGACGGTGGTGCTGGGGCGGCGGTGAGGGGTCCCGCCCTCGGCCCCCTCACGGCGGTGACCGCGCGGCTGCGCATCCGGACGCGCGCGGCCCGACGGCCTCGTACGGTCCAATGGCCCCATGACCGACGACACCTCCCAGCGCTCCTTCCGCGAGCTCCTGCACGCCCAGCGCGTCTGGGACACCGAGCTGCCCGCCTTCGATCCGGAGTCGGCCCCGCCCGCGCCCCTCGCCCTCTTCCACGCCTGGTTCGCCGCGGCCGTGGCGGCGGGGCAGCCCGAGCCGCACGCCATGGCGCTGGCCACGGCCGACGCCGAGGGTTTGCCCGACGTCCGGACGCTGCTCCTGCACGACGCCGACGAGCGGGGCTGGCATTTCGCCTCCCACGCCACCAGCGCCAAGGGCCACCAGCTCGCCGCCCGCCCGCACGCCGCGCTCGGCTTCTACTGGCCCGCGCAAGGCCGGCAGGTACGGGTCCGGGGCCCCGTCGTCCGCTGCACCCCGGCCGAGAGCCACGCCGACCTGCACGCCCGGTCCACCGGGGCGCTCGCCGCCGCGCTGACCGGCGCGCAGAGCGAGGTCGTCGGCTCGCCGGCGGAGCTGCACCGGACGGCTGACGGGGCCTGGGACCGGGCGGTGGCGGAGCCGGACGCGGAGGCCCCGACCTGGACCCGGTACGTGGTCGAGCCGGCCGAGGTCGAGTTCTTCCAGGGCGACGCCCGGCGCCGCCACATCCGGCTGCGCTACCGCCGGACGGAGGCGGGCGCCGCGGGCGGCGAGTGGACGCGGGAGCTGCTCTGGCCCTGACCGGTGCAGACAGCACGTTTATCCGGTTCTCGCCGTAAAGGGGCACTATGGGAGACAGCTGAGCTGTTGGGAGGCATCGATGCCACGGGCCCGTTCGCGTTACGCCCCCGACCGGGGTCTGACCGGCCGCATGGTCACCACCATGTTCCTGATCGGTCTGCTCTACGTCGTCTTCGTGGGCGTGCTCCTCGCGGCCCTGCGGGGCTCCTGGCCGATCATCCTGATCATCACGGGCGGCCTGTTCATCGCCCAGTTCTGGTTCAGCGACCGCATCGCCGCGTACGGCATGGGCGCCCGCGAGGTCACCCCCGAGCAGGCCCCCGAGCTGCACGGCGCCATCGACCGCATCTGCGCGCTGGCGGACATGCCGAAGCCGAAGGTGGCCATCGCCGACAGCGACGTGCCCAATGCGTTCGCGACCGGCCGTAGCGAGAAGACGGCCCTGGTCTGCGCGACGACGGGCCTGCTGCGGAGGCTGGAGCCGGAGGAGCTGGAGGGGGTCCTCGCCCACGAGATGTCGCATGTCGCGCACCGGGACGTGGCCGTCATGACCATCGCCTCGTTCCTGGGCGTACTGGCGGGCGTCATCACCCGGATCGCCCTGTGGGGCGGCTTCGCGCGCAGCCGCCCCGGCAACGACCCTGCAGGCATCCTGCTGCTGCTGATCCCGCTGATCAGCGCCGTCGTCTACGCGATCAGCTTCCTGCTGACCCGGCTGCTCTCCCGCTACCGCGAACTCTCCGCCGACCGGGCCGCCGCGCTGCTCACCGGCCGCCCCTCCGCGCTCGCCTCCGCCCTGACGAAGGTCAGCGGGCAGATGGCCCGCATCCCGACGGAGGACCTGCGGAAGGCGGAGCCGTACAACGCCTTCTACTTCATGCCCGCGTTCTCCGCGAAGGAGAGCATGGGCCGGCTGTTCTCCTCGCACCCGACGCTGGAACAGCGCCTGGACCAGCTGTCCCGGATCTCCACCGACCTGTCCCGCTGAGTCTTCAAGGAGTTACGCCCGTGGGCCTGCTCGACGCGATCCTCGGCCGGAGCAAACCGGTCCGCCCCGACCTCGACCAGCTCTTCGCCGTCCCCTCCGCCGCCCTCACCCTCCAGGCCGCCACGGGCTTCACCCCGACCGGCCGGGGCTCGGTCTGCTTCGCCGGGGTGGAGGGCGGTGGCTTCGCCCGGCTCCAGGAGGACGTACGGGAGTTGCTGGACGCGGACACGGAACGCGGGGGGATCCCCGTGGAGTTCAGCCGGGACACGTACGGCTACACCTGGCTGCTGGCCGCCCACCCTGCCGACGACACGGCGGGCCTGGTCAACGACCTGCACGCGGTCAACACGATGCTCCAGGACGGCGGCTTCGGCCCCCATCTGCTCTGCTCGCTCATCGGCTTCCGGAACGCGGAAGGGCGTGCGCTGGCTCTCGTCTACCTCTACAAGCGCGGCACGTTCTACCCGTTCGCCCCGCTGCCGGGCGATGCCGAGAAGCGGGACAACCAGCTGGAAGTCCAGGTACGGGCCGCCCTCGGCGACGACCTCCGGGTGGAGAAGGACCTGTCCCGGTGGTTCCCGGTGTGGGGCGCGCCGGGGCTGTGATCAGCCCGGGCCGCCCGCCGTCGGTGTCCGGGCGGCCCCGGGGCCGAGCGGGATGCCGTGGGCCGTGGGACCCAGGCGGGCCCGGTAGCGGCGGATGCCCCAGCTGCGGTGCTCCAGTTCGGCGGCGACCAGGACGTCCGCCGTGTTGACCTGGGCGGGGACCAGCTCCACCAGGGCGGCCACCGGATGGTCGCCCACCAGCGGCAGCCGGCGCAGGCTGCGGAACTCCCACTGGGGGTCCGGCTGGGACGCCCCGTGGCCGCGGACGATCCACTCCTCCCGGGCGGGGCCCGGCTCCGGCTGCTGCCGCTCCACGCCCAGGTCGACGACGCCGGTGCTGACCGTGAAGCTGAGTCCGGTGCCGGGGCCGGCAGCCGTCGGGCGGGTGCGCTCGCCGGGGTCGATGAGACGGGCGACGGGCCGCAGGGCCGGGTCGGGTGTGGAGAGGGAGACCGCCAGGGAGGCGTGCCGGAACGTGCCCGGGGCCTGCGGGGTCTCCGGGCGGAACGAGCACACCAGCAGCAGGTGGCGGTAGTCCCGGCCCGGCGTGGAACGGACGTGCGCGTGCCAGTCGGCGGGGGCGCTCCCGTGATCGGCGGGCAGCAGGTCCCAGCCGAAGGTGAGCCGGCCGCGCAGCGGTCCGTCGTCGGCCGGTGAGCCGAGTGTGCGCTCCGGTTCGAGGGCGATGTCGTGCAGCTGGATCTCGGTCATGCGGCGGCTCCCGTGCTCCGGCCCCGTAGGAAGGTGAAGGCCCCCCAGTCGCGGTACTGGGGGTACCGCGCCCGGGTGGCGGTCTGCGCCTCGCGGAACGCCCGTTCGGGGGCGTCGGCGAGGTCGGCCCGCTGGTGCAGGCGGTGGAAGAAGTACGCGGCCGGTTCGGGGCGTACGGCCCACAGGCAGCCGACGACGGCCTGCGCTCCGGCGGTGATCAGGGCGGCGGGGACGCCGCGCACGTTGTCCGCCCGGTCGAAGCGGCCCAGCGCCGATTCGCAGGCGGCGAGGGTGACCAGGCGGAGGCCGCTCAGGTCGAGTCCGAGGAAGTCGTGGGCGAAGACCCGGCCGTCGTCGTCCTCGTCCGGGGTGAGGTAGAGGCAGTGCAGCCACGGGGCGTCCTGGTCCATCGTGCCGTGGACGGCGAGGTGGACCACGTCGGCGGTGGCGAGCTCGGCGAGCAGCGCGGCCCGGGTCGCGGCCGGGCCGGTCACCGCGTCCGCTCCGACCGCCGCGGCGACGGCCCGGGCGTGCTCGTCGAGCGCGGGTTCGGCGGGCAGGCCGTAGGGCACGCCACCGGTCGCCGAGGCGATGACGGCGGTACGGCGTGGGCGCGGGTGTGCGGGGAGGCCGGTGGGGACGAGCGCTTCGAGGCCCGCGATGGTGGTGACGGTCCAGTCGTCCGCGATCGGGCGGCCGTCGACGGAGCAGAGCGCGACCGGCAGGTAGTGGAGTGCGCCGTGCGGCCAGAGCAGCAGACGGTCCTTGCCCTGGGCCCGCCACGCGGCCCACCGGTCGCCCATCACGAGCGGCAGCTCGGACCCCGTCAGCAGCCGTCGGCCCTCGGGCGTCACCTCACCGAAAAGCGGGTCGCGTTCGACCTCGGTGCGGACCGCCTCGACCAGGTCGGCGACGGGATGCCGGTCGGCGTACGCCACGGCGCTCTCCGGCCCACCGTCGTGCATCTCGCCCAACTGCACGGTGATCGCACTGCCTTCGCGGGTGACGGCGAGAAGGACGGCGGCTCCGTTCACGGCGGTCGGCAGGAACCAGGTGAGCAGCACGCTGCGCTCGTCGAGCAGTTCGCCGGTGCGCGCCCAGAGGTACTGGTCGTCCACGAAGGCCGCCGAGCGGGCGCGCAGTTCGTCGTCGATGAGGGACGAGATCCGGCGGCGCAGGTTGCGGACGAACCGGTCGTCGTCGTGGCTCTCCTCCCCCGGGTCGGTGTCGAGGACGTTCAGCAGGTTCGCCGTCGCGCCGCCGACCGCGGTGGGGCCTTCCAAGGAGCGGAGTCTGGCGAGGTAGTTGGCGATGTGCGCGGGGCGGGTGACCGGGCCGTCGATCCTCCGCCAGGCCCAGGCCTCCGGCCCCTTGCCCGCCTGGTGGAGGCCGAGCACCAGGGCCACCGGCAGTGACTCGATCCCGAGGGTCACCTGCCACAGGGCCGCGTGGACGAGGTCGCGGAGCACCTCGCCGAGCGCGGGGGCGCCGCTGGTGTCGAAGTTCGGTACGTCGACGATGATCGCGTACACGGCGTTCTTGAGGTCCGCGCCGCTGAGGTTCGGCAGGTCCTGGAGGACGGGCAGCAGGCACGCCCGGGCCAGATCCTGCTGGTTGAGCGAGGCGTAGGAGAGCGCCGCGTAGGTGGAGTGGCCCCACGGGAAGGGCACCCGGTCGGAGACCGGCTCGCCCCGCTCGACCGCCAGGCGGTACAGGTCCGCCGTCAGCAGTCTGACGCCCGCACTGTCCCCCGGTTCCGCCTGCCGCAGGAGGGCGGCGCCCAGCGCGGGCTGCCCCCGGTCGCGGGCGTGGGCGGCCGTGTGCAGGAGGGCGGCGGAGCGCTGGGCCGGGGTCCAGCCGGCCGGAAAGGACTCCGGGAGGGGGCCGGGGCCGGGGCAGTCGGTGGGGTCGTCGGGCAGCGCGTGCAGCCGGGCCTCGACGTGTCGGCGGCGCTGCGCGGGGCTCTGGGAGAGGGGAGAGCGGTCGGCCCAGTCAAGTGCCGCGCGCAGGAGCCGCCGGTCACCGCGTTCCCGGGCGAGGTGGATGCCCTGGTCCACGGTCCGGGCGGCGACGACTCCGCCGTACGCGGCGAGGAAGGCGGGCACGTCCGAGCCGAACACGTTCTCCCGGACGGTCTCGACGAAGGTGGCGGGCGCGTCGCCCGTCGACCGGAGCAGGAAGAGCACCAGATCCGGCGGAGCGGCGGCTCGTACGGCGAAGAGGGCGTCGAACGCGGCCCGCGCGGTCGCCCGGTCCACGCCGCCTTCGTCCTCCCCCTCCTCCGCGGCCACCTGGGCCAGCGCGGCCAGGATCGGGGGGCGCAGCGCACTGCCGGGACCGGCCTCGCGCTCGTCCGACTCGGCGGCCCGCACCAGCAGGCCCCGGGCCTCGCCCCGTAACCGCGCGTCGAACCGGAACGGCCACGTGCCGCCGAACCACGGCCGGTACGGCGGGGATCGGTACAGGCCCGCGACGTGCTGGGCGGCCCGCACGGTCCCTTCCTCCCCGGCGTACGTGTCGCCGCCCAGGTCCTCCGGTCCCCGGACCGCCAGCCGCAGCCGGGCGGCCGCCAGGAGCGCCGCCGCCAGGTCCGGGGAGCCGTCCGGGGGGACCTCCCGGGAGCCCTCCAACCGCTCGATCAGGCGACCGGACAGCTCCTCGGCGTCCTCGAACACCGGGCGCTCGCACCGCCCCGCGAGCACCGGCGCCGCGCTCTCGACCGTACGCAGCGCCGCCTCCCGCCAGACCGCGTCCGCCCCGCACTCCTCGGCGACCTCGGCCACCAACCGCCAGTAGAGGTAAAGGAGATCGGCTTCCCCTCCCCGGCTCCGGACCGCATCCGCGACGAGCAGTTCCAGCAGCGCCCCGGCGGACAGCCCGTGGGCCTCCCCCAGGCTCCGCCGCACCCGCTCCAGCTCACGCGCGCGCCGCTTGGCCGCGTCGAGCGTCAGGACCTGGTCCCGTACGTGGAGCACCAGCTCCAGCAGGGCGGAGACCGGGTCGAGGACGAACGTGACAGCCCGGTCGGACTCATCGGACCGGCCGGGCTCGCCGAACCGCACCCGGCCCGCACAGACCATCCCCTGCCGGGTCTCGTCGGTCAGCACCGCGACCATGTCGTCGTCCGCGGGCAGCACATGGGACACGACCAGGACGAGCGAGCCCGCCCCGGCCGCCGTCTCCAGCCAGCCCTTCGGCAGGTCCAGGTCGAGGTCGTAGGCCAACTCCAGCCCACCGGGGCCCTGTACGGAGACGACGCCTTCCTCGTCCCGGTGGACGCACCACCGTGCGTCGACGGGTTCCGCGAACGGCAGCTCGTCCAGCGACGGGAGCGCCGCCAGCCCACGCCCGTACGCCCGGGTGAACAGGCTGCCGCCCGGACCGGCGCCGGTGAACGGGCCGATCCCCGCCTGCCCCACCGCCAGTCCGGCGTGCCGGTCCCCGCCCACCTCCACCAGGAAGGCCCACCCCGTGACGTCCTCCGACAATCGCACGCCGCCCCCTAGCGCCTCTGGATCGTGGCTGCGACCAGCCTTCCACAGAAGCGCGCCGCTCAGCCCCGGGGCCGGAACACCGGTACGGCCTCTTCCCCCGCCTCCCGGAAGGTGACGGCCAGGCCCATCCCGACGCGCAGGGCCTCGTGCGCGCACTCCACGATCTCCGTCATCATCCGGGGCCCCTCGGCGAGGTCGACGACGGCCGCGACGTACGGGACGCGGGAGCCGAACGGCGGCAGGTCGTTGCGGTGGATGACGGACCAGGTGTAGAGCGTCGCCTCCCCGCTCGCGCGCTCCCAACTCACCTCGTCACTCCAGCAGTGCGGGCAGAACTCGCGCGGATAGTGGTGTGCCCGGCCACATCCGGCGCAGCGGCGGATCAGCAGCCGCCCCTCGGCCGCCGCGTCCCAGTACGGGCGGGTGAAGGCGTCCGGCTCCGGGAGGTCGAAGCGCGGGGTCGCAGCCGCTCGTTCGGCGCTCACGGGAACAGCCCCAGCGCCGCGTCCAGCGACCAGGCCTGCCAGGCCATGGCGAACAGGGCGACGAGCGAGATCAGCGCCATCATCGCGTTCTGCCCCTGCTCGGCCCAGTCGTGGATCATCAGGACCAGGTACAGGAGGTTGAGCAGGAGGCCCGCCACCAGGGCGACCGGGGTCAGGAAGCCGGTCACCAACCCCAGCCCCAGGGCCAGTTCCGCGTAGACGACGACGTACGCGATCAGCTTCGGGCGGGGCTCGACGACCCGGCGGAAGCCTGTGCGGACCACCCTCCAGCGGTGCTTGCCCGCAACGTCTGCTGCCCAGGCGATCCCCGTACCGCGCTCGAACCAGCCTTTCCTGTCCTTGTGGCGCCAGCTCTCCAGCCACCACAGGCCGAGGCCTATGCGCAGGACGGCCAGCCATTCCGCTCCGCCGAGCCAGATCGTCTGCATCGCCCCTCCACTCACAATTTTTCTGACGGCACGTCAGTTCACCGGACGGAGGCCGCCCACGCAAGAGGTCTGCACCGTCCCCAGCGCCGCCGCCCGCGCCTCAGCAGCCATGCCGGACAGACGCCACCGAGCGCGCCGGTGACCACGCCCACCGGCAGCGGTCCGGCCGTCGGCAGCGAGATCGCGGCCAGGTCGGAGGCGGAGAGCAGCAGCGCCCCCATCGCGGCGGCGGGCGGCAGCCCCGTTCCCGAAAGGTGACCGGGTGCGCACCGTCACCGCATCCCACCGCCCGTGATCAATTCGCAATCGATTTCCCTCTTGACCGAGACCCATCAACAGAGCGGACGATTACGCTCCGAACCATGCCCAACAGCACGTCCTCCGCAGCCAGTCACGACGCCGTCGCCCTCACCGACCGTACGGACGACCGGCCCGTCTACGTCATCGGCGGCGGCCCCGGCGGCCTCGCCACCGCGGCCGCGCTGCGCGCCCGGGGCGTACGGGCGGTGGTCCTGGAGAAGTCGGACCGGGTCGGGGCGTCCTGGCGCGGCCACTACGACCGGCTGCACCTGCACACCACCCGCCGCTGGTCGGCGCTGCCGGGGCTGAAGATGCCGCGGACGTTCGGGCGTTGGGTGGGCCGGGACGACGTGGTGCGGTACCTGGAGAAGTACACCGAGCACCATGAGCTGGAGGTGGTGACGGGCGTCGAGGTGACCCGGGTCGACCCGGCCCCCGACGGCTCCGGCGACTGGCAGCTCACCGCGACGGGCGGGCGGGTTCTGCGGGGCCGCGCGGTCGTCGTCGCGACCGGCTTCAACCACACCCCGCGCATACCGGACTGGCCGGGCCGCGACACGTACACGGGCGAGCTGCTGCACGCGGCGGCGTACCGGAACCCGGCCCCGTACGCGGAGAAGGACGTCCTGGTCGTCGGCATCGGCAACACGGGTGCGGAGATCGCGGCGGACCTGGCCGAGGGCGGGGCGTCCGCCGTGCGCATCGCGGTCCGCACGGCCCCGCACATCGTCCGCCGCTCCACCGCCGGCTGGCCGGCCCAGGCCACGGGCATCCTGGTCCGCCGCCTGCCGGTGCGGTTCGTCGACCGCGCCGGGGGCGTGATGGCGAAGATCGCCGTGCCCGACCTGACCGACCGGGGCCTGCCGCGCCCCGCCACCGGTCTCTACTCCCGGGTCCGCGAGGGGGCGATCCCGGTCCAGGACGTGGGGCTCATCGACGCGGTGAAGTCGGGCCGGGTGACCCCCGTGGCGACGGTCGCCTCCTTCGACAAGGACACGGTGGTCCTGGCCGACGGCACCCGGATCACCCCGGACGCCGTCATCGCCGCCACCGGCTACCACCGCGCCCTGGAGCCGCTGCTCGGCCACCTGGACGTACTGGACGGCCGGGGCCGCCCGGTGACCCACGGCGGCCGGTCCCCGAAGGGCGCCCCCGGGCTCTACTTCACCGGCTTCACCAACCCGATCAGCGGGATGCTGCGCGAAATGGCCCTGGACGCGGAGAAGATCGCCAAGAGGGTGGCGCGGTCGCCGCGTTGATGACCGGCAGGAC
The DNA here is from genome assembly GCF_003501885.1 of Streptomyces globisporus. GTDB lineage: Bacteria > Actinomycetota > Actinomycetes > Streptomycetales > Streptomycetaceae > Streptomyces > Streptomyces globisporus_D. The sequence continues at coordinate 14,739 of NZ_QWFA01000090.1, forward strand.
GGGCTGAACGGTCGGGACGGCCGGGACAGCCCTTAGGGTCCGGACCCATGAGCGACATCCATGAGCTGACCGTGACGGTCGACCTGCGCGACGGGCTGTCGGAGCAGCACCTGGCCGAGCTGCACTGGCACCTGGGGCTCGGCCCGCAGCCCGGACGCCTCACCGTCGTGACGGACTTCCCGTGCGTGGTGGTCGACGACGACGGGGTCCCGCGGATCGAGAACAAGCCCCGCCCGCTGCTGGCCGGCAGCGGACCGGCGTGGCGGACGACGGGCGCGCTCTGCTCGGCCCTGGTCGCCCGCGACGGCCTCCCCGGCGGCGGCTGGGCGCTCACCTCCCGCACCGAGATCCACCCGGACGAGGCGGAGGAGGTCGGGGCGCTGCTCCGCTGGCTCGCCGAGCACGTGCACGACACCCTGCGGCGGGAGGACGGCACGGTCCGGCTGGGGCACTACCGTGCCTGCGAGGACCCGGTGCCGAGCGCTCTCGAAGTCCGCGACGGCCGCGTCAACCTGACAGAAGTCCTTTCTCCGAGGAGCCGATGATGACCGTTCGCCGTGTCGTACCCAACCTCCGGACGGAGGCGGTCGAGGAGAACCGCGACTTCTACGGCCTGCTCGGCTTCGAGGAGGTCATGAACCTCGGCTGGATCACGACCGTCGCCTCGCCGTCCGGCCCGCAGGAGCAGGTCAGTTTCCTGACCCACGACCTGACCGGCCCGGTCGTCCCCGACCTGAGCGTGGAGGTGGACGACGTGGACGCGGTGTACGCCGTCGTACGGGAGAGCGGCGCGGAGATCGTCCACCCGCTCCAGGACGAGGAGTGGGGCGTACGGAGGTTCTTCGTCCGGGACCCCGACGGCCGGGTGGTCAATGTGCTGAGTCACCGCTGAGGGGCCTGGCCCTGCCGATACCGGCCCCGCCGACAGGTGCCCGTCCGGAACGGGCCGCCTCTGCCTAGGCTGGGCGTCATGGACGTGTTCGACGAGCTGTTGCGGGGCGTGCGGGGCCGGGGGGCGGTGTTCGGCCGTTCGGTGCTGTGCGCACCCTGGTCGCTGCGGTTCACCGACGGGGCGTATCTGACCCTGTGCCTGCCGCTCCGGGGCGCGGGGTGGATCGTGCCGGAGGGCGGTGAGCCGCTGCGGGTGGAGGTCGGCGAGGCCGCGATCGTGCGGGGTCCGGCCCCGTTCGTCTTCACGGACGACCCGGCGGACGGTACGGGGCCGGGGCGGGCCGGCGGCGTACGGGAGGTGCGCTGGGACCAGGCACGGGACAGCGGCGCCGCATCGGGCGGTGTCCCCGAATTCGACTGCGCCACCGTGCTGCTGGCCGCCGCCTACGACGTACAGGAGCAGCTTCCCCAGCGGCTCCTGCGGGCGCTGCCCCCGGCCCTCGTGGTGCCCGACGAGGAGGATTGCGCGCCGCTGCGCGACTACCTGGAGGCGCAGCTCGGCCGGGGCCGGCCGGGCGACCAGATCGTGCTGGACCGGCTGCTGGACTGGATGCTGGTGTGCACGCTGCGGGACTGGTTCGACCGGCCCGAGGCGAGCCCGCCGGGGTGGTACGGGGCGCTCGGCGACGAGGTCGCGGGCCCGGCCCTGCGGGCGATGCACGAGGACCCGGCGCACCCCTGGACGACGGCGGAGCTGGCGAGCCTGGCGGGGGTGTCGCGGACGACCCTGGCGAAGCGGTTCACCGAGCTCGTCGGGGACGGCCCGGTGGCGTATCTGACCGAGTGGCGGATGACGCTCGCCGCCGACCTGCTGACCCACCCCGAGCTGACCGTGGCGGCCGTGGCCCGCCGGGTCGGCTACGCGGACGCGTTCGGGTTCAGCGCGGCGTTCAAGCGGGTGCGCGGCGAGAGCCCGAGCGCGTTCCGGCGGGAGGCCCTGGCGTCCGGGCCGGTGGACGCGGCGGCGCCGGCGGGGTGAGCCGGCGGCCGAGCGCGGGGGCGGGCCGGGGCCCCTTCCGGGGGACCTCTTCCGAAGAAGGCCCGGCCCGGGGGCTCGGCCCGAAGGCCGGGCCACTCCGGAGCGAGCCCGACCTCCGAGCCCCGGCCCCGGGCGTCAGCCCCAGACCCCCTGCGCCGCCGCGTCCCGGACGAAGTCGGCGAAGTCGCGCGGCTCCCGTCCGAGTGCCCGGCGTACGCCGTCCAGGACGGGTGCCTCCCGGCTCGTGGTGATCGGGTCCAGCGCGTCGGTCCAGAGGTCGGCTTCCCAGTCGGTGAAGCCCTGGGCGGTGAGCCCGGCCCGGAAGGCGGAGGCGTCGACGGGGACGTACGCGGCGCGCTTCCCGGTCTCCTTCGCGATCTCGTCCAGGACGTCGGCGATACCGAGCGCGCGCGGGCCCGAGAGCCCGTACTCCTCGCCCGCGTGACGGTCCTCGGTGAGCGCGGCGACGGCCACGTCCGCGATGTCGTCGGCGTCGATGAACGCGGCCTTCCCGTCCCCGGTGGGCAGGGCCAGTTCCCCGTCGCGTACGCCGTCGAGGAAGACGCCCTCGCTGAAGTTCTGGGAGAACCAGCCGGGCCGCAGGATCGTCCAGGTCACCCCCGAGGCGCGGACGGCCCGCTCCCCCTCGCCGTGCGGTCCGCCGTCCTCGTAGGCGGGGCCGAAGTAACCGGGCACGTCCGTCCCCCGGGCCGAGAGCAGCACCAGCCGCCGCACCCCGCTCGCGACGGCCTGCTCGACGAAGGCGGGGGTCGGGGAGGGCGAGGCGTCGAGCGGGGTGATGTAGACGGCGGTGACGCCGTCCAGGGCGGCCTGCCAGGTGGTGGGGTCCGCCCAGTCGAACGGGGTCTCCCCGGACCGCGAGGCCGCCCGGGTCTCCACCCCCAGCTCACGGAGGCGGGCCACCACCCGGCGGCCGGTCTTGCCGGTGCCGCCGGTCACGAGTACGGGTCCCTGCACGGAGGTCGCTGCTGCGGTCGCGTCTGTCTGAGTCATGGCACCAGCCTCACGCGGCGGGGCGGTCCCCGCCCATGGCTCAGCGTCCGGGAGGGATGTCCGAGCGTCCGGCACCGGCCGCCGGGCGCGGAGAGCGAGGCGCCACCGCCACCGACCCTGCGCCACGGGTTCGCCCTGCGTGACCGTGCGAGCCTTTGCCTGCACGCCCATTCCTGACGAAGCGTCAGTTCAGTAACCTGACAGGGCGTCAGTTAATTGGCCGGCCCCGCCCGTTCCCCGGCGGGCCATCGAGCAGGAGTGGGCGGAACGATGCTTGGATCGACTCACGGCACCCTCACCACCGACTTCCGTGCCCGGGTGGTGGCCTGCGGCGAGGAGCCGCACGCCGCCGTCGTCAGCCTGCCCACCGCCACACGGCAGGGCGGCCTCGACGTCAGCGGGCGTCCGCTGCACCTGGCCGTGCCCGACCTGGACCGCTTCTTCCGGCCCCGCTCGGTGGCCGTCGTCGGCGCATCGGACGCCGAGGGCCGCCCCAACACCGGCATCACCCGGCAGCTGATCGCCTGGGCCGAACGGGTCGGGGCCCGGCTGCACCCGGTGCACCCGACCCGGACCGCCGTGTTCGGCCGGGAGTGCGTGCCCTCGGTCGCCGAGCTGCCCGAACCGGTCGACCTCGCGGTCCTGCTGGTCGCGGACCCGCTCCCGGTGATCGAGGAGCTGGGCGAGGCCAAGGTGCCGTTCGCCGTGGCCTTCGCCTCCGGGTTCGCCGAGACCGGGGAGGCGGGCGCCGCCGCCCAGGCCCGGCTGGCGGCGGCCGTGGAACGGTCCGGGCTGCGGCTGCTCGGGCCGAACACCAACCTGAACGCCTTCGAGCGGTTCCGGGACGACCTGGAGGGCCCCGCCATCGCCCTGATCACCCAGTCCGGGCACCAGGGCCGCCCGCTCCACGCCCTCCAGGAGCTGGGGATCCGGCTCTCGCACTGGGCCCCCACGGGCAACGAGGCCGATCTGGAGACCGCCGACTTCCTGGCGTACTTCGCCCAGCTCCCCGAGGTCGGGGCGGTCGCCTGTTACGTCGAGGGGCTCAAGGACGGCCGCTCCTTCCTGCTCGCCGCCGACCGGGCCGCCCGCGCGAAGGTCCCGGTCGTCGCCGTGAAGGTGGGCCGTACCGAGGCCGGGACCGAGGCCGCCGCCTCGCACACCGGGAAGCTGACCGGGGCGGACCAGGTGGTGGACGCGGCGATGCGGCAGTTCGGGGTGGTCCGGGTGGACGGCCTGGACGAACTCCAGGACACCGCAGCCCTGTTGGCCCGGGCCCGTCCGCCCAAGGCCGAGGGGGTGGCCGTCTGCTCCATCTCCGGCGGCACCGGCGCGCACTTCGCGGACCTCGCGACGGCGGCGGGGCTCACGCTGCCCGCCCTGTCACCGGAGAAGCAGGCCGAACTGCACACCTGGATACCGGAGTACCTGAACGTCGCCAACCCGATCGACAACGGCGGTCACCCGGTCGGCGACTGGCGCGGCCGGAAGATCATCGACGCGATCCTCGCCGACCCGTCGGTCGGGGTGCTGATCTGTCCGATCACCGGCCCGTTCCCGCCGATGAGCGACCGGCTCGCCCAGGACCTGGCGGACGCTGCGGAGGCCACCGACAAGCTGGTCTGCGTTGTCTGGGGCTCCCCCGTCGGCACCGAGGACGCCTACCGCACGACCCTGCTGGGCTCCTCGCGCCTCGCCACCTTCCGTACGGCACGCAACTGCGTCACCGCCGTGAAGGCCTACCTGGACCACCACCGCTTCACCGACCGCTACCGCTCCCCCTTCGAGGACGCCCCGCGCACCCCGTCGCCCTCCTTCCGCAAGGCGCAAGGCCTGCTTCGGCCGGGCCAGCAGCTCAGCGAGCACGCCGCGAAGCAGCTGCTGCGGGCGTACGGGATCCGGGTGCCGCGCGAGCAGCTGGTGACCAGCGCGGCCGGTGCCGTACGGGCCGCCGGGCCGGTCGGCTACCCGGTGGTGATGAAGGCGTCCGGGCCACGGCTGGCCCACAAGACGGAGCTGGGTCTGGTGAAGGTCGGCCTCACCTCGGCCAGCCAGGTCCGGGACGCCTACCGCGAGCTGACCGACATCGCCCGGTACGAATCGGTGGACCTGGACGGCATCCTGGTCTGCCAGATGATCGACCGGGGCGTCGAGATGATGGTCGGGGTCACCCACGACGCCCTCTTCGGCCCGACGGTCACGGTGGGGCTCGGCGGGGTCCTGGTGGAGGTGCTGCACGACGCGGCGGTCCGGGTACCGCCGTTCGGGGAGCGGGACGCCCGGGACATGCTCGGCGAACTGCGCGGCCGGGCGCTGCTGGAGGGGGTGCGCGGCGGGGCCCCGGTCGATGTGGACGCCCTGGTGGAGGTGGTGCTGCGGGTCCAGCGCATGGCCCTGGAGCTGGGCGACGACCTGACCGAGCTGGACATCAACCCGCTGGTGGTGCTGGGCCGGGGCCAGGGCGCGGTGGCCCTGGACGCGCTGGCGGTGTGCCGGTGAGCGGGGAGGCGGGTGCCGGGCCGGACGAGCACGCGCGTACGGGCGCACCGGACGCCGGACCGGAGGCGGCGGGCCCGGGCGGCCTCGGCCCCGCGGCCACGACCGGCATCGACGTACGCGTGGAGGACGGGCGTCCCGGCCCGACGGTGGCCCCCGCCCCCGCAGCGGCCACCGTGCTGCACGCCCTCGACGGCGGCGTCTCATGGATCACCCTCAACCGGCCCGAGGCCATGAACGCCGTGACCTGGGACCAGCGGGAGCGGGTCATCGCCCTGCTGGCCGAGGCCTCCGCCGACCCCGCCGTCAGGGCCGTCGTGCTCACCGCCGCCGGCCGGGGCTTCTGCGCGGGGGCCGATCTGCGCGGCACTCCGGCCCCGGCCCGCGAACGGGTCCCCGGGGACGTCGCCCGGACGATCCGGCTGGGCGCGCAGCGGCTGATCGCGGCCGTCCTGGACTGCGAGAAGCCGGTGATCGCCGCCGTCAACGGCACGGCGGCCGGGATCGGCGCGCATCTGGCGCTCGCCTGCGACCTGGTCCTGGCGGCCGACACGGCGACGTTCATCGAGGTCTTCGTACGCCGGGGACTCGTCCCGGACGGCGGCGGCGCGTATCTGCTGCCCCGGCTGGTGGGCCCGCAGCGGGCGAAGGAGCTGATGTTCTTCGGCGACGCCCTCACCGCGGCGGACGCGGAGCGGCTGGGCCTGGTCAACCGTGCGGTCCCGGCCGGGGAGTTGGAGGCCCTGGCCAAGGAGTGGGCGGGCCGGCTGGCGGCGGGGCCCACCCGGGCCGTCGCCCTGACCAAGCAGCTGGTGAACGCCTCGCTGGACGGCGACCGGGCCACGGCGTTCGCAGCCGAGGCGGCGGCCCAGGAGATCAACATGACCACACGGGACGCCAACGAGGGTGTGGCGTCCTTCGTCGAGCGCCGATCGCCGAAGTACGAGGGCCGCTGAACCCCGTGACTTCACATCTGACGACCTGTCAGTTTTAATGGAGTGCGTGATGGGACACGCAGGCATGGCCGCCACCGCCGTCCGGTACCTCAGGTCCGTCGGCGCCGCCACGAAAGCCGCACCGGACACACTGCCGGAGGTGCTGCCCCGCCCGGATCTGCGGGCGGTCCGGGACGACGAGCGACTGCCGATCGCACCGGCCGAGTTCCGGCGCGTGCTGGGCCACTTCGCCAGCGGCGTCACCGTGGTCACCGCCCGCGACGCGGACGGCCCGACGGGCTTCGCCTGCCAGTCCTTCGCCTCGCTCTCGCTGGACCCGCCGCTGGTGTCCTTCATGGTCGCCCGTACGTCGACGACCTGGCCGCGGATCGCCCGCGCCGGGGTGTTCTGCGTGAACATCCTCGGGGCCGAGCAGGGCGCGCTGTGCCGGGGGTTCGCGGTGAGCGGGGCGGACAAGTTCGCGGGCGTGGCGTACGGGGAAGCCCCGGCGACCGGGTCACCGCAGCTGGACGCCGTGCCCGCCTGGATCGACTGCCGCATCCACGCCGTCCACACCGGCGGCGACCACCTCATCGTGGTGGGCCGGGTGGAGGCGCTGGGCGCGGCGGAGGACGGCGAGCCGCTGCTGTTCCACCGGGGGGCGTTCGGGCGGCTCAGCCGCTGAGCCCGCCCGGGCCGGCTGGAGGGCCCGGAGAAGCTTGTCGCGCTGCGGCCCGAACCGCGCAAGCGGTCCGCCGGGTGCCGGGCCGGGGGGGGAAGCCGTCCCCACGGCACCGGAGCATCACATCCGGAGTGGGTAACGCCTGCGCGGTGCCGGGTAGACCCGGATGCAGAGGCCGTGTGACAGCGGCGCCGGCGCCGTGCTGGTGCGGACGAAGAGGATGCGTGACCTATGTCGTGGAACTGCCGGTCAGTGGGGCCGACGGGCGGACGGAAGTGATAAGGGTGCGGGTCGCGGTCGACGGACCCAACGAGATCAGCGTCGAGCCCGGCCTGAGCCCGACGGCCGATCCGGACGGCGGCCCGGCCGGCGGGGCGGCGGCGTGACGGCGTCGGGCGCACGCACCGAGGCCCTCGAAGCGGCGGTGCTTCAGGTCCGCAACCAGCGGGGCGAGCCGGTCGGGCTGGGGTTCCTGGTCACCCATGAGCTGGCCCTGACCTGCGCCCATGTCGTCAACATAGCCCTTGGCACGGACCACGGCACCGAGCCCGCAGCCGACGCCCGGATCGAGGTCACGCTCCCGCTGTTGCGGGCCCCGGCCACCGGCGGGCCGGACAGCGCGCCGCCGATCACGGCGACCGTCGAGCACTGGGTCCCGCCCCAGCCGTCCGGCGCCGGAGACGTGGCCGTGCTGCGCCTGGAGACCGTGGTGCGGGGCAGCCGGCCCATCCGGCTGGTGGATGAACCGGACGTGTGGAAGCACTCCGCGCGGGTCTTCGGGTTCCCGGCGGGACGCCCCGGGGGCGTGTGGCACGCGGCCCTGCTCCGCGCGCGTCAGGCGCACGGATGGGTTCAGGCCGACCTGGCCGAGGGCGGTTACCGGGTGTCCGGCGGCTTCAGCGGCAGCCCGGTGTGGGACGACGAACTCAGAGGCGTCGTCGGCATGATGGTGGTGGCGGAGAAGGGCGAACCCCCGGCGAGCTATCTGATCCCGACGGCCGGTCTGCTGGATGCCTGGCCCGATCTGCGGCCCCTGGTGCTGCCGCCGTCGCCGTTCCGGCCGCTGGCGGCGTTCCAGGAGAGCGACGCCGCCCTCTTCCACGGCCGCGGGGCGGAGTCCGAGTGGGTCGCCGGCATGGTCGCCCGGGAACGCTGGACCGCGATCGTGGGCCCCTCCGGCTCGGGCAAGTCTTCCCTGGCCCGCGCCGGAGTCGTGCCGAGACTTCGCCCGGACGGCACGTCGGTGATCGTGCTGCGCCCCTCGGCGGGCAGCAGCCCCGTCGCCCGACTGGCCCAGAAACTGCTGGCGTTGCTGGAGCCCGGCCTGTCCGGGACCGAGCGGCTGGACCGCGCCCCGGCGCTCGGCCGGGCGCTGACCGGTGAGCGAGCACTGGCCGACGTCGTCCCCCTGCTGCTCGACCGGCAGGGGACGCGCCGACTGCTCATCGTGATCGACCAGTTCGAGGAACTGCTCGCGCGCAATGCGACAGCCGTCGACGAGCTGGCTGCTGTGCTGTTCGACGAGGATCTGCCGGACACGGTCCGGATCCTGACCACGCTCCGGGCCGATTTCCTCGGCATGGTTCTCGACCACCCGGGGCTGGGCCATGCCTTCGACAAGCAGCGGGCCTACGCCCTCGGCCCGATGAGCACCGGCCGGCTGCGCGACATCGTCACCCTTCCGGTGGAGGCCGTCCCCGGCGTCCACTACGAGCCCCACCTCGTGGACCGCATACTCGCCGACACCGGTGCCGAACCCGGCGCGTTGCCCCTGCTCGGCTTCGCCCTCGACCAGCTCTGGCGGGAGCAGCAGGAGGCACACGGGGCGCTCACCCACGAGGCGTACGAGAACATCGGCGGCGTCGCCGGCGCCCTGCACGACCACCTCGTCCAAGTCTGGGACACCCATGTCCCGGAGGCCGACGAGACGGCGGCGCGACGGCTGTTCACCCAGCTCATCCGGGTGCCCCTAGATGCGGGAGGCGTCACCCGGCGCGTCGTCACCCGTACCGAACTCGGCGCCGGGGAGTGGCGCGTCGCGCAGCGCCTCGCCGTCGCCCGCCTCCTCGTCACCGGCCGGGACGCAGGAGGGACCGAAACGGTCGAACTGGCCCACGAGGCGCTCATCTCCAGCTGGGACAAGCTGGCGGACTGGGCCGCGGAGGACCGTTCCTTCCTGGTCTGGCGTGAGTCCCTGCGCCACGACATGCGCCGCTGGACCACTGCCGGACGGTCGCCCGACCTGCTCCCGGGTGTCGACGCCCTGGCGGCAGCCAAGCCGTGGGTGGACAGCCGAGGTGGAGAAATCGCCGCTTCCGAGCACGAGTTCCTCGTGCTCGGAAGCGCCCATCACCGGTCGCGGAGCCGCAGGCGGCGGGCTCTCAGGTCCGGTTTCGGCATCCTCGTCGTCCTCGCGGTGCTGTTCGGGGGGATGTTCGTGTACACCCGAGAGCAGAGCGAGGAACGCCAGGCGCTCGCCGACTCGCGGTCCCTGACCCAGTTCTCCCAGGACCAGGCGGAGTTCGACCCCGCGCTGTCGGTGAAGCTGGCACTCGCGGCGTACGAAACCGCACCCACCCAGGAGGCGCGCAGCCAGTTGCTGCGGCAGCACCTCGGACTCTCGGGATCGACCCGCGTGCTCTCGGGTCTGCTCGGTACGGTCCGGCAGTTCCGGACGAGCCGGGACGGAGACGTCGTCTTCGCCCGCTCGGCCCTGGGCCGCGCGACGCTGTTCGTGAACTCCCTCACCGACGGCATGCGCGTCGAGCACTTCTCCCGCAAGGCGGTGTCCATGGTGATGGTCTCGGCCGACGGCAGCCGCGCCGCTTTCATCGGTGACGACGGGTCGGCCGGCTGGTTCGAGGTGCGGCCGGACGCCGACCGGATCATCGGCCCGGTTCATGAACTACCCCCGGCGAAGGACCTGCTGTATTACCCCTATGCGCCCGGCAGCGGGTTCGCGATGTCCCTGGACGGACGGATGATCGCCGCCCGGACCAAGGACGAGCTGGTGTGGTGGGACCTGGACCGTGACACCGCCGGGGCCCGGGTGCCCCTGCCGGCGGAGGCGGGCGAGAAGCTGTGGATCGGCCCCGACGGCCGGACCCTGCTGGTGGAGACCTCCGCCTACGACGGGAACCGGACGGACGCCGGACTGATCGAGATCGACCGGGCCACCGGGAAGGCGCGGACCGTCGCCCGCGCCGCCGACCAGATCCTTGTCTCGGGAGACCGGAAGGCTGCGGCGAGCTGCCGCAACGGCGATGCGGGCATGACGATCACCCTTCGGCGGATCTCGGACGGAGCCCAGCTGGGCCGGTACGCCCACGGCGACCACGCCACCTGCACGATGCGGAGCATAGACCTGGCCGGACGCCGCATCGCCACGGCCGACAACACGAGCCTTTCCCTGGTCGACCTGTCCCGGTCCGAGCTGGTCAGCCAGTCCGCGCAGCTCGACGGCGTCACGGAATCATCGGAGGACCTGGTGTCCGACCGGGGCAGGATTCTCGTGGCCGGAAGCAGCGACTCGTTGATCAACTATGTCGAACTGCCCACCGAGCCGAACGTGCTGGAGGTGAGCGAGCAGAAACTCAGCGCGGACGGCAAGAAGCAGATCAGCCTCGTGGACGAGGGCGCGAGCCTGCAGGTCCACTCCGTGACAGCCGAGGCTGTCGATCCGCCGCTGGCCGAGGTGAAGCGCCCACGACCGTACTGGTACCCCAAGGACGGCTACCAGCTCGTGCTCGACGCGGAACGTACCCTGCTGGCCGACTGGGTCGCGAAGGACACCATCGTCATCCGGAGTACGTCCACCTTGAGGGAGAAGGCCGCCCGCATCACCGTTCCCGCACCACCCTCCCCCACCGGCC
>NZ_QWFA01000091.1 GCF_003501885.1 Streptomyces globisporus
GGGGGCGGCGCCCGGGGCGTGGCCGGGCTCGGCTCCCGGGGTCTCGTGCCGGGGCTCGGGCACGGTCCTGGCCGGGGAGGAGATCTCCCACGCATCGGCCGGGCGGGGGGTGCGGGCCATCACGGAGAGCGGGTCGGCGTCCAGCTTCTGCTGGGGGCTGGGGGCGAACTTCACCGGCAGCTCGACCAGGTGGCGGGACATGATGTTGCCGACCCAGCGCAGCTCGCTCTCGCCGACGCCGAGCTCGAGGTCCGGCAGGCGCATCAGGAGCGCGTCGACGCCGACATCGGCGATGGCCCGGCCGATGTCCTGCCCCGGGCACTCGTGGGGGCCGCCGCTGAAGGCGAGGTGGGCGCGGTTGCCGCCCATGTCGGCGCCCAGGTCGGGGCGGACGGTGGGGTCGGTGTTGGCCGGGGCGATCCCCACGAGGAGGGCGTCGCCCGCCTTGATCTGCTGGCCGCCCAGCTCGGTGTCGCCGACGGCCCAGCGGCCGAAGACGGCGGTGAACGGCGGTTCGTCCCAGAGGGTCTGTTCGACCGCCTCGGGGACGGTCATGTGCCCGCCGCTGAGCCGGGCGCGGAAGCGCGGGTCGATCAGGACCATGCGCAGCACGTTGGCGATGAGGTTGGCGGTGGACTCGTACGCGGCGATCAGGATGAGGCGCAGGTGTTCGACGACCTCGATGTCGGTCATCGTCGCGGGGTGCTCGACCAGCCAGCTGGCGAAGTCGTGGGCCGGTTCGGCGCGGCGGCGCTCGACCAGGCGGGTCAGCACGGCCACGATGTGGGCGTTGGAGGCCACGGCGGTCTCGGTGCCGCGGGTCATGTCGCGGGCGGCCTGGACGAGGCGCTCGTCGTACTCCTCGGGCATGCCGAAGATCGCGCACATCACCATCATCGGCAGGTGCTCCGCGAACTGGCTGACCAGGTCGGCGGTGCCCTTCTCGCAGAAGTCGTTGACCAGGCGGTTACTGAAGCGATTGATGTGGCGGCGCACGCCGCGGGTGTCGATGCGCTCCATGCTGTCGGTGACCGCGCCGCGCTGCCGCTCGTGCTGGGCGCCGTCGGCGAAGACGCAGACGGGCTGCCAGGTGAAGATCGGGGCGAGCGGGTGGTCGGGGGCGACGCTGCCGTCCTGGAGGGCCCGCCAGCGCCGCGAGTCCCGGGAGAACTGGGACGGCGTACGGGTGAGGTGGAGGTTCTCGCTGTGGCCGAGGACGAGCCAGGCGGGGACGTCGCCGTGGAGCAGGACCGGGGCGACGGTGCCGTGTTCGGCGCGGAGCTTGTCGTAGAGGCCCGCGGGGTTGTTCTCCGCCTCGGGGCCGTAGAGCCGGCGCAGTCCGCCGGGGCCGATGTCGAGGTTGTGGGCCGGGCACTGGGGCGGCGGCACGGCACCGGGTTCGTGGTGGAAGGGGGTTGTCACAGGGGCTCCAGGGATCAGGATTCCAGGGCTGGTGCGCAGGCGGGCGAGTGCGGCGGGGCGTTCGGGCGCGGGCCGGGCCGGGGGCGTACGCCGGGGACGGCGCGCGCCCCGGGGTGGTCCCGTCGCCGGGCCCCGGGGTGCGGGGGCGTCAGGCGAGGGGGACGGCCAGGCTGTGCAGGTAGCGCATCAGGGTCATCAGCACATCGCGGCTGGAGGCCCGCAGCCGGGCATCGCAGTCGATCATCGGGACCTCGTCCGGCAGGTCGAGGGCTCTGCGCAGGGTCTCGACCGGGTGGTGCGGTGCGTCGGGGAAGGTGTTCACGGCCACGACGAACGGCACGCCGCGCTCCTCCAGCCGGCCGATGACGTCGAAGCTGACTTCGAGGCGTCTCGTGTCGATGAGGACGACCGCGCCGAGGGCGCCTTCGAAGAGGCCGTTCCACAGGAACCAGAAGCGTTCCTGGCCGGGGGTGCCGAACAGATAGAGGATCAGTTCCTCGCTGAGGCTGATCCGTCCGAAGTCCATGGCGACCGTGGTGGCGGTCTTCGTCTCCACCCCGGCGTTGTCGTCCACGCCGACGCCGGCCTGGGTCATGGTCTCTTCGGTCGTCAGCGGCCGGATCTCGCTCACCGAGCCGACCATGGTCGTCTTGCCGACGCCGAACCCGCCGACGATCACGACCTTCACCGCGGCGGTGGCCGTGGTGGGGAGGACGTCCTCGGTGCGGGGTCCGGTGATCGTGTCAGAGCTTCTGAAGTCCATGCATCACCGCTTCGAGAAGGGACCTGTCGGGGAGAGTGGCGCGGACGATCGGCGCGCGCGACTCGATGAGCTCGGTGGCGAGGAGATCGCTCAGGAGCGAGGTGACCACGCTGAACGGCAGGCCGAGGTAGGCCGAGATCTCGGCGACGGACAACGGGGCCTGGCAGAGCCGCAGGATCGCCGCCTGTTCGGGCTGGAACGTCGGCGAGGGCTCCGCCTGCGCGACGACCATCGTGACCAGGTCGAGCGCGGCCCGTTCGCTGTCGTCGAGATCGCCGGTGATCACGTACAGCCGTTCCGGATCGAGGAGATCCGGGTCGGCCTTGCGGCGTTCTCGTCGAGGTCCACTCATCCGGACTGCCCGCCGTGGCGGGGCGGGCTGGTCAGATGAGCTCCGATCCGCACGACCATGTCCCGCATCCGGGCGCCGACGAGTCCGGCGTCGACGGTCTCGCCGGCCAGGACCGCGAGATACGCGCCGGTGCCGGCCGCCATCAGGTAGAAGAACCCGCCCGTGACCTCGATGACCACGAGCTTCATCAGTCCGTCGCTGTACGGGATCTCGGTGGCCACCGCGGCGGCCAGGCTCTGGAGTCCGGCACAGGCCGCGGCGAGCCGGTCGGCGACGTCGGGGTCGCCGCCGTGCATCGCGATGCGCAGACCGTCCGACGAGAGCACCACGATCTGGTGGATGCTCGGAACGTCGTCGGCCAGCTCCTTGAGCATCCAGTCCATGTTTCCCCGCTGCTGGATCACTTCAGGTCTCCCTTGTCCCACGCGTCATCGGAGTCTTCGCCGTGCTTTCGTTCCTGCGGTACGCCGTTGACGGCCTTGGTGAAGGCCTCCAGCCACAGGCCGGGGGGCTTCTCCTCGCCGCGTCCGCCGTCCGTGCCGTCGCCCGGGCCGGGTTGGAAGCCGTTCACGGGGGCCGGGGGCGGCGGGGGCTGCTGCGGGAGGTTGTGCGAGCCGAGCGGGGCGCGGCCCCGACTGCGGCGCTGCGGCAGCCCGTTCTCGGTCCACTCGGTGACCACGGGAACGTCGTCCTCCATGGCGGCCGCGGGAGGGGCCGGGCGCGCGGCGGCCGCGGGGGCCCCGGTGGGGACCGGTGCGGCCACGGACGGCACGGGGCCGGTGGCGGCGGGCTTGGGCTTGCGCTTGCCGGGCGGCGGCACCACGTGCTGGAGCTGCGACATGTCCAGGGAGCTGGTGGGCCGGGAGGTGGCGCCGATGCCGTGGGCGATGCCCGGGGCGGGCCCGGTGGTGATCATCTCGCGCGGCACGATGAGGACGGCGCGGACGCCGCCGTACGCCGACTGACGCAGCGACACCTGGAGCTGGTACATCCGGGAGAGCCGGCCGACGACGGCCATGCCGAGGCGCGGGGACTCCCCGAGGTCGTTCATGTTGATGCCGGCCTGGGCCTGGGCGAGCATGTTCTCGGCGCGGGCGCGGGCCTCCTCGCTGAGGCTGACGCCGCCGTCCTCGATCTCGATGGCGATGCCGGTCTGCACCTCGACCGCGGTGACGTGCACCCGGGTCTGGGGCGGCGAGTAGCGGGTCGCGTTGTCGAGGAGTTCGGCGCAGGCGTGGATGAGCGGTTCGACCGAGGTGCCGACGATGGCGACCTTGGCGATCGAGTGCAGATCGACGCGCTGGTACTCCAGGATGCGGGACATCGCACCGCGCAGGACGCTGAACAGCGGTACGGGCTTGGGCCACTGGCGGCTGGGGCGGGCGCCGCCGAGCACGGCGATGGAGTCGGCGAGCCGGCCGATCAGCGCGGTGCCGTGGTCGATGCGCAGCAGGTCGTCGAAGACCTCGGGGTTGCGCCCGTAGTGGTCCTCCATCTCCCGCAGTTCACTGGCCTGGCGGTGCACGATCGCCTGGACGCGGCGGGCGACGCTGACGAAGGCGCGCTGGGCGGAGTCACGCCGGGCCTCCTCGTTGTCGATGACTTCGAGGACCTGGTGGATCTGCTCGCGCAGCGCCTTGGGCAGATGGCGGTTGGCCGCGTCCGCGTCGACGATGTCGCGCATCACCTCGTCGGGCGAATTGCCCACGCGCAGCCGCCGGATGGCGGCGGGCATGACTTCCTTGGTGAGCCGTACCGTCTCGGCGTCGTGCGAGAGGATGCGGTGTTCCAGGTAGGCGATGCGCTGTTCGTACTCGGCGCGCTGGACGCGCAGGGCGCGTCGACGGCGGTGGAGCGCCACGGTGAGTACGGCGACCACGAGCGTGGTGATCGCGCCGCACACGGCGACTGGTATCCGCGCGGCCGGTGCGACCAGGGCCGACCCGGCGGCGGTCGCGCCGAGGAGCAGGACCACGGGCAGCAGGACTACGCGGACGACGGGGACTTCTCTGTCGGTCGGCGGTGATTCAACACGGACCATCTAAAACCCTCTGGCGGTTGATTCCGGGATGTATGCGCACTGAGCGGAGACTTAGGAACAAGTGCTCGAATTCATCTCAACTCGACTTCACTGCGCGTGAGCTTAGCCAGATCAGAACAGTGCTTCGGCATATTCACCCAACCCCCTGCGGAAGCCCGCCGAGAGGAATACACTCACCAGTTTTTGCACTGAGCGCTGCGGAACGTGTGCGGGGAGTAGTGATGGCTGGAAATAGCGTTCCCCCGATCCATCGGCGCACGAGGAAAGGGCATCCTCGCCGCCGAAAAAGCGACTTACAGAGCGAAAAGCCCACCCCCCTCCCCTGTCACCGCCCAGAACCAGCCAGAGGCACAGGTGACCGAACCGGATCGAAAGGAGCAGATTCCCGGCCGACGGAGGGGTGACGGGCAAAATCGCGGCGCTGACGCGTATGCGGGCGCCCGCCGCCGAGGGGGCGCCGGGGTCAGCGGCGGGCGCCCCCGAGACGCCCTTCCAGCTGGACGAGCAACTCGCTCAGTCGGGACGCGAGTTCATCGCGGCCGGGCTGGTCAAGACCGGCCAGTACCGAGCGTTCGTACGCCAGTTGCTCGGGCAGCAGCCGGTCGACCAGGGCTCGCCCCTCGTCGGTGAGACGGACATGGGCGACCCGCCGGTCGCGGTCGTCGCCCCGGCGCTCGACCAGGGCGCGGTCCTGGAGGGCGCGCAGCCGTTTGGTGACGGCTGCCCCGGAGGAAAAGGTCTCGCGGGCCAGCTCGCCGGGGGTCAGCTCCCGGTCCGTCCGGCGCACGGCGCCGAGGAGGTCGAATTCGGCGCGGGTCAGCCCGGCGGAGCGCAGCGGGGCGTCCTCCGCCTGCTGAAGGAGGGCGGCGCAGCGGTTGATCCGGCCGATGATCTCCATCGGCCCGGTGTCGAGCCCGGGGTTGACGGTCTGCCACTGCCGGACCACCGAGGCAACGATGTCGTCGGTCACTCCGCTCCGATCGAAGGGGCGTGGGCCGTGGGCCCGCGCCGTGGTGCTGTCGCGGCGAGCGTACGGTGTCCGGCCTGCTCGGCCGCGAGAAGACGCTGCTCGGGCAGGGCGCGCTGCCACCATTCGCCCGCGGCGGTGTCACCCGCCTCGCGCAGTTCGACGAGGCTCGCGGTGAGCTTCCGGCGGGCCCGGTCCCGCTCGCCGGGTGCGGCCGCGAGGTCGGCGCCGGTCCGTTCCGCGGCGGCGCGGGCCCGGTCGGTGGCGTCGAGGGCCCGCTCGACCCGGCCCGCAGCCCGCCGGTTGGTGACGAGCGTCGCCGCCAGGAAGCCGGCGGCCGCACCGAGGACGGTGTCCAGGACCCGGTCGCCGATCAGCTCCCCGGCCGGGTGGGCGCCGCCGAACTCCAGGACCAGCAGGGCCATCGGGGTCACCGCGACGGAGCCGAGCCAGTAGTTGCGGGTGATCAGGGCCTCGGCGGCGAAGCCGAAGAAGAGGCAGCAGCAGACGAGGGCGAGCGGGCTGATCCGCGAGACCGGCAGGACGGCGGCGAAGACGAGCACGCCCAGGAGGTTGCCGAGGGTGCGCTGGAGGGTGCGGTTCCACGACAGGGTGAGGTTGGCCTGGTAGAGGGAGGCGGCGGTGACGATCGCCCAGTAGGGGCGGCCGACGCCGAGCGCGGCGCAGAGGTACCCGGCGAGCGCGCAGCCGATCAGGGTACGGACGGCGACCGGCAGGAGCGGGGATCCGGGGCCGAGGCTGCGCAGCAGGGTGCGGCGGGCCGTGCGGCGGCCTTCGCGGGCGCGCAGGGCGGCACGTTCGGCCTCGATCCCGTGGAGCTCGTCGGCGGTTCCGGGGGCCGGCGGCGGTGTGGGCACGGGCCCCCGGCCCCGGGTCCGGGCGGCCCAGGCGCGCAGCCGTTCCGGATCCGCCGCCCCGGCCCCGGGGCTCGGGGCCACGAAGGCCGCTTCGGCGTGCACCACGAGGCGTTCCAGCGACCGGCGCACGGGGGTGGGGCGCCCGGAGGCGAGCAGGCACTGCCAGGCGGCGTGCACGGCGGCGGCCGCAGCGTTTCGGTTTCGCGGGCCCGGGTCGGCGGCACAGACCGCCGCGGCCTCCAGGGCTCGGGCGACGGCCCGGCGTTCGGGCCCTTCGCGGCGGGCCAGGGCGGGCGCGAGGGTGACCAGCCAGGCGAACGCGCCCGCGCCGAGGGTCAGGGCGAGGTGGCCGGGGATCCGGTCGAGGCGTTGCGGGGCGAAGAGGGCGGCCGAGCTGACGAAGGTGAAGATCACGTGGCCGGGCGGCCCGATCCGGGTGGCGTCGCACAGCACCTTCTGTACGGCGGCGAGCAGCGCCCCGACCGCGATGAGCACGGCGGTCGAGCCGGTGAGCGAGGCGGTGACCAGGGAGACGGCGAGCCCGGCGGCCATTCCGAGCACCACGCCCGCGACGGCCCGCGCCCGCCGGGCGTACGGCAGGCCGTGGCCGTAGAGCGCGCACAGCGACCCGGCCATGGCGTAGATGACCAGGTCCAGCCGGCCGAGGGCCAGGAGCGTCAGATGGGGTACGGCGGAGGCGACGACCACGCTGAGGGCGGGCTTGAACCAGGTGTCCGAGGGCCGGGAGAGCCGGAGGGCCGAGGCGAGCGGGAGGCCGCGGACGGTCGGCGGGAGGTGCGGGAGCTTGCGGGCGGAGGGCCGCCCGGGGCGGACAGGTGTATCACTCACCCATATACGTTAGCAGGTATTACACCGGTAAACGATTTGACCTCTGTTCGAGCGGCGGCGACTCGGGCACACTGTCCCGCGGACAGCGCGACCCATATTCTTTGAATCTTCATGCACCCACTACGATGACGGGCGATGACCAGGGTGAGCACGCGGACCGACCGGCAGCGGTGCCGCTCCCGCGCGCCTTTCGCCCTGGGCTGGGTCTTCTTCCTGCTGGCCATGCTCTTCTGCTGTTCGGCCGCCACGTCGTCCGCCGCCGTGCCGGTCGCGGCGGGCCCGGCCGGGGCGGCCGCCGTCCGCGCGTTCACCCCGACACCGGACGCGGCCTTCGAACCGGTCGTGCTGGCTTCCGCGCCGGACCGCGGTCTGGGCACGTCGTGCCACGGAGGTTCGACACACGCGGTGGCCGTCGTGCTTCCGGTGCCGTCCGCCCCCGTGGCCCTTCCCTCGTCCGTGGCCCTCGCCCCCACCGCCCCACTCGTGGGGGCCGCTTCCATCAGGGGTCCCGCGCACGACGGTGTGCGTTCCGTCGATCAACTGCGCCTCCAGGTCCAACGGATCTAGAGTCCGGGTCCGCTCTCCCCCCGCGCCCCGGCGCCGGTTCACCGGGAGCGGTTTTCCGTATGCACCGCATCCCCTACCCCCTCATGCACAGAGCCCTTGTGCATCGGTTGAACGACGAGGACTTCTCATGGCTTCCGCCAAGAACCAGAACAGCCCGGCAGCAGCGCGTCGCGCCAAGCTCGAGGAGGCGCGCCGCAAGGAGCGCGCCCGTGAGCGCCGGGTCCGCATGATCACCATCGGGGCTTCGGTGGCCGTGGTCGCCGCCCTGGTCGCCGGAGGCGGCTACCTGATGGTGCAGGCCAACGAGAAGGAAAAGAAGGACGAGCAGGCCAAGACCTCGCCCGTCACCGGTGAGCGCAGCTGGGACAAGCTGACGCAGGAGCACGTCGCGAACAAGGTCGACTACCCCATGAACCCGCCCGTCGGGGGTGACCACAACCAGGTCTGGATGAACTGCAACGCGGACGTCTACACCGAGGAGATACCGAAGGAGAACGCCGTGCACTCGCTGGAGCACGGCGCGGTCTGGGTGACGTACAACGACAAGGCGTCGGACGCGGACATCGAGGCGCTGACCAAGAAGGTCAAGTCGACCCCGTACTCCCTGATGAGCCCGGTCAAGGACCAGAAGGACCCGCTGATGCTCAGCGCCTGGGGCAAGCAGGTCACGGTCAAGAACGCCTCGGACGACCGGGTCGACCAGTTCTTCACCAAGTACGTGCAGGGCCCGCAGACCCCCGAGCCGGGGGCCGCCTGCACCGGCGGGCTGGACAAGTGACCGCCCTCGCACCCGCCCGCTCCACCCGCCGGCTGGTCCTCGCGGGAGCCTCGGTGCTGCTCGTCGCACTGGGGCTGGTGGCGCTGATGGTCGTCCGCCCCTCCGCGGCCTCCCCGTCCGGGGCGTCGTCGCAGTCCGCTCCGGCGGAGGACTCCGTGGACGCGGGCTTCGCCCGGGACATGGCGATCCACCACCAGCAGGCGGTCGAGATGTCGTTCATCGTGCGGGACCGCACCGACGACGAGGACGTGCGGCGGCTCGCGTACGACATCATCAACACCCAGGCCAATCAGCGCGGCATGATGCTGGGCTGGCTGGAGATGTGGGGGCTGCCGAAGAGCGCGGCCGGGCCGCCGATGGAGTGGATGGGGCACACCTTCACGCCGACCGACGACGGTTCGCTGATGCCGGGCATGGCGACCGACGCGGAACTGGCGGCGCTGACGGCCGCGAAGGGCGAGAAGGCCGAGATCCTGTTCCTGCGGCTGATGACCGTGCACCATCGCGCGGGCGCCGACATGGCACAGGCAGCCGCCGGTTCGGCGAAGACGGACGCCATCCGGAACCTGGCGGAGGGCATGGTCCGGGGCCAGCAGTCGGAGATCGGGCTGATGGCGGACATGCTGAAGGACCGGGGCGCCAAGCCCTGATCGGCAAGACACCCCGTGGGGGCGGTTCCGGCCGGAGGGCCGGGGCCGCCCCTTCTCGTACCGCTCGCGCGGAGCCCCTCATCGCATAGGCTCGGCGACGATATGAAGAGCATCCTCACTCCGCTGGGGCCCAAGGCCGACAAGGACACCGTGCGACGGCACAATCTGAGCCTGGTACTGCGCGCCGTGCGGGACGAGGGCGAGCGCGGCGACGCCACGCGCGCCGGAGTGGCCGCCCGGGTCGGGCTGACCCGGGCCGCGGTGTCCTCGCTCGTCGAGCAGCTGATGGACAGCGGGTTCCTCACCGAGTCGGGCAAGACGTTCAGCGGCCAGGCCGGCCGCCCCGGCACCGCGCTCAAGGTGGCCCGCACCGGTCCGGCCGGGCTCGGTGTGGAGATCAACATCGATTACGTCTCGGTGTGCGTGGTGGATCTGGCGGGCACCGGCCGGGTCCGGCAGACCGAGCACCTCGACAACCGGGGCGCGCCCGCCGATGAGGCGCTGGCCCGGGCGGCCCGGCTCGCGGCGCGGACCCTGGAGTCGGCGTACGAGCAGGAGTTGCGGCCGGTGGGCGCGGCGCTGGCGCTGCCGGGTCTCGTCTCGGGCGGGTCGGTGCGGCAGGCCCCCAACCTCGGCTGGAACGAGGTCCCGGCGCAGGAGCTGTTCGCCGACGCGCTGGCCGCCCTGCGCCCCGGCCGTCCGGCGCTGCCGGTCGCCTCGGAGAACGAGGCCAATCTCGCGGCGCTGGCCGAGCTGTGGTTCGGCGGGCTCGGGGACGTCCGCAGCTTCCTCTACTTGACCGGTGAGATCGGGGTCGGCGGGGCGCTGGTCCTGAACGGCGAACTGCTGCGCGGGGCGCACGGTTTCGCCGGGGAGATCGGCCATGTGGTGGTGGATCCGGCGGGTCCGGAGTGCCGGTGCGGCTCGCGGGGGTGTCTGGAGCAGTACGCCGGACAGGCGGCGCTGCTGCGGGCGGCCGGGATCGAGGGGATCGGCGGCGCCTCCGGGGTGCTGGAGCTGGAGCGGCGCGCGGCGGCGCAGGACCCGCGTGCGGTGGCCGCGATCGGTGAGGCGGGCCGGATGCTGGGCCGGGTGCTGTCGGGGGCGGTGAATCTGGTCGACCCGGACGCGGTGGTGCTCGGCGGCATCTACCGGGGCCTGATGCCGTGGCTGGCGCCGCCCGCCGACGAGGAGCTGACGGGCCGGGTGGTGTCGGGCCTCTGGTCGCCCGGCAGCGGCCGGCTCCGGGCGTCGTCGGTGGCGGGCGACGCGGCGCGGGGCGCGGCGGCGCTCGTGGTGCAGGACGTGCTGGACGATCCGGTGGCGTACGCGGAGCCGTCGAGCGGGTGAGCGGGGGGCCGGGGGGCTCGAAGGCACCGGCCCGTGCTCACGCGGTACGTCGGTGAGCCCGGGCCCGTCCGGTACGCCCGACGGGCCCGGCCCACCCGGTACGTCAGCGGACGGCGAGCAGGTGGTCCATGGCGAGCTGGTCCAGGGCCTCGAAGGCCATCCCGCGTTCCGCCGCCGCGTCCACGTCGAAGTCCTCGTACGCCGTGCGGTCGGCGAGCAGCTCGGCCAGGCCGTCCCCCGCGGTCGGGCGGGCCAGTTCGTCCAGGCGGGAGGCCCGCAGCGCCGCCCGCACCTCGGGGTCGGCGCGGAAGGCCGCGGCCCGCTCCTTGAGGATGAGGTAGTTGCGCATGCAGCCCGCCGCCGAGGCCCAGACGCCGTCGTAGTCCTCGGTGCGCGGGGGCTTGAAGTCGAAGTGCCGCGGGCCTTCGTAGCCGCTCTCCAGCAGGTCGACGAGCCAGAACGCCTGGCGCAGATCGCCGGCGCCGAAGCGCAGGTCCTGGTCGTACTTGATGCCGGACTGGCCGTTGAGGTCGATGTGGAAGAGCTTGTCCGCCCACATGGCCTGGGCGACGCCGTGCGGGAAGTTGAGCCCGGCCATCTGCTCGTGCCCGGTCTCCGGGTTGACGCCGACCAGCTCCGGGCGCTCCAGGCGCTCGATGAAGGCCAGGGCGTGGCCGATGGTGGGCAGCAGGATGTCGCCGCGCGGCTCGTTGGGCTTGGGCTCGATGGCGAAGCGGAGGTCGTAGCCCTGCTCGGTGACGTACTCGCCGAGCAGGTCGAAGGCCTCCTTCATCCGGTGCAGGGCGAGGCGGACGTCCTTCGCCGCGCCGGACTCGGCGCCCTCGCGACCGCCCCACGCCACGAAAGTGGTCGCGCCCAGTTCGACGGCGAGGTCGATGTTGCGCAGGGTCTTGCGGAGCGCGTAGCGGCGTACGTCGCGGTCGTTGGCGGTGAACCCGCCGTCCTTGAAGACGGGGTGCGTGAACAGGTTCGTTGTCACCATGGGCACGACGAGTCCGCTGCTGTCGACCGCCTGCCGGAAGCGCTTGACGATCCTCTCGCGCTCGGTCTCCGGCGCGCCGAAGGGGATCAGGTCGTCGTCGTGGAAGGTCACGCCCCAGGCGCCCAGCTCCGCGAGCCGCTGGACCGACTCGACGGGGTCGATGGCCGCGCGGGTCGCGTCGCCGAAGGGGTCCCGGCCCTGCCAGCCCACGGTCCACAGACCGAAACTGAACTTGTCCTCGGGGGTGGGTGTGAAGCGTTCCGTCATCGTCGTCCGACCGCCTTCGCCTGCCGTCGGGACGCCCGGCGGCGAGCCCGGCGCCCCTATTTGTTCAGTGTCATGACTAATCAAGCACACCGCACCCCGGGCGTGGAACCCCCTTGCCGCCTGGAACGTCCGCAGCACCCTGTGCAGCGGCCCACGCATACCGTAATTTGTTCATGCCACAGCCGAATGATCGGCACGTGAATGCCAGGTACCCCGCACCCGCAGCGCGAAAGAGGCCCCCATGCCGTCACCCGCCGTCGTCATCGGCGTGGACAGTTCGACCCAGTCCACCAAGGCAGCCTTCATCGACGCCGGGACCGGCGAGCAGCTCGCCGTGGGGCGCGCCCCGCACGTGGTCACCGGCGAGGCGGGGGCGCGGGAGAGCGATCCGGAGATCTGGTGGCGGGCGCTGTGCGAGGCCGTGGCCGCGGGGCTGAAGGAGTCCGGCCTGCCCGCCCGCGCGGTCACCGGGATCGCGGTGGCCGGGCAGCAGCACGGGCTCGTCGTGCTGGACCGTGCGGGACGGCCTCTGCGCCCCGCGCTGCTGTGGAACGACACCCGCTCGGCGCCCCAGGCCGCCGCGCTCACCGAGGCGCTCGGCGGGCCGGGGGCCTGGACGGCGCGGACCGGGTCCGTGCCGGTGGCGTCCATCACCGCCTCCAAGTGGCAGTGGCTGCGGGAGAACGACCCGGCGAGCGCGGCGGACGCGGCGGCGGTCCGGCTCCCCCACGACTTCCTGACCGAGCGCCTCGCGGGGGTCGCGGCCACCGACCCCGGGGACGCCTCGGGCAGCGGCTGGTACTCCACCGCGACCGGCGCGTACGACCCCGAACTGCTGGAGCTCCTCGGCCTGGACGCGGCCCTGCTTCCGGAGGTGGCACCCACCGGGGCGGCCCGGATCGGCTCGCTCACCGAGGCGGCGGCCCAGGCGCTCGGCCTGCCCGCGGGCATCGCGGTGGCGGCCGGGACCGGCGACAACATGAGCGCCGCCGTGGGCCTCGGTCTTGGCGGCGAGGGGCTGCTGGACCACCCGGCCCTCAGCCTCGGCACCTCCGGCACGGTGTTCGCGGCCTCCCGCACCCGGCCCGCCTCCCCCGCGCTCAACGGGTTCGCCGCCGCCGACGGCACGTACCTCCCGCTGGCCTGCACCCTCAACTGCACGCTCGCCGTGGACAAGGTGGCGACCCTGCTGGGCCTGGACCGCGAGGACGCGGCACCCGGCGGCGAGGCGGTCCTGCTCCCGTACCTCGACGGCGAACGGACCCCCGACCTGCCGACCGCCTCCGGCCTCCTCACCGGACTCCGCCACGACACGACCCGCCGGCAACTGCTGGGCGCCGCCTACGAGGGCGCGGCCGTCACCGTGCTGCGCGCCACGGACGAACTGCTGTCGGCCTGCGGCCTCGACCCGCACGCCCCCGAGGTCGCCGCCCGCCCGCTGCGCCTGATCGGCGGCGGGGCGCAGGGCCGGATGTGGGTGGAGACGGTACGCCGCCTCTCCGGCCGCCCGCTGGTCATCCCGGGCAGCGGAGAGCTGGTCGCCCTCGGCGCGGCGGCACTGGCCGCATCGGCCGCGGGCGGCGGCGACCCCGTGGCCCTGGCGACGGCCTGGCAGACGTCCGGGACGGACCGTCAGCTGCCGCCGGTGGAACGGGACACGGAGACCTGGGAGCGGGTCACCTCGGTCCTGGAGCGGGCGTCTCAGCCGCTGCTGGGCGGCTGAACGCGGGGCTGCGGTGGCTGACGGGGCCCTGCCCTCCGGCCGGAGGGCAGGGCCTTCGCGGGCCTCGAAGCCCCCGGTTGGGAATACGAACTGATTTTCCATAAGATCCGGCGATGATCACTAGAAAACGGCTGACGACCCGGGTGGGCATAGCGCTCGCCACCCTGGCCGCCGGGCTCGGCACAGCGATCCCCGCCGCCGCCGACGAAGCCCCCGCCGCCCCCTCCCCCAAGGTCGAGCTGGTGCTCGACGTCAGCGGTTCCATGCGCACCCGGGACATCGACGGGCAGTCCCGGATGGCCGCTGCCAAGCAGGCGTTCAACGACGTTCTGGACGCGGTGCCCGAGCAGGTTCAGCTCGGGATCCGGACGCTCGGTGCGGACTACCCGGGTGAGGACCGCAAGGTCGGGTGCAAGGACACCCGGCAGCTCTACCCGGTCGGCCCGCTCGACCGTACGGAGGCCAAGACCGCGGTCGCCACCCTCGCACCCACCGGGTTCACCCCGATCGGGCCCGCCCTGCTCGGGGCTGCCGACGATCTGGAGGGCGGGGACGGTTCGCGGCGGATCGTTCTCATCACGGACGGCGAGGACACCTGCGGGCCGCTCGACCCGTGCGAGGTGGCCCGGGAGATCGCAGCCCGGGGCACCCACCTGGTCGTGGACACGCTGGGCCTGGTGCCCAACGCCAAGATCCGGCAGCAACTGACCTGTATCGCGGAGGCCACCGGCGGCACCTACACCGCCGTCCAGCACAGGGAAGAACTCTCCGGCCGTGTCAAGCAGTTGGTGGACCGGGCCGCCGAGCCCGTCGTCACTCCCGTGGCGACCGAGGGGGCCGAGAGCTGCTCCGGCGCGCCCGAGCTGAAGCCGGGTCTCTTCACCGACCGCTCGGAGATCGGCCAACACCGCTGGTACCGGGTCGATGTGCTGCCCGGTCAGGAGCTGCGCGCCTCGGCGAGCGTCGCGGCCGACCGTGCCGTGGACCACGACTACGGGGTGCTGCTGCGCGCGGTGACCGTGCACGGGCGTGAGATCGTCCGGGGTTCCGAGGCCGGGACCGGCCGTACCGATGTGATCTCGTCCGGCCTGCGCTACCCGAAGCCCGAGGCGGAGGACGGTGACGACGGCGACGGCAAGCCCGCCGCCGAGACCGTCTGCCTCCAGCTCGCCCACTCCTTCTCCGCGCCCGCCTCGGTGAAGCGGTCCCCCGGCCTGCCGGTCGAGCTGACCGTGGATCTGGTGGACGGCCCGGACAACGCCTCGGACGTCGCGGCCTTCGGGCTCGGCCGCGGTTGGTGGCTGCTCGGCGTGCTCGTCCTGACCGGACTGGTGGCGGGCCTGCTGACCGGCTGGCTCTCACGCTGGCGTGTCGCCGTCTGGAGGACGAACCGATGACCAGGACCCCTCGCCGCACCCGCGGCATACGGCTCGCGCTCACCGGCACGCTGCTCGCCGGGCTGACCCTCCTCACCACGGCCGGCCCGGCGCTCGCGGACGACCCCTCGGCGAGCGCGAGCCCCGCCGGGGACGAGGCCGGACCCACGGAGGCCGGCACCACGTTCCGTACGGCGACCGCCCTGAAGCAGGGCCAGTCCGGCACCGCCCAGGCCTCCGCCGGCGACTACCTGTACTGGGTGTTCCCGGCCGACGCCGGTCAACGGCCCACCGTCGAGGCCACGGTGAAGCTGCCCGAGAGTGCCGCCCGGCGCGGCACGTCCACCTGGCAGGTCGACGTGTACGACGGGCTGCGCCGCCGCCAGGCCTGTATGTACGGGCACCAGACCCGCAAGGCCGCGGCCGACGCGGCCACCGTCGAGCTGTCCTGCGTCCTGCGCCCCGTGCGGGCATGGTCCGAGCCGTGGGCCGACGACCCGCTGCCCGGGAGTTACCACATCCGCCTCACGGTGGTGGATCTGCCCGCCGCCGACCTGGGACTGCCGGTCGACGTGGAGGTGAAGACGAGCATCAAGGAGTTGGGCGGGGGCCACGACGGGGGCGGCGCCCTCGCCGAGCCGCTCGTGCCGGGCGTCTCGGCCGCCTCGGCGGGTGAGAGCGACGAACGTGCTTCGGGCGCGCCTCGGGCCCTCGCCACCGGTGAGCCCGAGGACGGCTGGGCCTCGGGGTGGTGGACCGACCGCTGGCTGTGGACCGTGGGCGGTGGCGTACTCGCCGCGCTGGCAGCCGTGTTCGGCTACTCGCTGACGCGGGGACGGGGCCGCCCGGCCCACGTACCGCCCGACGTCTGACAGGCGCGTCGGCGCCGCACCTGCGTGGCGGCTGGGGCGGCTCTCCCCCGGCCTGGGCGATACTGGCTCCCGAAAGGGCGGGATCGTCCGGGCCGGGGCCGCCACGGCAGAGGGGGACGGGATGAGCGGGACGACGACGTATGTACGGTTCCAGAGCACCGAGCGCAGCCCCCGGGGGCACTTCCCGGGCATCTTCGCCCTGGCCAACGGGCTGGCGCGGGAGGGCCGTCTCAGCGAGGAGCAGCGCCGCTTCTGGCGGGCGGGGAACGACTGGTACGACGCCGCGTACGCCGACCCCTCGCGGGTCGACCCGGCGGTGTACGACCCGGACGTGAACCCCGGGGCGGTGGCCTGGTTCAAGGGGACGGCGACCCATCTGCTGGACCGGATCCCGGGCTATCTCGCGCTGTTGGCCGCGCACGGGGTGCCGTGCGAGCGGCTGGAGTCCGCGGATCCCGGCAGGGTCGTGTACGAGGACGATGTCCAGATCGTCGTGGTGCCCCGGCCGGACGCCCCCTAGGGCGTGTCCGCAATGTCGGTGGGGAGCCAGAGTCGTAGGCAGGCGGCAGTTTGACGACAGGCCCTGGGCGGGAGCGGCGGCTCCGGGCCCGCTCAGGCCGGCCGTACGCTCAGCTGACGGCCCGCTTCCCGGTAGCCCAGCGCCCGCGCGACCCGGCGGGACGCGTGCGGCCGGGCCCGCCACTGCGGCAACAGCCCGGCGGCGAGGGCGTGCTCGGTCGCGGCGTGCGCCACTTGCCGGGCGAGGCCCCGGCCCCGCGCATCCGGCGCGGTCAGTACACAGAGGTGCGCGGTGTCACGCGGCCAGTGCTCGTACCCCGCGGCGGCGAGCACCTCGGTGCCGTTGCGGACGACGAACACCGGCGAGGTGACGTCCGCCAGCCCGCTCTCGCCCGCGTCCGACGGGCCCGCCTCCGCCAACAGCGCCCGTAACGCGGCATGTTCGGCGGCCAGGCACGTGGTCGGGGCCGCGGTTCGTCCGACCGGGCGGAGGGCGTCCTGGGCCAGGTACCCCAGGACAGCCGGGCCGAGCGTGTCGGCAACCGGCAGCAGTCGGACCACGGTGGCCGGGTCGGTGAGCGCGGCCGCGCTCAGGCCGGTCAGCGCGGAGCGTACGGAATCCGCGGCGCGGTCCGTCGGCGTGGTGATCAGCGCCGCGTCCCCGACCGTCACCACCCCCACCCAGGACGGCGGGGCGAGGGCCGAGTCCGGGGAGACAAGGACCGTCGGGCGGCCGGGAGTTCCGAAGACGGTGCCCGGTGCGGCCGCCAGCTCCTGCCACAGCGCGCGGGCCCGCGAGACGAGCGAATCCATCGGCATGGCGGGATTCTCGCACGGGGACGGAACTCCGCCCGCAATCCCTGTTCGAATCCGCAGGCGGCTGCGGCTACCCTCGACAACTCGCCCACTCCGTAAGGCGTCTGACGGAATCCGGCCACGCCCCGCCGATGCCCCTGGTGGAGTGCTGCCCCCATCCTGTTCGATGGGGTTCGAACGGTCGCGCGTCGGCAGTGGCGCGCCCCAGGGAGCGGAGTTCCTCGATGTCCACGCAGACCGGTCCGGCGCTCGGCACCCCGCCTCGCGGCCACGCGTTCACGCCGGGGCCCAAGGGGCTGCCTCTGGTGGGGAACCTGCCGCAGTTCGGGAAGAACCCGTTGGCCTTCTTCGAACTCCTGGGCGGGCAGGGGGACATGGTGCGCTGGCGGTTCGGCCGCAAGCGGTGCGTCTTCCTCTCCGACCCCGACTGCATAGGCGAGTTGCTCACCGAGACGGAACACACCTTCGACCAGCCGGAGCTCGGTATCGCCTTCCGTACGGTGCTGGGCAACGGGATGCTCGTGGCGCGGGGCCGGGAGTGGCGGCGCAAACGCTCGCTGGTGCAGCCCTCGGTGCGGCCCAAGCAGGTCAAGTCGTACGCGGCCACGATGACGGACTCGGCGGTGGAACTGGCGGACCGCTGGTCGGACGGCCAGCGGATCGACGTCAAGCAGGAGATGTCCGCGCTGACGCAGAGGATCGCCGTGCGCACGATCTTCGGGGTGGACACCCCGGCGGACTCCGAGGCGATGGGCCGGGCGATGGACGTCGCCCAGATGGAGATCGGCAAGGAGTTCGCCGGGATCGGCGCGCTGCTCCCCGACTGGGTGCCGACACCGGGCCGGATGCGCATCAAGAAGGCCGCCGCCGTCATCGACGCCGAGGTGGGCCGGGTCGTCGCCCGGCTCCGGGACGGCGAGGAGGAACGCCCCGACCTGCTCAGCCGGTTGCTGACCGCGGTCGACGAGAGCGGCACGCACCTCAGCGACGACGAGATCCGCGACGAGACGGTCACGCTGTACATCGGCGGTCACGAGACGACGAGTACGACGCTGGTGTGGGCGTGGTATCTGCTCGGCCGCAACCCCCGGGTGTGCGACGCGCTCGCCGAGGAGCTGGACCGGGTGCTCGGCGACCGGGAGCCCGGCTTCGAGGACTACGCCCGGCTGACGTACACCCAGGCCGTGGTGAAGGAGACCCTGCGGCTGTACCCGGCGGTCTGGCTGATCACCGGGATCGCGAAGGAAGGGGCGACGATCGGGGGGCTGCCGATCGAGGAGGGCACCCGGGTGTGGAGCAGCCAGTGGGCCACCCAGCGCGACGCGCGGTGGTTCCCGGAGCCGGAGGAGTTCCGGCCCGAGCGCTGGGACGCCACGGGTGGCGACGAGATCCCGGAGTACGCGTGGTTCCCGTTCGGCGGCGGACCCCGGGTCTGCATCGGGACGCGCTTCGCGATGGTGGAGGCCGTCCTCCTGCTGGCGGTGCTGGCCCGCCGCTTCACCCTGGACGTCGACCCGGGCGAGATCACGCCCGTGACGGGTCTGACGCTCCAGCCGGACCGGGACGTCACGGCGACGGTCCGGGCGCGGTAGTAGCGGGACGGCAAGGCGCCCGGCTCCTCGGGAGAGGGGCCGGGCGCCGGGCGCACATCGGTCGGCGCCCGGCTCCTCGGGAGAGGGGCCGGGCGCCGGGCGCACATCGGTCGGCGCCCGGCTCGTCTCAAGGAGCCGGGCGCCGGAGCGGGTCAGCCCGTGGGCAGCCACTTCTTCCAGACGTCCGGGTGGCGCTCGATCCAGCGCTTCGCCGCCTCCTGGGGGGTGAGCTTCTGCGAGGCGATCATCTCGGACACCTCGTTCTGGTCCTTCTCCGACCAGTGGAACTTCTTCAGGAACGCGGACGCGTCCCCGCCGCGCTCGGCGAAGTCGGCGTTGAGGAACTTCTGCAGCGGCGTCGTCGGGTACGCGCAGTCGATGTCCTTCGGGTCCTTGGCCGCGCACTCGTCCGTGTACTCGGGAAGCTTCACCTCGACCATCGGCACCTCGTTGAACAGCCACTGCGGCTGGTACCAGTAGCTGAGGAAGGGCTTCTTCTCCTTGGCGAACTGCTGGATCTGGGTGATCTGGGCCGCCTCGGAGCCGGCGAAGACCACCTTGTAGTCCAGGTCCAGGTTCTTCACCAGGGCCACGTCGTTGGTGACGTAGGACGGCGAGCCGTCCATCAGCTGGCCCTTGCCGCCGCTCTCGGCGGTCTTCAGCTCGTCCGCGAACTTGTTGAGGTTCTGCCAGTCGGTGACCTCGGGGTTCTTGTCGGCCCAGTACTTCGGGACGTACCAGCCGATGTGGCCGGTGACGCCGAGGTCGCCGCCCCGGACGATGGTCTTCTTCTCGTCGATGTACAGCTTCTCCTGGTCCGGGTGGCCCCAGTCCTCCAGGATCGCGTCGACGCGGCCCTGGCTGAGTGCGTCCCAGGCGGGGACCTCGTCGGTCTGGACGAGGTCGACGCGGTAGCCGAGCTCCTCCTTGAGGAGCTGCTCGGCGACGGCGACGTTCGCCTGGGCGCCGACCCAGGACTGGACGGAGAGCGTCACCGTCTTGACCCCGGCGGGGGCCGCGAACGGGGAGGCCTGCTTGGTCATGTCGGCGGCGCCGCAGCCCGCCGTGGCGAGCAGGGCGGCGGCCGACGACAGCGCCGTGATCAGGCGCGTACGGGAGCGGTTCATCTCAGCTCTCCTGTCGCTGGCGGCGGGTGGTGGGCTGGGTGACCCGGTCGAGCATCAGGCCGAGGCAGACGATCGCCGCTCCGGCGACGAGGCCGGTGGCCAGATCGCCCTGGGCAAGGCCGAGGACGACCTCGTAACCGAGGGCGCCGGAGCCGACGAGTCCGCCGATGATGACGACGGCGAGGACCAGCACGACCGCCTGGTTGACGGCGAGCAGCAGGGAGGGCCTGGCCAGCGGGATCTGCACCTGGCGCAGTTGCTGGCCCGGCGTCGCGCCGAGGGAGCGCGCGCCTTCCATCGCCGCCGGGTCGACGCCCCGCAGCCCCTGGGTGGTGATGCGGATGACGGCGGGCAGCGCGTAGACGACCGCGGCCGCCGCGGCGGGGGCGCGGCCGACGCCGAACAGGGCGACGACGGGGATCAGGTAGACGAACTGCGGCATGGTCTGGAAGACGTCCAGGACCGGGCGCAACAGCCTCTCCAGGCGTTCGCTGCGGGCCGCGCCGACCGCGACGCCGAAGCCGATGACCAGGGTGACGGCGACGGCGGCGAGGACCTGGCTGAGGGTGTCCATCGACGGCTCCCACACGCCGAGTACGCCGATCGCGGCCATGGCGAGGACGGCGGTGGCGGCGGTGCGCCAGGTGCCGATGGTCCAGGCGAGGGCGGCGACGATCAGCAGCACCGACCACCAGGGCAGGCCGGTGAGGCCGCTGCGCAGCGGGTTGAGGACGCCGCTGGTGAAGTGGGAGGCGAGGTCGGCGGTGCCGCCGACGACGGGGACCCCGGTGTAGAGGTGGTCGACCATCCAGTCCTTGGCGGTGTTGACCGGTCCGGCGATGGCCACGGTCAGGTCGTCGGGCCAGACCTGGCCGTCGGCCGCCCGTCCGGCTACGGCGACGGCCGCGGTGACCGCGGCGGCCAGGGACCAGCCGCGCCGGCCGCGCAGCAGGGCCGGGCCGGTGGGATCGGCGCCGATGCGGCGTCCCGCAGCCTCGGTCGTACGGTCCAGGACGACGGCCAGCAGCACGATCGGGATGCCCGCGGCGAGGGCGGCGCCGACGTCCACCGAGGACAGCGCCTGGTAGACGCGGTCGCCGAGGCCGCCCGCGCCGATCACGGAAGCGATGACGGCCATGGAGAGCGCCATCATGATGGTCTGGTTCAGTCCGAGGAGGAGTTCCTTGCGGGCCAGCGGGAGCCGGGCGCTCAGCAGCCGCTGCCGTCCGGTCGCGCCGAGCGAGGTGACGGCCTCCATGACGCCGCTGGCCGCGCCGCGCAGGCCGAGCGCGGTCAGCCGGGCCATCGGCGGCGCCGCGTACACGACGGTGGCGAGAACGGCACCGGGCACGCCGATGCCGAACACCAGCACCACCGGCAGCAGATAGGCGAAGGCGGGCAGCACCTGCATGGTGTCGAGCACCGGGCGCAGGATGCGGAACACACGGTCGGAGAGCCCGCCGGCGAGGCCCAGGAGCAGTCCCAGCACCACGGAGGCGAGGACGGCGACGACCATCAGCGCGAGCGTCTGCATGGTCGGCACCCACATGCCGAGCAGCCCGCAGAGCAGGAACGACACGCCTGCGGTGAGGGCGAGCCGGAGCCCGGCGACGCGCCAGGCGAGGGCGGCGGCGAACACGGTGACGCCGGCCCAGCCGAGCGCCAGGAGGACCAGATAGACGCCGCGTACGGAGAGGACGACGGCGTTGCTGATGTGGCCGAAGAAGTAGAGGAACAGCGGGTGGCTGTCGCGGTTGGAGACGATCCAGTCCGTGACCTCGCCGAGCGGGGCGGAGAGGTCGGCGGTCAGCGCCTCGGGCCAGATCCCACCGCCCCAGCGGCCGTGCACGACGGGCACGACGACGGCGGCGACGAGCGCGAGCAGCAGGAGCTTCGCGGCGGCGGGGCGGTCGCGGAGGGTGGCCAGCGGCCCCCGGCGCGCGCCCGCCGCGGCGGGGCGGGCCGAGGTGGCCTGTGCGGTGGCCATCAGGCGGTCACCTCGCGGGAACCGTCCGGTGCGTCGTCGGGGGTGCCGGAGGCCTCCGGAGCGACGGAAGCGGTCG
Source organism: Streptomyces globisporus (assembly GCF_003501885.1). Classification (GTDB taxonomy): domain Bacteria; phylum Actinomycetota; class Actinomycetes; order Streptomycetales; family Streptomycetaceae; genus Streptomyces; species Streptomyces globisporus_D. The sequence continues at coordinate 21,976 of NZ_QWFA01000091.1, forward strand.
TTCCGGCGACGACGTCGAGCAGGCACGCGTGGTCGACGACGCCGACGAGCCGGCCGCCGTCCATCACCCGGGCGACGGGGTCGCCGGAGCGGGAGACCGCTTCGATGGCCTCGGAGACGGTGGCGTCGGGGCGTACGGCGGGGCCGCGCTCGCTCTCCCCGGCGAGCGCGGGCCGCATGGCGGTGGCGACGGTGAGGACCTGCTCGCGCGGGACGTCGCGGACGAACTCGCGGACGTAGTCGTCGGCGGGCGAGCCCACGATCTCCTCGGGGGTGCCGAGCTGGACGATGCCGCCGTCGCGCATGAGCGCGATCCGGGTGCCCAGGCGCAGGGCCTCGCTGAGGTCGTGGGTGATGAAGACCATGGTGCGGCCCTCCTCGCGGTGCAGCCGGACCACCTCGTCCTGCATCTCGCGGCGGATCAGCGGGTCCAGGGCGCTGAACGGCTCGTCGAAGAGGAGGACGGACGGGTCGACGGCGAGCGCGCGGGCGAGCCCGACGCGCTGCTGTTGACCGCCGGAGAGCTGGGACGGGCGGCGGTCCTCCAGACCGTCGAGACCGACCTTTGCCACCAACTCGGCCGCCTTGGCGCGGCGTTCGGCCTTGCTCAGGCCCTGGATCTCCAGGCCGTAGGCGACGTTGTCCAACACCGTACGGTGCGGCAGCAGTCCGAAGTGCTGGAAGACCATCGCGGTGCGGTGGCGGCGCAGTTCGCGCAACCGGGAGCGGTCCATCGCGAGGACGTCCTCGCCGTCGATGGCGAGGGTGCCGCTGGTGGGCTCGATCAGCCGGGTCAGACAGCGTACGAGGGTCGACTTGCCGGAGCCCGACAGGCCCATGACCACGAACACCTCGCCCTTGCGGACGTCGAAGGAGACGTCGCGTACGGCGGCGGTGCAGCCGGTGGCCTCGCGGAGTTCGGCGGGCGGGAGCGCGGCGTGCTCGCTGCCCGGGATGCGGTCGGCCTTGGGGCCGAAGACCTTCCAGAGGTTGCGTACGGAGAACACCGGGTTCTCGTCGGTTCCGGTGGCTCCGGTGTTCCCGGAGGGCTCGGTGGCCTTGAGGGTCTCGGTTCCGGTCATCGGGCATCGCCTCCGGTGCTGGTGCTGGTTCCGGCGGTCGGCGCGGTGCCGCGCGCCTGGTCCGCGAGGAGTTCGGCGCACTTCTCGCCGACCATGAGGACGCCGATCATCGGGTTGACGGCGGGCATGGTCGGGAAGACGGACGCGTCGGCGATCCGGATCCCCTCAAGGCCGCGGATACGCAACTGCGGGTCCACGACGGCCTCGTGGTCGTCGGTGGCGCCCATCCGGCAGGTGCCCGCCGGGTGGTAGACGGTGTGGGCGACCTTGCGGGCGTACTCGCTGAGGTCCTCGTCCGATGTGACCTCGGGGCCGGGGCAGACCTCGCGCTTGAGCCAGTGGGCCAGCGGCTCGGTGCGGGCGATCTCCCGGGCGAGCTTGATGCCGTCGACCAGGGTGCGGCCGTCGTAGTCGTCCTCGTCGGTGAAGTAGCGGAAGTCCAGGGCCGGCTTGGCCTCGGGGTCGGCGCTCGTGAGGTAGAGGCGGCCCCGGCTGCGCGGCTTGGGGATGTTCGGGGTCATCGACACGCCGTGCTCGGGCTTCTCGTAGCCGAGCCGCTCCGGATTGTCGGTGAAGGGGATCTGGTAGAAGTGGAACATCAGGTCCGGGCCCCGCGATTCGGGGTCACGGCGGACGAAGAGCCCCGCGTCGGAGTCCATCGCGGAGTTCTCCGGGATGGGCCCGTCGGTCTCCCAGACGATGACGGACTCGGGGTGGTCGAGCAGGTTCTCGCCGACGCCCGGGAGGTCGTGGCGGACGTCGATGCCCAGCGCCGCCAGGTCCTCGCGGGGGCCGATCCCGGAGTGCAGGAGCAGCCGGGGCGTGTCGACCGCGCCCGCGCAGACGATGACTTCGCGGGCGGCGCGCAGCAGGATCTCCTCGCCGTCCTTCGTACGGACGTGGACGCCGGTGGCGCGGGTGCCGTCGAGCTCCAGGCGGTAGGCCCAGGTCTCCAGCAGGATACGGAGGTTGGGGCGGTCGTCGGCCTCGATGTGCGGGTGGAGGTAGGCCACCGACGCGGAGGAGCGCTTGTTGTTCTCGGGGTGGTAGGCGAGGTCGAAGAAGCCGACGCCCTCGTGGAACGGCTTGCTGTTGAAGCTGTCCACGCGCGGGACTCCGGCCGCCTCCTGGGCGGCGTCGACGAAGTCGCGGGCGATGGCGTTGCGGTCCTTCTCGTCGACCGGGACGATGTTGTTGCGCAGCTTGGCGAAGTACGGGTCCATCGCGGCCGCGCCCCAGCCCTCGGCGCCCGCCTCGGCCCACTCGTCCCAGTCGCCGGGCAGCGGCTTGAAGCTGATGAGCGTGTTGTGCGAGGAGCAGCCGCCCAGCACCCGGGCGCGGCTGTGCCGGATGTGGCTGTTGCCGCGCGGCTGTTCGGTGGTGGGGTAGTCGTAGTCGAGGTCGCCGCCGAGGAGGCCGAGCCAGCGGCGCAGGGTCAGCACGTCGTCGCGGTCGATGTCGGTGGGGCCGCCCTCGATGACCGTGACGGTCACGTCCGGGTCCTCGGTGAGCCGGGAGGCGATGACCGATCCGGCGGTGCCGCCGCCGACGATCACGTAGTCGGCCACGGGTCCTTCGGGGTCGGGGACGGCGGTGCTGCGGGGGGTGGAGGGCATCGGTCACTGCTCCTTCTGCAAGGTTCGTGCGTGTACGTGGTGCTGCGAACAGCCGGGCGGGGCCGGGCGGTTACGGAAAGCGGCCCGGCCCCAGCAGGCGTCAGCCGGCGAACCAGCGCTGGGGGCGCGGGTTGAGGTTCTGGTAGATGTGCTTGGACTCGCGGTACTCGGCGAGCCCGGTCGGGCCGAGCTCCCGTCCCGTGCCGGACTTCCCGAAGCCGCCCCACTCGGCCTGCGGGAGGTAGGGGTGGTAGTCGTTGATCCAGACGGTGCCGTGGCGCAGCCGTCCGGCGACCCGGCGGGCGCGGCCGGCGTCGGTCGTCCAGACGGCGCCGGCGAGCCCGTAGTCGGTGTCGTTGGCCAGCGTGATGGCCTCTTCCTCGGTACGGAAGGTCTCGACGGTGAGAATCGGGCCGAAGGTCTCCTCGCGGACCACCTTCATCTCGCGGTGGCAGCCGTCGAGGACGGTCGGGCGGTAGAAGTAGCCGCCCTCGGGGAGCACGTCGCTGGGCTTGGGGCGTTCGCCGCCGGCCCGGACGATCGCGCCCTCCTCGCGGGCCGAGGCGACGTACGCCTCGACCTTGGCGAGCTGCTGGGCGGAGACGAGGGGGCCGCACTCGACGCCGTCGAGGGTGCCCCGGCCGAGGCGGATGGCGTCGGCGCGGCGGGCCAGCTCGGTGACGAAGCGCTCGCTGACCGAGTCCTGGACGATCAGGCGGGCCCCGGCGGAGCAGACCTGGCCACTGTGGAAGAACGCGGCGTTCAGCGCCTGGTCGACGGCGGTGTCGAAGCCCTCGTCGGTGGCGCAGGCGTCGGCGAAGACCACGTTGGGGTTCTTGCCGCCGAGCTCCAGGGCCACCTTCTTCACGGTCGGCGCGGCGGCCCGGGCCACCTTCGTACCGCTGGCGAGGCCGCCGGTGAAGGAGACCAGGTCGACGTCGGGGTGCTCGGAGAGCCGGGCGCCCACCGGGTCGCCCGCGCCGGTGACGAGGTTGGCGGCCCCGTCGGGGAGCCCGGCCTCGGCGAGCAGCTTGATCAGGTGGACGGTGGAGAGCGGGGTGACCTCGCTGGGCTTGAGCACGAAGGTGTTGCCGGCGGCGAGGGCCGGGGCGATCTTCCAGCTGGCCTGGAGGAGGGGGTAGTTCCAGGGCGCGATGAGGGCGCAGACGCCGACGGGCTCGTGGACGACGATGCTGTGGACGTCGGGGTCGCCCGCGTCGACGACCCGGCCGCCGCTCTCGTTCATGACGAGGTCGGCGAAGTAGCGGAAGGCATTGGTGACGTCGTCGACGTCGACCCGGCCCTCCTCCAGGGTCTTGCCGGTGTCGCGGCTCTCGGTGATCGCGATCTCCTCGCGGTCCCGCTGGAGCAGCTCGGCGACCCGGCGCAGCAGCCCGGCCCGCTCGGCGACGGGCCGGTGCGGCCAGGGGCCGTCGTCGAAGGCGCGCCGGGCCGCCGCGATCGCCGCGTCGGTGTCCGCCACGCCGCCCTCCGCGACGACGGCCAGGACCGTGGCGTCGGCGGGATCGAGGACCGTGCGGGTCCCGCCCGATACGGCGGCGCGCCAGGTGCCGTCGATGTGGATGGTGCTGAGCTCCAGCATGTCGTGTTTAGCCTTCCGTGCCTGAAATGCCCCCTCCGGTTTCGGCCAGGGCATGCGCATGGCGGGCCGACATCCGGCGCACCAGCGGCCTGGACCCCTCCCCAGTCCGGCAGAATGTATGCCGAGAATTTCACGCAGAGTGATGCGCCTCACGCGTGACGGCCTCGGCGGGCCGCTACCCGGGCCCCCTCCCGAGCGGCCCGGTGCTGGTCAGACGGGTGATCGAGGGGCCGCCAGCCGGTGCGCCGCGTGCTCCCCCATCTCCGGCCCCGGTGAGCGTCGCGCGGGGCGCACCAGGTCCGGTCCCGGGTGCCCGTGCGGGACAGCGTTCATCGCCGACCATCCCCCCGCCGAGTCGGTCCAACTCACATGGCTGACCGCAAAGTTTCCACGGTTGAATCTTCGGCAACCAGGATCTTGCCCGGCGCCGCCGAGCGGAACCGCAGGTCCCGTTCGGGCACCAGGCCGAGGGGGCCCGCCGACCGGAGCACCACGTCGAGGGCGCGGTCGGGGTCGGCGGCGTACACCGTGCTGAACCAGGCCATGTTGGCCTCGACGACCGCCCAAGCGGGGGCGCGGCCGGGCCGGCGCATCCGTCCGACGTCCACGACGACGCCTCCGGGCAGGGTGTCCCCGCACTCCTCGGTGAGCCGGTGGGCGAAGGCGCGTACGGCGGCCTCCTGGGAGTGGCCTGCCAGCGGGGCGGCGTCGAGCCGCCCGTACACGGCGTACTGGGACCCGGTGCGGATCTCGCCGTCCAGCAGGAAGAGCCTGAACTCGTCCTCCCAGGTGACGACTTCGCTGATCTGGACGAGCGGGTCGCCGGAGCCGGGCGGGGGCGGCGCCAGGCAGGAGCCGTCCGGGTGGATCGCGGCGGGGAAGCTCTTGTCGGTGGGCGGTTTGACGAAGAGCGGGCCGGTGCGGCGGCGGGCCTCGGAGAGGGGCACCCGGCGGACGTCGCGGCCGGTGAAGGCCGGCGGCAGGGCGTCCAGCCATCCGGCGTGCGGCTCCAGGAGTGCCACCCCGAGCGGACCGGTGACCCGGGCGGCGAAGCGCGGGCCTCCGTAGTAGTGCCCGTCCGCCCTCTCCCGGTAGCGCTCGGGCACCCCGTCGGCGGGCAGCACGGTGACCTCCATGCCGCGTCGGCGCGCCGCGTCGGACAGGAGGGAGGCCGTGCCGGAGCGGTGCGGCGCGAGCGCCAGGAACCCCGGTCCGGATGTCATACGGCCCCTCCCCCGCCTTCGTCCGGTCGCGCCGTCAGCCCAGGAGAACGGGGAAGGCGGCCATGTCGTTCTGCGTCATCACCGGCAGTTTGGTGATCTCCTCGTCCGGGACGGCGAGGCGGAGTCCGGGGAAACGCGCGAACAGGGCCGGCAGCGCGATACCCGCCTCGACGCGCGACAGCGCCGCGCCGGGGCAGATGTGCGGGCCGTGGCCGAAGGTCATGTGGCGGTTGCGGGTGGCCCGGGTGATGTCGAAGGCGTCGGCGTCGGGGCCGTGCTGCTCGAAGTCCCGGCCGATGGCCCGGTAGGAGATGACGACTCCCTCCCCCTTGCGGATCACCTCGTCGCCGACGGCTATGTCCTCGGTGGCGAACCGCATCAGCAGATGGGTGGTGGGGGTGTCCCAGCGCAGCGTCTCCTCGACCACCGCGTCCCAGCCGATCTCCCCGTCGAGCACCATGCGCAGCTGGTCGGGGTGGGAGAGGAGGGCGCGTACGGCGTTGAGGACGAGCCCGATGGTGGTCTCGTGCCCGGCGGCGACCATGGCCTTGAGGTTGCCCACCACCTCCTCCTCGGTGAGCGGTTCGCCGCCCTCCTCGGCCAGGATCAGCGCGCTGGTGAGGTCGTCCGTCGGCCGGGCGGTCTTCTCCCGTACGAGGTCGGTGTAGAAGGCGTCCAGTTCCGCCAGCAGGGCGAGGCGTTCGTCCTGCGGGGTGAGCATGGAGAAGAACGCCTTGTACTGTCGGGTGAGCATGGCGTGCTGGGACTCGTCGACGCCCATCAGCATGCCGACGACCTTCATCGGCAGCGGCTGGGCGAACACCGCCTTCAGGTCGACGACCCCGTCCTCGCCGCGTGCGGCGTCGAGGGCGTCCAGCAGTTCGTCGGTGAACTTCTCGATGTCCGGGCGGATCGCCTCCAGGCGGCGGGGGGTCAGCGCCTGCGAGGTCTTGGTGCGCAGCCGCCGGTGTTCGGCCCCGTCGACGGTGAACATGGAGCGCCCGGCGTCGATCATGCCGATCAGCGGCCATGCACGTGTCACCACTCCGCTCTGCCACAGCCCCCAGGCGTCGATGTCCTTCACCAGCCGCGGGTCGACCAGGAGTTGGCGTGCCTCGGCGTGCCGGGTGACCGTCCAGGCCGGGACGCCGAGCAGGTCGATCCGGGCGAGGACCCCGGCGTCGCGCAGCCGTACGGTCTCGCCGTCCAGGTCCTGGACCATGGGGTCGATGGTGATGACCCCGGCGTTCCGGCCGGCTCGGGCGGCTTCGGCGTGCGGGCAGTTCACAACGCGTCTCCTGTCGTGCGTACGGGGGTGAAGCGGACGGGCAGCGCGATCGTGCCGCGCAGGAAGGCGGACGGCCGGCGGACCAGGTCGGTGGCGGGTACGGCCAGTTCGAGGTCGGGCAGCCGGTCCAGCAGCACTTCGATGCCGGTGCGGGCGATGATCTCGGCGATCTCCTGGGCGGGGAAGGGGCAGCGGTACTCGCCGTGGCTGAAAGCGAGGTGGGCGCTGTTGCCGCCCTGCCCGGAGCGGACGGCGGATGCGGTGACCTGCTGCCGGATGTGGGGGTCGGCGTTGGCGGCGCCGAGGCCGAGCAGCAGCATGTCGCCGCGGGCGATGCTCCGGTCGCCGAGCCGGGTGTCGCGCGCGGCCCAGCGACCGGCCAGGATCTGGGTGGGGCCGTCCTCCCAGAGCACCTCGTTCATGGCCTCGGCGACGCTGTGCCGGCCGCCGGAGAGCGCGTCGGCGAACTGGTCCTCGGTGAGCATCAGCCGGGTGGAGTTGCTGATCCAGTCGGCGGTGGTCAGGTGCCCGGCGGCCGTGATGGCCATCAGGTCGAGCGCGTACTCCTCGTCGGTGAACGCACCCGGATGGGCCAGCATCCGCGAGGTCACGTCGTCGCCGGGCCGGGCTCGCTTGTCCGCGACGAGCCGCTGCATGTGCTCGCCGAAGCGCAGGTGCGCCTTCTGTGCGCCGGGCCCGCCGTCGGCGAGGTCCTTGAGCACGCGCGCGATATCGGCGCCCTCGTCGTCGGGGAAGCCGACGAGCCGGGCGAGCACGAGGACGGGCAGCGGCTCGGCGAACTCGGCGACGAGGTCGGCGGTCCCCCGGCTGCACACGGCGTCGATGAGCCGGTCGGCCAACTGCTCGCAGTGCTGCCGGATTTCGAAGGGGTCCACCCCTTCGAGGGCGGGGACGACCATGTCGACATGGCGGCGGTGCTCGGCCCCGGCGGTGAAGTAGATGGACGGCATCGGCGTCCCCACCATGGGCAACAGCGGCCAGTCGGAGGGGATGTTGCCCCACTGGTTCCACAGGGAGACGTCCCGGGGGTACAACTCCCCGTCGCTGGTGACCTGGTGGAGTTCCCGGTAGCCGATCACCAGCCAGGCGGGAAAGCCGCCGGGCAGTTCGACCGGGACGACGGGACCGTGGTCGCGCCGCATGGAGCGGTAGAGCTCCTGGGGTTCGGTGTGAAAGCCGGGCCCGCCGAGCGCGACGGCACCCGCACCGGCGCCCATGGGACAGCTGCCGCCGGTACCGGTCGGGGACGCGGGCGTGGCGGACGAGGCGTTCGTCATCGTACGGACTCCAGTGGCGGCGACTTCGCGCGTTGCGACCCTACGATCAACGCGGCACCACTATAAGGAGGTTCCGTGAACCCTTGGGCCCCGTTCGCGCTCATTCTCGTCCGAACCCCGAATGATGCGGGTCCACTTGTCACCGAATCGCCTACGACCCCTGCGGATCTTTGATCACAGGATCGGCGCCGGCGGAGTGAAGGCCGCCGTCGCCGACGGTCAGGGCGTCCGGCGCCGCCTCGGGCCGCCCTCGCGCAGGTGAACGCGCCGGTTCCCTTCCCGGTTTCCGTGTACCGGAACCCGCCCCGGCCTCGCACTGCCGTCCCGCCGCTCTACGATCGGGGGCGTGTGCGCAGACGTCATGGTCGCCGAGGACGACGAGAAGCAGGCCGAGCTCGTACGCCGCTATCTGGAACGGGAAGGACACGCCGTACGGATCGTGGGCGACGGCCTCGCCGTGCTGGACGCGGTCCGGCACCGGGAACCCGACCTGCTCGTTCTCGATGTGATGATGCCCCGGGCCGACGGCCTGGACGTGGTGCGGGTGCTGCGGTCCGAGGACCGCGAACTGCCCGTGCTGATGCTGACCGCGCGGTCGACCGAGGACGATCTGCTGCTCGGCCTCGACCTCGGCGCCGACGACTACATGACCAAGCCCTACAGCCCGCGCGAGCTGATGGCCCGGGTCCGCACCCTGCTGCGGCGGACCCGGCGCCCCGCCGCCCCGGAACCGGTGGCCGAGGACCCGGTGCTGCGCGTCGGCGAACTCGTGGTCGACCCGGAGCGGCACTTGGTGTCGGTGGGCGGCCGCACGGTGGAGTGCACGCCGGGCGAGTTCCGGATCCTGGCCGCCCTGGCGGCGGGCCCGGACCGGGTGTTCAGCCGGCAGCGGCTCCTGGAGGAACTCCACGGGTTCGACCGCTACATCAGCGCCCGGACCGTCGACGTGCACGTCATGAACCTGCGCAAGAAGATCGAGCGGGCCCCTCGGCGGCCGGAGCGGCTGCTCACCGTCTTCGGCGTCGGCTACAAACTGACCGACCCGGCGAAGGCCACGGCCCGGCGTGCGTAGGCCACGGGGGCACGGCGCCCGGCAGCAGGAGCCGGACGGGGCCGGGCTGTCGCCGCTCCGGCCGGACCGGGCACGACCGCCGCTGCGGCGGCCGGATCGAGCACGGCTGCCGCTGCGGCGGAGTCTGCTGGGGCGGCTGCTCGCCGTCTCGGCGCTGGTCGCCGCGTGTTCGGTGGCGGCCACCGCCTGGATCGCCGTGCAGACCACCTCGGGCGCGATCAGGCAGGAGCAGGGGCAGAACCTCACCGCGGACGCCCGGATCTACGACACCCTGCTGGAGTACGCCGCCCGGAATCCGACCTGGGACGGGGTCGGGGCGACGGTCCGGAAGCTGGCGCGGGAGTCGGGCCGCCGGGTCGCCCTGACCACGCAGGGCCGGCAGCCGCTCGCGGACTCCGCCACCGGGCCGACCGCCCCGGCGCTCCCGCCGCAGGCGTCGGCCGTGGTCGACCCGCTGTCCGTGGATACCGTTCTGGCCGCGCGCGGCGCCGACGGCCAGGGAACGGCGGCCGACCGGATCGACCCCCGGGCGGTGGGTCCTTTCCGGCTCTCGTCGGCCGACAGCCGGGCGTTGCGGCGGACGGCCGACGACCAGGTGGCGTGCCTGAACCGGGCGGGTATCGCCTCGGACGTGGTGGTCGGCGCGAGCGGCCGCCCCCGGGTGCAGATCGTGGGCAACGACCCCGAACGCGCGCTCGGGACCCGCTGCGATCTCGCCGCCCTGGACGCGCCGACCCGTTCGGAACGCAAGGCGCTCGACGCGCTCACCGAGCTGGCCGACGCCTGCCTGAAGCGCCAGGGCCGCGAGGGCGTACGGCTGAACAACGATCTGTCCTGGGGCGATCCGGTCCCGGTGGCCGTGCCGGGCGAACCCGGGGCGCTCGCGCCGCAGCCGGTTCCCGCGCCGCGCGACGCCCCGGCGGAGCAGGCCGCGCCGTCGGTCGAGATGCCGGAGCGGACCGGGGAGAACGACCGGGCCATCGCATCGTGTGTGGGCACGGCCCGGAGCGAACAGCTCAGTTCGTACGTGGCCTCCCCCGCCCTCCTCTTCATCGGCGACGAGGGCGGCGCGACGCTGCCCGGCTTCGACCTCTCCCCCACGAACACCGCCAGGATCGCCGGAGCCGCCGCGCTCGTGCTGGCCCTCACGGTGGGCGCGTCGGTGTTCGCGGGAGCCCGGCTGGTACGTCCGCTGCACGCGCTGACCGGCGCCGCGCAGCGGATGCGGGACGGGGAGCAGCCGGCGTCGGTGCCCGTGTCGGGGGACGACGAGGTCGGCCGGCTGGCGGCCGCGTTCAACGACATGTCGGCCCATCGGGCCCGGCTGGAGGACCAGCGCAAGGCGATGGTGAGCGATGTCGCCCATGAGCTGCGCACCCCGCTGAGCAACATCCGGGGCTGGCTGGAGGCCGCCCAGGACGGACTCGCCGACCCCGACCCGGCGTTCGTCTCCTCACTGCTGGAGGAGGCCGTGCTGCTCCAGCACATCATCGACGACCTCCAGGACCTGGCGGCGGCCGACGCGGGGGCGCTGCGCCTGCACCCGGAACCCGTCGAGGTCCGGGAGCTGCTGGGCCAGGTCGCCGCCGCGCACCAGGCGCGGGCGGAGAACGCGGGCGTCACGCTCGCCGTCACGGCGACCACCCCGGGCCCGGCGCTGAGCGCGGACCCGGTCCGGCTGCGGCAGGCGGTGGGCAACCTGGTGTCCAACGCCGTACGGCACACACCGGAGGGCGGACGGGTCACGTTGCGCGCGTACGTGGCGGGGCCGGACGACACCGAGCCGCTTGTCGCCGGGCCGGGCGCCTCCGAGCCGTTCGCCCCCGAAGCGGGCGGCGGGACGGTGGTGATCGAGGTGACGGACACCGGATCCGGGATTCCCGCGGACGACCTCCCTCATGTCTTCGACCGGTTCTGGCGCGCCGAGAAGTCCCGCAGCCGCCGCACCGGCGGCAGCGGCCTGGGCCTCGCCATCGTCCGCAAACTGGTCGAGGCGCACGGCGGCACGGTGGAGGCGACGAGCACCGAGGGCGAGGGGTCGGCGTTCGCCCTCCGGCTGCCAGGGAAAAGGCCACCGTCCGGCCACTGATGATCCGGCCCTGATGCGATGACCACAGCGTTCTGACAGCTTCTTCATATCTCCACGCCAGCCTGGCGGCATGCCCCGTCCCCGGTGCGAACCGGCATCCGGGACCGTCACGGGGCCGAGTCTGGAATGGAGCCATCCGTATGACCGCTTTCCCCTCGCGCACCACCCTGCGCGCCGCCGTCCTCGCCGCTGTCGCGGCCGGCGCGGTGCTGGTCCCGTCCGCCGCCGCCTTCGCCGACGCCTCCCCGAAGCCGTCGGCACCCGCCCAGGCCACACCGGCCCCGGAGCGGAACGAGGCCGCCGCAAAGGCCCCGTCGGAGGCCCCGAAGGACGCCGCTCCTGCGGTCACCCCGCGCGGCGGCGTGGCGGCCGGCGACCGCCCGGCGCCCGCGGCGAAGGAGGCCGCACCCTCGGAGGCCGCCCCGTCGGTCACCCCGCGCGGCGGTGTCGCCGCCGGTGAACGCCCGGCCGGCAGCGGCGACGACAGCACCGCGATGCTCGCCGGTTCAGCGGCCGGGGCCGTGCTGCTCGCGGGGGCGGGCACGCTCGTGCTGCGCCGCCGCTCGGCGGCCGGCCACAACGGCTGACCCGACCGCTGACTGTGGCGCCGCCCCGTACAGGGACGGCGCCACACCCAGTCCCCTCCCGCGCCGCCCCGCCCCGCCGGATTCCGGAGTCTTCTGTGCCGTCGCCCCGTACGCCCCACCGCTTCCGGCGGACCGCCGCCCTGCTGACCGCCGTCGCGGCCTGCGTAGCCCTCGTCGGATGTTCGTCCGCCGAGCCGTCCCCGGCCACGGCCGCCGCCCCCTCCGCATCGGCGCGGGACGAGGCAGACTCCGGATCGACCACGCCACCTCGGGCCGACGAACCGGAGCGGTCGGCTCCCACGGAGGTCACCATCCCTTCCCTCGGCGTACGGAGCACCCTCATGGAGCTGGGTCTCAACGCGGACGGCACGGTCGAGGTTCCGCCGGCGGAGAAGGGCATGACGGCGGGCTGGTACCGCGGCGGATCCGTACCCGGCTCACCGGGCCCGGCCGTACTGATCGGCCACAACGACACCCGCTTCGGCCGGGCCGTCTTCCACGACCTCAAGGACATCCGCGAGGGCGCCGAGGTGCTGGTCCGCGACGGGGCGGGGAAGGCACTGCGCTTCACGGTCACGGGGAAGGAGGCGGTCAGCAAGAAGGCGTTCCCCACCAAGAAGGTCTACGGCCCGACGAAGGGCAGCACGCTGCGGCTCATCACCTGCGACGGGGAGTTCGACGCGGAGGGCCACCCCGTGGACAACCTGATCGTGTACGGCGCCCTCGCCTGAGCAGCGACCAGCCTGAGCGCGGGCATGCCCGAGCGGCGGCGCACCGGAGTCGGCGCACCCGGCCGGGATCCGGCCGCGATCCGGATGGCAGCCGATCGGACAGACTCGTGCCACCCGATGTCTACCCGTGGGTAACTGCCGCTGCTTGGATGGGGGTCGCCCGGTACGCCCCCCACTCGACCACAGGAGACCTCGTGCCGAACACCGCGTTCCGCCGTCTGACCGGCGTCACCCTGTCCGCCGCGCTCGCCGCCGTCACCCTCGCCGCGAACGCCCCGCAGGCAGCGGCTGCCGAGACCCCGTCGCTGCGGGTGCTCTCGTACAACGCGTTCCTCTTCAGCAAGACGCTGTACCCCAACTGGGGCCAGGACCACCGGGCGGCCGAGATCCCGAAGACGTCGTTCTTCCAGGGCAACGACGTCGTGGTGATCCAGGAGGCCTTCGACAACGGCGCCTCCGACGCGCTGCTGCGCAATGCGGCCGCCCAGTACCCGCACCAGACCCCCGTGGTCGGCCGGAGCAAGAGCGGCTGGGACGCGACGGGCGGCTCCTACTCGGCGACGACGCCGGAGGACGGCGGCGTGACCATCCTCAGCAAGTGGCCGATCGTGCGCAAGGAGCAGTTCGTCTTCAAGGACGCGTGCGGTGGTGACTGGTTCTCGAACAAGGGCTTCGCCTACGCGGTGCTGAACGTGAACGGCGCCCGGGTCCACGTCGTCGGCACCCACGCCCAGTCGACCGACCCCGGCTGCTCGGCGGGCGAGGCGGCGCAGATGCGCAGCAGGCAGTTCAAGCAGATGGACGCCTTCCTCGACGCGAAGGACATCCCGGCCTCCGAACAGGTCGTCGTGGCGGGCGACTTCAACGTCGACGGACACTCGGCGGAGTACGCATCGTTCCTCTCCGACGCCGGCCTGACCACCCCGGACTCCCGGACGGGCCACACGTACTCCTTCGACACCCGCGACAACTCCATCGCCTCCGAGCGCTACCCCGACGACCCCCGCGAGGACCTGGACCACGTCCTGCACCGCACGGGCCACGCCAAGCCGTCGGGCTGGAAGAACGATGTGGTCAAGGAGCAGAGCGCCCCGTGGACGGTGTCCAGCTGGGGCAAGAAGTACACGTACACCAACCTCTCCGACCACTACCCGGTGATCGGTTCCGGCCAGTAGCCGCCCTCTGACGTGACGGCCCCCCGGCGCCTCGCCGGCGGGGCCGACGCGTAGCCGGGCACTCGCAGGACCTTGGGGTCGGCGCCGCCGGTGGCCCGGACCGCGCGACATGCGGCTCGGCGGTCCACACCTCGCGCCGGGCACAGGAGACTGGTGTGCGACGAAGAAGGCACAAAGGAGGAGGAGTACCCGTGAGCGACCCCCAGCAGCCCTTCACCCTCACCCCGGGCGCGCCCCACTCCCCGGTCCTCCTCCACGTACCGCACGGCTCCCGCCGCATCCCCCACCACGTGCGTCAGGGGATCACGCCGGACGACGCCGCTCTGGAGCGCGAGCTCGACCACATCACTGACGCCCACACGGCCGAACTTGCTGCGGCTGCGGCGCAGATCGCCCCGGTCGCTCCCTGGCGCTTCGTCAACAACCTGTCCCGGCTCGTCGTCGACCCCGAACGCTTTCCGGACGAGCGGGAGGAGATGCTCGCCGTCGGCATGGGCGCCGTCTACACCCGCACCACCCATCGCGAACCGCTCCGCCCGCCGGAAGACGACCCCACCCCGCTCCTGGAAGCGTACTTCCACCCTTACGCCGACGCCATGACCGAGGCGGTCGAGGCGCGCATCGCCGCCGCGGGCCACGCCGTGATCATCGACGTCCACTCGTACCCGACAGAGCCCCTCCCCTACGAGCTCCACGGCACCGGCCCCCGCCCGCCCGTCTGCCTGGGCACCGACCGGTTCCACACCCCGCCGGAACTCCTGGCGGCGGCGGAGGCGGCGTTCGGCGGACGTGTCGGCCATGACGGCATCGGGCACGACACCCCGTTCGCCGGTACGTACGTCCCGCTCCGGCACTACGGAACGGACCGCCGGGTCACCGCGCTGATGATCGAGATCCGCCGCGACACGTACATGAGCGAGCCGGGCGGCCCTGCGGGACCGGGCCTCGACACGCTGGCGGAGGCGCTGGCGGAGCTGGTGGGGAACGTCACTCCCCGGTGACCGCCCCCTCCAGCGGGTGGGGAAGAGATCCCGACGCAAAGGCGAGGACGGCGCCGGCCGCTTCGCGCAGGGTGCCGAAGTGGCGGTGCACGCCGGCCACCGCGGTGGGGGTGTTGACGCCCCACACCGTCATCCCTGCCCGCAGCGCGGACGTCACCCCCGAGGGGGCGTCCTCGATGACCAGGCAGTCCTCCGGCCGGGCGCCCAGTCGCGCGGCCGCCTGCAGATACGGCACGGGCGACGGCTTGCCTTCCTCCACGGCGGCCGCGTCGACCACGGTCTCCGGGACCGGCAGGCCCGTCCGTGCGAAGCGGCCGCGTACCCGGTGCTCATAGTTCGATGTCACCAGCGCCCACGCCCCGGGCCGGAGAGCCTGGAGCAGTTCCGTGGCGCCGTCGAAGGCCGAGTAGACGCCGGTGCGGACGTCCTCGTCCTCCAGCTCGTGCAGTGCGGCGAGGCACGCGTGAGGGTCGTGGTCCGGGGCGACCTGCGCGAAGGTCTCCAGCGGCCGGGTTCGCAGGGCCACCCGGTAGACCTCGTCGGGGTCCAGTCCGTAGCGCCCGGCCCACGTTCGCCAGACCAGGCGCTGATTGTCCAGAGCGTCGATCAACGTACCGTCGACATCGAACAGGACATACCTCGGGGCACCGGACGGGCGGGGTTCACTGGTCACGTACCGATCATGCCATCAGGCCCTGAACAGGCGGTTTCCGTTCAACCGATCTCCACCACCCGCGCCCACGCGGGCGGCCGGCGAGGGACGTGATCGGGGTTGTCCTCGCTCCAGGAGCCGCGCCCGTGGTCCCTCGGGAACAGGCCGATGACCGTGCGGCACGCCGGTTGTGCTGAGGGCCACGGTGTCTGGCCGTCCGTCAGGACGACGATGGCGTCGGGTCGGGGATGGGACCGGAGCGCCTTGGCGAAGCCCGCACGCAGGTCCGTGCCGCCACCGCCCACCAGCAAGATGCCTTCGGCCTGGCACAGCGGGTGCACGACCCGGGTCGCCGCGTCGCAGGCGAGGACGGTGACCAGGTCGCGGCGGCCGCCCACCGCGCTGGAGATGGCGGCGACTTCGAGGAGGGCGCTGCCGAGTTCGGCGTCGCTGACCGAGCCGGAGGTGTCGATGACGACCGAGACCCGGGGCGGTCTGCGGCGCAGGCTCGGCAGGACGACGCCGGGCAGTCCGGTGGAGCGGCGCGAGGGCCGCCCGTACGTGTAGTCCTCCCCCGCGCCGGGGCCCGATGCGGCCGAGCGGACGGCGGCGCCCAGCAACTCCCTCCAGGGCTGCGGAGGATGGAACGCCTCCTCCGCCCACCGCTTCCACCCCTTCGAGGCGTTTCCCGGCCGGCCCGTGATGCCCTGCGCCACCCGGAAGCGGACCGCGTCCTGTTCGTGCGCGCTGAGCCCGTGCGCGCCGTCGGGCCCCAGGTCCCATTCCCTCTCCAGCCCGTCGGCGCCGCTCCCGCAGTCCAGCCAGGCGAGGTTCTGGGTGCGCGAGCCGAGGCGGAACTGGTACAGGTAGTCCTCCATGAGCTCGCCGGGCTCCAGGTGCAGCGTCGACGGGTAGACGGCGCCCTTCGGGCGGGCCAGGCCGTCGCCGTACACGTCGTCGTTGATCTCGCAGTCGGCGGCGATGTTCATCCGCAGCCGCTCCCCCGGGCCGGTCAGCCCGCGCTGGCGGGCGACCCGGTCGCTGCGCCCGTGGTGGTCGCGCAGCAGGTGCGACACCTCGTGGACCCAGACCCCGGCCAGCTCCTCCACCGGGGTGCGGGCGACGAAGCCCGGCGAGACGTAACACCGCCAGTACCGGTCGACTGCCATGGTCGGGACCTCCCGCGACTCCACGGTGTGCAGGGCGAACAGGGCCGTGGCCAGATAGGGGCGGGCCCGGGCCGCCTGGAGCCGGGCGGCGAAGAGTTTGTCCAGGTCGAGCGCGCTCGGCGCGTCCGTCGTCGTCATCGGCCCGCCTTCGCCCCGAAACGGGCCACCCGGTCCGCCGCCCGGTCCGCCCGCTGGGACAGGGAGACCACTCCGGCGAGGTGCTCGACGGCCGCCGGTACGTCCCAGTCCTCCTGGCGCACCGAGGCGAGGGCCGTGGCGGGAACGACCACCAGGTCGGGGGCCCCGGTCTCCAGCGCCCGGACGAGCAGCGCCCACGCCGCGTCCCAGCGGGCCCTGTCCGGGCGGGTACGGACCGCCGCCACGACCCCGTCCAGCGCCGCCTGCCGGAGATCGCCGCGCTCGGGCAGAACGGCGTTCGCCGGATCGGCGAGGAGGTCCTCGGGGTCCGGAAGGTCCATCCGATCCAGGCTCGCCAGCAGTTCCAGGCCCGGGCCGTCCCCCACCGTTCCCCTGACCAGCAGGGACAGCACCTCCCTGGAGGAGCCGGCGGCGGTCGCGAAGGCGATCAGATTCAGCGTCATGTCCCAGCTGCGCGGCGACGGCCACGGGCCGCCCCGGCGGGTCTCCGTGGTGGGCAGCCGGTGGACGAGCGTGGGCCGGGCGGAGAGCAGCCCGCACACCGCGCGCCGGGCGAAGTCCACGGCCTCGGGCAGCTTTTCGGGGTCGAGGCGGGGCAGCGTCGCGCGGGGCCAGGAGCCGGCGAGTCCGCGTACGACGACCTCGTGGTCGTGGGTCCACTGGAGGTGGACGAACCGGTTGGCGAGCGGCGGGCTCAGCTCCCAGCCGTCGGCCGCCGACGACCGCGGATTGGCCGCCGCCACGATCCTTACCCCGGGCGGGAGTTGCAGCGCACCGATCCGCCGCTCCAGTACGAGGCGCAGCAGCGCGGCCTGGACGGCGGGCGGTGCGGTGGAGAGCTCGTCGAGGAACAGCAGCCCCTTTCCCGCCCGTACGAGGCGAACGGCCCAGTCCGGCGGGGCCATCGGCACGCCCTGTTCGGCCGGGTCGTCGCCGACGATGGGCAGCCCGGAGAAGTCGGACGGCTCGTGCACGCTGGCGATGACCGTGGTGAGCGGCAGGTCCAGGGAGGCGGCGAGCTGGGTGAGCGCCGCGGTCTTGCCGATCCCCGGCTCGCCCCACAGCAGGACGGGCAGGTCGGCGGAGACCGCCAGGGTCAGCGCCTCCAGCTGGATGTCGGGGCGCGGCTCGGTGGTGGTGTCGCGGAGCAGGGCCATCAGCGCTTCGGCGACGGCGAGTTGGGAGTCGGGGGAGGAGTCCGTGGGCGCGGAGGGCGGGGTGTTCGTGAGCATGAGTGATCACCTGAGGGTGTGCGAGATGACGGAGGGGCGGGG
>NZ_QWFA01000092.1 GCF_003501885.1 Streptomyces globisporus
TCCTGCGGGCTTCTCCTGCTCCTGGCCGCTCCCGGACCCGCCGCCCTCCACCTCCACCCGGACGACCTCACTGCCCGCCCCCTCCGAGCCGAACATCAGGGCCGAGCCGTCCGCCGTGTACGTCACGGACTCGGCCTGCCGCTGGAACGGGGCGGCGACGGACCGGTCCTCGCCGAGGCGGCCGTTCTCGAAGGCGTACTCGCGGGCGCTGAAGTACGAACGCAGCACCAGACGCTTACCGTCGGGCGAGAAGGCGCCGTCCGTGACCCACGGCACCTCGTCGACCCTCCGGAACGTGTTCACGGCCCCGACGGTCAGCTTCGCGGGCCCTTCGTAGAGGCCGCCGCCGTCCTCGTTCTTGGAGGCGATGTAGACGCGGCCGGTCTTCGGGTGGACCATCAGCGCCTCGGCGTTGCGGGCCCCGTCGGCGTACTTCACGTCGTACTGGACGGCGTCGACGGTGGCGTCGCGCAGTTCCTTCGGCTCGGGGAAGCGGTAGATCCAGACGTGGCTCCACGAGCCGTCCAGGTTGTCCCCGATGTCACCGACGTAGATGTGGCCGTCAGGCCCGATGGAGACACCCTCAACGTCCCTCGGCTCCCCCACGCCCCGCATGGTGATGGTCGCGAGGGTCTTTCCCGTGCGGGAGTCGACGGCGAAGACGTAGGGGCCGTCGTCGCTGTCGTTGTGCGTCCAGTAGACGCCGGGGTGGGCGCGGCTGGCGGCGAGGCCGCTGGACTCGGTGATACGGGGGTCCTCGATCGTGAAGTCACGGTCGGGCCGCCCGTCGTCGGCCACGGCGGGACCGGCCCCGGCGAACAGCAGAAGCGCAGCGGCGAGGGCGGCAGCACGGGTGCCCGTCGGGCCGGTCGGATACGAACGCATGGCCCAAGTGTCCATCGTCACGTCGCAGGCCGGAGCCGTGATCGGCCATGATGACGCCATGCGTTTCCTCTTCGTCGGCGATTCCATGACCATCGGGCACGCCGGCGACTTCACCTGGCGTTACCGGATGTGGCAGCACCTGGAGGCGTTCCCCGCCCTCCCGTACGAGATCGTCGGCCCGCGCTCGACGCTGTACGACGCCGGGGCGGACGCCCCGCTCTCCCACGCGTACGCCGACCCGTCCTTCCCGCCCGCCGCCCGCCGCCATCTGTCCGGCTGGGGCGAGGGCTGGCTGCACATGGCCCCGGTGATCGCGGAGGCGGTGCGCGAGACGGACGCGGACGTCCTGCTGGTCTCGCTGGGCCTGATAGACCTCGGCTTCTACACGGACGCCGAGCAGACGGCGGCGAACGCCCGCGCGTTCATCAGGGCAGCCCGCACGGCGAACCCTCGGCTGCGCATGGTCCTGCTCCCGGTGATACCGAACATCCGGGCCGAGACGGACGCCCACTTCGCCGCCTCCTGCGCCCGCTTCAACGAACTCCTGGCCAAGGCGGTGGCGGACCTGGACACCCCCACTTCCCCCCTCCTGCTGGCCTCACGCCCGCCGGGCTACGACATCCACACGGACACGTACGACGGCACGCACCCCGGCCCCAGCGGCGAACACCTGCTGGCGGCGGCGTTCGCGGACGCGATGCACCAGGCGTGGGGGCTGGGCGGCCCGTACGCGGTCGGGCCCGCGGCGCGGGTGCCGGCGCAGGTCTCGGCCCCGGCCCCGGTCTGACGCGCGGCCGTCATCGGACCGGCTTCACTTCCGGAAGGTCGACAACGCCGCTGCGCGCCGCCCATCAGGGCCTCGGTGACCCGGACCACGGCCCGCACGGGCCGACCCTCACCCGCTCCGCTGCGACCCGAGCATCGTCAGCGCCAGCTGGGTCAGTTCGCCCGAGACCTCGCCGGGGCGGGCGCGGCGGCAGCGGCGGGCGTGGTGGGCCATCAGTTCGTGGACCGTGCCGACCATCACCATCACGTCGACCCGGTGATCCCGGTCCTCCGCCTCGCCCCGGTCCACCGCCCGCTCCGCCTCCCCCGTCAGGAACTCCGTCCACAGCGCCCGCCAGAGCTTGCAGTGCTCGTCCACCACGGCGCTCACGCCCAGCACTTCGACGAACGTCACGCGGGCCTCGCGCGGATCGCTGGTGACGGCCTCCACGTACGCGTCGAAGAGCAGCCGGACCCGTTCCTCGATCGAGCACTCGTCGATGCCCTCGGTCAGCAGGGCGCGCTCGGCCGCCCGCAGGCCGGTCGTCGTGACCCGGTTGTGGAGGGCGATGAGCAGCCCCTCCCGTGACCCGTACTCCTGGCGCAGCACCTCGATCGGCACACCGGCCGCCTCGCACACGTCGTGCTCGGCCGTCGCCCGGTATCCGTTGCCGCCGTACAGCTCCCTGGCCGCTTCCAGAAGTTGTTCCCGCGCCTGCGTGCGCGCGGCGTCCCCGGGCCCGGTCCGCTGAACCGTCCAGCTGTCCGCCACCGGTCCTCCTTGAGCGCAAGGTGCGGGAGAGGGGCCTGCGCGCCTCTGCACGAACCGCCGCCCCATTGTGCTCGCCCCACCGCCGTCCGGACGGCCGCGCCACACCCGTACGGGGTAATACCCGTACGCGGAAACGCTTCTTCTTTACGCGCCCGATTTGCGCGCCCCGAGCGGGCGCCGGGCGCACTCGGAGCAACACCGACCCTGCGTTGAACGCGTTCAAACAGCTCTGACACGATGACGGCAGCTGCCGCCCCGAGCGGGCGTGCCGCACAGACATCGGCGTGCGCGAGGGGGACTGACGATGGAGAAGTCAGGAAGACCGGAGAAGAAGCGGCTCTTCGGGCTGTCGCTGCTGCTCTCGATGCTGGTGCTGATCCTGGAGGGGATGCTCGCGGTCGTCGTGGCCGTCGTGTACGGCATCACGCGGGAGTCGCCGAACGCAGGCGGCGGCTCGGCGATGTTCATCCTGTTCCTGCCCGTGGTCGCGGTGTTCGGGATCATGGTCGCGGGCGCCGTGTCCGTGGCCCTCGTCTTCCCGGCCGCCCGGCTCGGCGACGTACTGGGACGCAGGCTCGGCGGGCGTGAGGCGTGGTGGTGGGTTCCGCCGGCCGCGGCGGCCGTCTCCCTCGCGCTCGTCGGGTCCGTCGTCGCGGTGTCCGGCGGCGCGGACCCTGCCGCCGCCGCTGTGGGGTGGTTCCTCACCACGGCGACCATCACCGTCCCGGCACTGCTCTGGCGCTCGCGCCGGGAGCGGATCTTCAAGCCGGTGATCCTGGGGGGCGTGGCCGCCGTCGTACTCACCGCCGTCCTCGGCGGTGTCGGTCTGGGGACGGGGGTGCTCAAGGAGTACCGGCCACCGGCGCTCGCCTCGGCGGACATCGTCGGACGCTGGTCCGACGGGCAGGGCGGGACGGTCACCTTCACGGCGGACGGGCACGTCACCGCCGTGGACATCGACGACGACCTCGGCGGCTGGGGCCCGGAGGGCGACTCCACGGATCCGGACCGTCCGGAGGGCGCGGACTCCCGCTGTTCGGGGCAGGGCACCTGGACGTACGAACCCGGCGGGGGCACCTGGTCGCAGGAGGTGGACGTCACCGTCGACCCGTGCGGCTTCGACCTCTGGTATGTCGGCGGCACGGCGAGTCGGCCCACCCTCTACCAGTACATCGGCGACCCGGACTCCTGGGACCTGTACGTGCTCACCAGGACCGACGGCGGCCCGTGACGGCACCGGGCGGGAAGCCGTGGAGTGCGCCTGCGGGGACGGCCACTCCGGCCGCTCCAGGAACCGACGGAAGCCGACCGTCACATTCGCGGTACGAGTCCTTCCCGACTGAGCCACCATCACCCGCACAGAACGCACGGAACGCAAACCGGAATATCCCGTTCTCCGCCCTTCGCGCCTCTTTTGGCCGCGCTCCCTCGGGGTCACAACGGCCTCCTCGGCCGCACAGGGTTGTCACAGGCGCAACTTAGGCTCCGCTTATGCGTATCTCGAAGAACCTCATCGGGCTGGCCGCCGTCGGCATTCTCGTGGCCGGCTGCGGCTCCTCCTCGGGCGACGACTCCGCCCGCACCTCCGGGTCGGGGGGCGCCGCCGGCAAGGCCCCCAGCGAGGAGGCCAAGGCTCCGGAGCCGGGCGCGGACCTCGCGGTGCCGGTGACCGGTCCGCAGGCCGACGTCGTCGCCTCCAGCTCGGACCCGAAGCTCAAGGTCCTCCCGAAGCCCGCCAACGGGGCGTCGTTCACCGAGAAGGTCGAGCACAAGCTCCAGGAAGACCTGCTCGGCCGCCTCAAGGTGCCGGGGAAGACCAGTGCGAACTGCCCCGACGGGGTGACGCAGAAGGCCAGCGCCGTCAGCATCTGCAACGTGACCTACGAGGGCGCGACCGTCCCGTACGAGATCGAGATCAGCGAGAAGTACAAGCCGGGCAGCTTCCTGACGTTCTACAACAGCACCCCGAAACAGGGCCTCCTGGTCGCCAAGAACGCCTACGACCGACTCTGGACCTCCCACAAGGGCCGTACCGACATCAGCAAGCTCTCCTGCGAAGAGCTGCCGGTGGCGAAGGCCGTGGACGAGGAGACCGAGACCGGTTTCCACTGCCAGTACTGGGGCAAGTACGCGGGCGACGACGGCAAGGGCGGCTTCGTCAAGCTCGGCATCAAGGTCAACCGGCACAACGTGGACTTCTTCGAGGTCCGCTGACGCCCCCCGGCAGTTCCAGAACCCCGGGCCGCACCGACGGGACCGCTCCCGCGATCGCGCGCGGGGCGGTCCCGCCGGCGGGCGCCGCCGCCCACCGTCCAGGGCTCAGGCTCAGCCCTTGACCGTGAACTCCCCTCTCAGCAGTACCTCGTCCCGGGACGACGGGCCCACCAGCAGTTCGAAGCGGCCCGGCTCCACCGTGCGTACGCCGTCCGCGTCCACGAGCGTGCAGTCGGCCACCGGCAGCTCGAAGGGGACCTCGCGCGACTCCCCCGGGGCCAGCGCCACCTGCCGGTAGGCCTTCAGCTCCTTCTCCGCCCAGGTCACCGACGTCACCGTGTCGCTCACGTACACCTGGACCGTCTCCAGTGCGGGCCGCGCGCCCGTGTTGGTCACCGTGACCCGGGCCCGTACGGTCTCCGACTCGTCGACCACCGCCGTCAGCACCTCCAGGTCCGTGTAGGCGACCGTCGAATAGCTCAGCCCCTCGCCGAACGCGAACGCCGGGCGCTGGGTGAGGTCCGCGTAGCGCGTACCGTGCTGGCCGCGCACCTGGTTGTAGTACGTCGGCTGCTGGCCCGCGTGCCGGGCGAAGGACAGCGGCAGCCGCCCGGTCGGCTCGATCAGCCCGAGGAGCAGTTCGGCCACCGCCCGGCCGCCGAGCATGCCCGGGTTGGCCGCGTACACGATCGCCGCCGCGTCCAGCGCGGACGGCGGCAGCACCAGCGGCTTGGAGCTGATGACCACGACGACCAGCGGCTTCCCCGTGGCTGCCAGCGCGTCCAGCAACGCGACCTGGTCGCCGACGAGTTCGAGGGTGGCCGTGGACTTGCCCTCGCCGATCAGCTCGATCCGGTCGCCGACGACGGCCACGACGTGGTCGGCGGCCTCGGCGGCGGCGACGGCCTCGGCGATCAGCTCCGCATCGGGGGCGGCCGGGTGGACGACCTCGGGGCGGGGCTGCCCGTCGGGGAAGAACTCCCCCTCCGGGTCGGGCCCGACGTCCAGGATCCGGGCGCCGGGCGCGTACGAGACGGTCCAGTCGGCGGGCACGTGGTCGCGGAAGCCGTCGAGGACCGTACGGATCATGGCGCGCGGCTGGCCGTCCGGGAGCCAGTCCGCCTGCCCGGAGGAGCCCGCCCAGTCGCCCAACTGGGTCTGCGCGTCATCCGCGTTGGGGCCGATGACCGCGACCGTACGGGGGCCGGGTCCCGTGGCCCGCCCCTCCCCTTTGACCTCCAGGCCGCCCGCGAACGGCAGCGTGCCGTCGTTCGTCAGCAGCACCAGCGAGCGGCGGGCCGCCTCCAGGTTCAGCGCCGCGTGCGCCCCGGTGCCGATGACCTCCGCCTGCCGGTCGGCGTCGGGGTGGCGCGGGTTCTCGAAGAGGCCGAGCTCGAACTTGAGCGTCAGGATGCGGCGTACGGCGGCGTCGATATCCGTCTCCGTCAACTGGCCCTGGGCGACCGCATCCTGGGCACCCTCGAAGAAGTTCGGCGTGGTCATCACCATGTCGTTGCCCGCGCGGACCGCAGCCGCCGAGGCCTGCGCGTAGTCGGCGTGGACCTTCTGCTCCCACACCATGCGGCCGACGTTGTCCCAGTCGGTGACCAGGGTGCCGGTGTATCCCCACTCACCGCGCAACACCTCGTTCAGCAGCCAGTTGTTGACGGTGATCGGCACGCCGTCCATCGACTGGTAGCCGAGCATGAAGGTCCGGCAGCCCTCCTTCGCGACCCGCTCGAACGGCGGCAGGAACCAGGAACGCAGCTTGCGGCGCGAGATGTCCGCCTCGCTGGCGTCACGGCCTCCCTGGGTCTCGGAGTACCCGGCGAAGTGCTTGGCGCAGGCCAGGATCGCGGTCGGGTCGTCCAGACCCTCGCCCTGGTAGCCGCGCACCATCGCGGAGGCCAACTCACCGATCAGGAAAGGGTCCTCGCCGAACGTCTCGCTCACCCGGCCCCACCGCAGGTCCCGGGTGATGCAGAGCACCGGCGAGAACGTCCAGTGCACCCCGGTCGCCGCGACCTCCACCGCCGTCGCCCGCGCGATCCGCTCCACCAGCTCCGGGTCCCAGGTGGCGGCCATCCCGAGCTGCGTCGGGTAGATCGTGGCCCCTTCCCAGAAGGAGTGCCCGTGGATGCAGTCCTCCGCGACGAGCAGCGGGATGCGCAGCCGGGTCCTCGCGGTGAGTTCGGCGGCCTCGCGCACCCGCGCCGGGGACGCGTGCAGGATCGAGCCCGCGTGCAGGTCCTCGACGAGGTGCCGCACGCCCTCCTTGGCGTTGAGCTGGAGCATCTGGCCCACCTTCTCGGGCAGCGTCATGCGCCCGAGGAGGTCGGCGACCCGCTCCACGACGGGCAGCGCGGGGTCGAGATACGGCGGCTTGAGACCCACAGGACTTCCTTTCACGACGGCCACGACGGCACTCGCAGTACCGTACGCTCAATCCCGACCGCTTGGTAAGTATTCACCCCTGTGAGAATCTGGGGCGGAACGAGAGAGGCGTGGCGATGACAGCGGGTGAATACGCGTGACCCCGGGAACGCAGCGCGGCTATGCCAAGGGCCGGGCCAAGCGGACCGAGATCCTCGACCAGGCGATGACCCTGTTCGGCGAGGCCGGCTACCGGGGCGCGTCGCTGCGCGTCATCGCCACCCGCTGCGGCATCTCCCACCCGGGGCTCCTGCACCACTTCCCGACGAAGGAGGCGCTGCTCCTCGCGGTCCTCCAGCGCCGCGACGACGTGGACGACGAGTGGCTGGCGCTCGGCGTCACCCGGGGCGTGGACCATCTGCGCCGACTGGTGGACCTCGCCGAGCTGAACGCCAAGCGGCGCGGGATCGTCGAGCTGTTCTCGGTGGTCGCGGCGGAGGCCACGGCCCCCGACCACCCGGCCCACGCGTACTTCGAGGCCCGCTACCGTACGTCCGTCGCCAACACCGAACGCGCCTACGTCCAGGCCCGGGAGGCGGGCGAACTCCGCGACGACATCGACCCGTCGGCCGCCGCGCAGCAGCTCATCGCGCTGATGGACGGCCTCCAGATCCAGTGGCTGATCAGCGACTGCACGACGGACATGGCGGGGGTGCTGCGGGCGCACGTCCGCGCGCAGCTGACCGTGGAGTTCTGAATCCGAACCGGTCCGATCGCCGCGCTCCTCAGCCGAAGGCGACGCCCAGCAGATACGGGGTGAGGGTCAGCGTCAGCGCCAGCGACCAGTACGGGCCGGGGGGCGCGGCAGCCAGCAGCCTGCGCCGCATCCACAGGTTGAGCAGGGTCCACAGACCTCCGAAGCAGGCCACCACCGGGACGACGATGACCAGCCACAGCCACATGCCGTCGTTCTCGGTCGGTTCCCGATCCGTCCACCCCAGCTCCGCCAGGGGCCCGTTGGACAGCACGTACCAGATCAGGAAGGCCGGCACGATGGCCGGAATCCCGAGCAGCAGGTTCGCCGCCACCGGGACGCAGGACTTCCACAGCCGCGTACTCTCCACGATTCCCCCGGTCCTGGTTCAGGTCGGCCGCTCGGCCGATCCTGTCGCGTCAGCTTTCCACGGGGCCGGGGCGTGCCCCCAAGCGGCCCTCCGCGCTCCTCGGCGCCCTCACCGGTCCAAGTACTCCGCGCACCGCAGCGGCCCCAGCTCCGGGCCCTCCCCCGGGCGGATCGTCACCTCGACATCGTCCTCCCGGACCTCCGCCTCCCGTACGGACTGGAAGCTGGCCGGCGTGCAGACCAGTTGCCCGGTCGCCCGGTCCCGGGCCTGCGCCCGGTACGGCCCCTCCGGCGTCACCGTGACGCGCGGTCCGTCCCCGGTGCGCCTCGGTCGAGGACGTACGGGCGGTGCTGGCCGTACGGTCAGCCCCGGGGGGTCAGGGGCTCACCCGCTCGATCCCGCGGCGGTCGGCGATCCGGGCCACGGTGAGGCAGTACAGCGGGGCGAAGACGAGCTCGGCGACCATGGCCTGCCAAGGGGCGTCGGCGGCGGTCTCGGTGCTGGCGAGTTCGCCGAAGCCGGCCGCGAGGCCGAAGGCCAGCAGGTTGTTCGCGACGTGCATGACGATCACGGCTTCGAGTCCACCGGTACGGATCACGAGCCAGCCCCACCACAGGGCCGAGTACAGCAGCAGGAGGAATCCGGAGAGCTCGCCGAACCCGTGGGCCAGGGCGAAGAGCAGGGACGCGACGGCGACGGCGGGCCAGGGCGTGCGCGCGACGCGGCCGACCACCTGGACCAGCCAGCCCCGGAAGACGTACTCCTCGGCGGCGGCCTGGAACGGGACGAGCGCCAGGATCACGGCCAGGCTCAGCAGGAAGACGGGCCACCCCGGGAAGCCGCTCCCCGACTCCCCGACCGGCTCGTCGTTCCAGGTCCACGCGATGAGCACGCCGATCTGCACGGCCATCAGCGGGAAGCCCACGGCGGCACACCGCCCGAGCCAGCCCCAGCGCAGCCGCCCGACGACGGAGGACACGGTCCCGGCGGGCCGCCGGCCGATCACGCGGGCGCCCCACAGGACGATGGGTATGGCGATCGCGATGCCGAGGAGCTGGACGACCAGATCGGCGACGGGGTCCTCGAAGAACCGGTCGCTGTCCGGGTCCGCGGGGGTCGCGTCCAGCAGTTCGGCCAGGACCAGGCCGACGATGCTGACGACCACGACGGCCAGCAGGACCAGCCCCACGACGGCGGACAGCTCGCCGATCCAGCCGAACCGTCCGCCGTGCCCGTTGCGCCCCTGCTCGTCGTAGCGGGACCCGGAGGGCGCCCGCACCGGCCCGGTCGGCGGGCGGCTCCACTCCGGGGGTCTGTCCCAGCCCTGCCCGCTCTGCGAGGCCGGCCAGGCCGGGGCGGGCGGGGGCGGCGGCTCGGCCGCCGACGACGGCGGGGCCCAGGGTGACGGGCGCGGCGGCTCGGGTGCCGACGACGGCGGGGCCCAGGGCGACGGCGGAGGCGAGGAGGACGAGTGCGGCGGCTGGGGCACGTCAGGGTTCACACCGCCGATCCTGGGCGGGCAGGGCGTACGAGGTCAAAGCGTCGACCGGCGCGGGTGAGCAGACTCACGGCCACCGCAACGCCACGGTCACGGGTGGATCGAGAAACAGCACACGAGGGAACCCGTGGCCGGATCCTCCCCTCCCAGCCTCCGCCGACGATCGAACACCCCTGCGTGCGGCTGGTGTTGCTGTGGCAGACTGCGTCAACTGATTGGTCCACACCACGCGTTATCTGGAGTTCGGTATGACGGCACAGGCGCCTCACCCCCCGATCGACACCAGCAAGCCGCACTCGGCCCGGGTCTATGACGCACTGCTGGGTGGCAAGGACAACTACCCGGTGGACCAGCAAGTCGCCGAACTCCTGCCCATCGAGGCGAAGGTCGGCGCCCGGCAGCAGCGCTCCTTCATGAACCGGGCGACGGCCTGGCTGGCGGGCGAGGGTGTGACGCAGTTCCTGGACATCGGGACGGGCATCCCCACCGAGCCGAACCTGCACCAGACGGCGCAGGAGATCCGCCCCTCCGCCCGGGTCGTCTACTGCGACAACGACCCCATCGTCCTGCGCCACGCGGAAGCGCTGCTGGTCAGCCGCCCGGAGGGCGTGACGGACTACGTCCACGCGGATGTCCGCGAGCCCGCGATCATCCTCGACGCGGCCCGCGAGACCCTGGACTTCGACCGCCCGATCGCCCTGTCACTCCTCGGCCTCCTCCACTTCCTCCCCGACGCCGAGAAGCCGATCGACATCATCCGTACGTTCACCGACGCCATGGCGCCCGGCAGTTACGTCGTGCTGTCCCACGGCGCGTCCGATGTGAACGAGGAGATCGGGCAGCAGAGCGAGGACGAGTACAAGAAGGGCGGCATCCAGCTGGCCCTGCGGAGCCGCGAGGAGTTCTCGCGGTTCTTCGAGGGCCTGGAGATCGTCGCGCCCGGCCTGGTGAAGGCCCCGGAGTGGTTCAACGGAACGCCCGCGCCCACCCAGGAGTTCAGCGGCATCTACGTGGCCGTGGCCCGGGTCCCGTAACCGGAAGCGACCTCGTTCGCCTGGATCTCGCTGGCAACGCGCTCCCGCCAGGTGGGCGGCGGGGGCGCGGGGTGGGCCTCGGCACGGGCCATCAGGTCGGCCCAGTGGGCGCGTTGCTGCTCACGATGGCAGGGCCCACAGGTGGTGACCCACGACTCGTGCGGCCGGAACAGGTGCACCTCGCCGGGCCCGTCGCAGGCGATGAGGGGCAGGGGCAGAGGCGACGGCGGAGGCGTGGACTCCGCCGTCCCCTCCGGCCTCGGGGGCAGCTTCTCCACCATCCGGTGTGCCAGGAACCCGAAGGCCGTACGCACCCCTTCCGCCGGCAGCGCGCTGCTGAGCGCCGGCGCAGATCCCCGGCGCTCACGCCCTGCCGCAGCCAAGACCTGGACGGTTCGCCACCCGCACAACGCGGCACGCGGAGCATGATGTTGGAGATCACGCTATCGCAGAACGTGACGCCTCGATCACGCTCCGTCCGCCCACCTTCCTGCGTCAGGAGGACACGTGCAACGTGGCGAAATCTGGTGGGTGGAGTACGACGAGCGGCGGCCGGTCGTGCTGCTGTCGGGGGACGACGGGTCCGGGATCCGGGTGATGCAGGTCGTCGCTCCTGCGGGCGTCGACATCAGCGGTCTCGCCATCGAAGTGGCCGTGGGCGCCATGGAAGGACTGCCCTGTGAAGGCGTGCTGCGGTTCGCGTTGCCGCGTCCGGGCCTCACCCCCTGCACGTGGCTGACCACCGTGTCCCGGGACGACCTGACAGAGCGGGCGGGCGCCCTGTCCTCAGCGAAGCTCGGCGAGATCGAGGACGCCCTCAGCCTCGGCGGACTCGCATAGGCCGGGGCATCGGCAGCCTCGCTCACTCCCTCACGGCGCACCCCGCCCGCAGCCAGGCCATCTCGTGCAACAACGCACCGTCCACGAAGGGATCCTGGGCCGTGGGCCGCGACCGCCAGTCCAGCGGCCAGGTGCCCCCGCCCAGCGCGGGCACCCCGACGAACGCGTCCCCGCGACGGCTCCGGCTCATCGCCTCCAGCCCGGGAGGCCACCGGTGCTCGGCGGCGGTCCCGGGTGCGAGCAGGAAGTACATGCTGCGCTCGCAGACCGCTGCCCGACATCAGCTTCGTCATGGAGATGATCGTGCCGACCCGGCCGATCGGCGGCCGTCGTGTGATGAAGGCCCAGCTCCATCACCTCGCCGAGGTGGCGCGGCTACGGCACGTGCGCATCCAGCTGATGGACCCGGACCGCGAGGACCACGCGGCGCTGGACGGCCCCTTCGTCCTGCTGGAGACCTGGCGCTCACCTGGTCCAAGTTCACGTACAGCGGCAGCCAGGGCGGCGACTGCGTAGAGGTCGCCACCTGCCCCCACACCGTCCACATCCGCGACTCCAAGGACCTCACCGTCCCCGCGCTCGCCGTCTCCCCCGACAGCTGGACGTCGTTCGTCGAGTTCGCCGCGTCGTAGCGACCGGCTCGACGGCGCGGGGACGACAGGGGGCACGCACATGGTCCGCATGAGCAGAGGTACGGACGGGGTACTCGAACCGCGTCTGCGGCTGGGCAGTGTCATGGCGCGCGGCGCGGCGTACGGCGCAGGCGCCGCGGTCTGCGTGGTGGTCGCCGCGTTCGTCGTGCGGGATCACGACGCCCGTGTCGACCTGCTGGAAGCGACCACCTATCCGGGACTGCTGACCGGCGCGGTCTTCCTGGTGACCGGGCTGTTCTTCTGGGCGTGCAGCCTCGGTGACATCCTGCGCTGGCGTGACTTCTTCACGACCACCCATCCCAACGACGTGGTGTCCGTCGTCGGACCGTCCCTGGTCCGCACCGGTGTCTTCCTGCTCGTACCCGTTCCCTTCGCCTTCGGCCTGGGCCGACTCGTCACATCGGCGGAGTACGGCTTCTGGCTGTGGGGTGCCTGAGGCCACGCGGGCCGCCCTGTGTGCTGCACGACGCAGCACGCGGGGCTCATGACCGCCACCGCGCAGGTTCACGCGCCCCCGATGCCCTCACGGCCTTCCCTTCCCGGTGAAGGATTCACCTCGATCGCTTATCGTGCGGCGGACCGCAGAACACGTTCGCAAGGAGACAAGCCGTGAGCAGCAAGCCCCCGCGCGGAGCCTCAGCCGCGGCCCCGGGCGAACTCCAGCGGCACATCGGCGTGCCGGACGCGGTGATGATCGGCCTGGGGTCGATGATCGGCGCCGGGATCTTCGCCTCGCTGGCCCCCGCCGCCCGCGCCGCCGGGTCCGGCCTGCTGCTCGGACTCGCCCTGGCCGCCGTCGTCGCCTACTGCAACGCCACCTCCTCCGCCCGGCTCGCCGCCCTCTACCCGGCCTCGGGCGGCACCTACGTCTACGGGCGGGAGCGGCTCGGCCCCTTCTGGGGTTACCTGGCGGGCTGGGCATTCGTCGTGGGCAAGTCCGCCTCCTGCGCGGCGATGGCGTTGACCGTCGGCTCCTACGTCTGGCCGGGCCAGGCGCACGCGATCGCGGTGGCCGCCGTGGTGGCCCTGACCGCGGTCAACTACGCGGGCATCCAGAAGTCCGTTCTGCTCACCCGCGTCATCGTCGCGGTCGTCCTGGCGGTGCTCGCCGCCGTCGCGACCGCCTCCCTGACGTCCGGCGGGGTGGATGCGGCCCGTCTGGAGATCGGCGCCGATGCCACGGCGGCCGGTGTGCTGCAGGCGGCCGGGCTGCTGTTCTTCGCCTTCGCCGGTTACGCCCGCATCGCCACCCTCGGCGAGGAGGCCCGCGACCCGGCCCGCACCATTCCTCGCGCGATCCCGGTCGCCCTGGGCATCACCCTCGTCGTCTACGCCCTCGTCGCCGTCTCCGTCCTCCTCGTCCTCGGCCCCGGCGGACTCGCCTCCGCCGAGGCCCCGCTCACGGACGCCGCGCGGGCGGCAGACGCCGGCTGGCTCGTCCCCGTCGTACGCGTCGGCGCGGCCGTCGCCGCCCTCGGCTCGCTGCTCGCCCTCATCCTCGGCGTCTCCCGCACCACCCTGGCCATGGCCCGCGACCACCACCTCCCCCACGCCCTGGCCGCCGTGCACCCGCGCTTCAAGGTCCCCCACCGGGCCGAGCTCCTCGTCGGCGCCGTCGTCGCCGTGGCGGCCGCGACCACGGACGTACGCGGGGCGATCGGGTTCTCCTCTTTCGGCGTCCTGGCGTACTACGCCATCGCCAACGCCTCCGCCTGGACCCTGACCTCCGCCGAAGGCCGCCCGGCCCGGATCATCCCCGTCGCCGGCCTGGCCGGCTGCCTCGTCCTGGCCTTCGCCCTCCCGCTGCCCTCCGTGATCACCGGAGCTGCCGTCCTTCTCACCGGCGCCGCCGCGTACGGTGTCCGCCGGGCGGTGTCCCGGTAGCCCCGCCCGGCCGGCGGGACCGTGGCCTGGCTGGTCCCGCAGCCGGTCTGCCTTTCGTCGGGAGCCCGTCTGCTCAGTCCCAGTTGCACTGGGTCCGCAAGGCCTCCCCGGCATCCCAGGGGATGTCCGAGCGCCATGCCTCCAGGTCCCAGGTCGGACCGCCGAAGCGCCCGCCGCCGGGCTTGGGGAAGGCGAACGCCGCGTGGCAAAGGAGTTGCTTGGAGAGGGAGTTGACCTCGGTCTGGGTGGCATTGCGGAGGTGCGGGGTGTTGACCCACACCTGCCGCCAGTTCTCCTGCAGGTCGTCGTCCGCGTCCTCGAATCCGGCCTCGGTCGGAGTGACGTGAACAGAGCGTTTGCCGTTGGCCAGGTTCGTGAAGACCTCGGTCTGCTCGACCCACGGCTCGTTGGTGATGCCGAGGTAACCGACGCATTCGCTGTGGCAGGTCTCGAAGGAGCTGGCCTGGCCGGGGCTCCACAGCAGATACCGGTCGTTCTCGAAGCGTTGACGTACCCCCGTGTTCTCGGGGAGATTGCCGCCGACCTTCACCGCCGGGTACTCGTCCGTCACCGGGTAGCCGAAGTCGCCGCCTTCATGCCCCCACTGCGCCCACAGTTCACCGATCCGGCCGCCCACCGCATGCGCCCCGTTCGTCCTCGTGGGGTGCCAGTAGTACGTCCCGCCCTCGAACTGCTGTCGTACGCCCGCACCGTCCGGGTTCCTCAGCTCGTCGCCGACCGGATACCCGAGCTTGCCCCGCTCCCAGCCCTGGCCCGCCCAGCTGTCGCGGATCTCGCCCCACACCGGATGCGCGCCCGTCCAGGCCGACCAGTAGATCGAGCCGCCCTGGAAGTGTGTGTACGCCCCTTGGCCGTCGGGTGTCGTCAGCTCCGGTGTCGTGGGACAGCCCAGGGGAGATCTCTCCAGGCCGCCGGTCTCCTTGTACTTGGCCAGGATCGCGCCGCGTACGACATGGCCGCAGATCGTTTCGTCCGCCGCCGCGGGGGACGCCCCCGAGAACAGCGCGGCCACCATGCCGGCTGCGACCAGTAAGGCCGCCCGTGCTCGTCTTCCCACCGTGATTCCCTCCGAAGCGGTCGTGAGCCTCCAACACGCTGCCCACCGACCGAGGGGATCAGTCCTCCCGGCCCTCCGGCGTCGTCGACCGCACCAACGAGACCGGCTCCGTCTGCTGGTTGGAGGCGGAGACGCGGGTGGTGTGGCGGGTGAGGCGCAGGCCCATCGCCGTGAGGACGTCCGTGTCGTAGAGCGCGCACAGCAGCGCGGCCGCGTCCGGGAGCGGCAGCGGTTCCGTGGTGCTGTAGCCCAACTGCTCGGCCGTTTCCGGGTCGTCGAGGGCTGCCTGCCGGGCGTGGGCGAGCACCTGGTGGGGGTCGTCGACGACGAGTTCGTCGATCTGGATCCGCTGGGCGCGGACACGCAGGTCGAGCGGGCGGGGCTGGGCGGGCCTCGGAGCCGTGACGACGGACCGCAGTTTCGGGTGGACCAGAGGGGTCACGTCGGCCAGGCGGTTCAGCGGGGTCGGGCCGGTCAGGCCGGTCGGGTGGTTCATGCGGTGGGCTCCAGAGAACGGGCCGCCGGAACGACGGTGCACGGAACGGCAGAACGGGAGTGCGGCCACAAAGTACGGAGTACCCGTGGCAGGCGGACGGAGGGGTATGGGGCAAGATCGGCCCGGTCTTACCGAGTTGGCGTGCGATGGAGTCGGACATGCTTACCTTGGGAGCGCCGTGCGAGCGTCGCAAGGTGCGCTGTGTGCACTGTGCGCAGACTGCGCGGAATGTCGGACAGATCGAGCCGGAGCGGGACCGGAGCGGGAAGGGGGGAACCGTGGCGCGCGAACGGTCGGGCCGGACGGCACGGCACCTGGTCCTGGTGGCCCGCCTGCGGAACCTGCGGGAGGGCGCCGGCCTGTCCGTACCGCAGGCGGCGACGCAGTTGGGCTGGCACCCCTCGACGCTGCGGCGGCTGGAACAGGCGCAGACCTCCCTCGACGTGGGGCAGGTGTCCGCCCTGCTGGACCTCTACGGGGCCGGCGCGGCGGAGACCGACGACATCATGGGGCGGCTCAACGCCGCCAACATGCCCGGCTGGTGGCATCCCTGGCGGGACGCCATGGCCCCGTGGCTGATGGACCTGATGAGCGTGGAGTCCGCGGCCGGTGTCGTCCGCACCTGGCATCCGGCGCTGGTCCCGCTGCTGCTGCGCACCCCGGCGTACGCGATGGCCGTGGACGAGGTCATGTTCCCGGAGCGGGACGCGGCCGAGCGGCAGAGGCGCGCGGACTTTCTGGTGGAGCGTCAAAAACGGCTCCAGGAACAGCAGACCCGTCTCTGGGCCGTCCTGCCCGTCACCGCGCTGCGCTGCCAGGTGGGCGACGACGAGGTGATGCGCGAGCAGTTCGAGATGCTTCAACGGACGGCAGAGCGCGGGGATGTGACGATGCAACTGCACCCCGAGTACGCACCGCCGCACCCGCTGACCGGTGTCCCGGCGCTCTCCCTCTACCGGGTGGAGATCCGGGAGATCGCCGACCATGTGGTGCGGGAGGGCGGGTTGCCCGGCACGGCGGAGGTGTGGGACAGCCCCCACCCCGTGCAGACGTATCAGGGAATGCTGGACGTGTCGTGCGTAATGGCGATACGGCCGGCCCGAACCAGAGAGGTGTTACAGGATGAGTACGACCGGAAATGGGCCTGAACTGCCCGCGCAGATCGACACGAGCGTCGCGCACTCCGCACGTGTCTGGAACTACTGGCTCGGCGGCAAGGACAACTTCCCTGCGGACCGGGCGGCGGGCGACGCCTACCGGGGCAAGTACCCCCTGATAGAGACGTTCGCGAAGGAGTCCCGGGACTTCCTGCGCCGGACCGTCACCTATCTCGCCCGGGACGCCGGGATCCGGCAGTTCCTCGACGTCGGGGCGGGGCTGCCGACCGCGAACAACACGCACGAGGTCGCCCAGCGGATAGCCCCGGAGTCCCGGATCGTCTACGTCGACCACGACCCCCTGGTGCTCCTGCACGTCCACGCGCTGCTGACCAGCGCCCCCGAGGGCGCGACCGCCTACGTCGAGGCGGACATGCGCGACACCGAGACCGTCCTCACCGGGGCCGCCAAGACCCTGGACCTGACGCAGCCCGTCGCGCTCGTCATCAGTGACGTCCTCGGGCACATCGTGGACTGGGACGACGCGCTGTCCCTCGTGCGGCGACTGGTGGAGCGCCTGCCCTCCGGCAGCTACCTCTCGCTCAGCCACTCCACCGCCTCCGACGAGGCCCACCGGGCCGTCCAGGACGAGTACAACGCGAGTGGCGCGATCCCGTACATCTTCCGGGAGCCGGAGACCACGGTCGCGTTCTTCGACGGGCTGGAGATGGTGGAGCCGGGGATGGTGTCCTGGCCGAACTGGCGGCCGGACGCCAACACCGGCACCACCACGGCCCGGGCCGGCTGGGGCGCGGTCGCCCGCATTCCCTGATCCGCGCCCCGATCCCACCTCCCCAACTGCCGTGCCGCGTACGGGATACCGCCGTACGCGGTGCGCACGGCCCGCAGAGGCTCTCCCCATGAGCACCACAGGTACGACCGGCCACGAGGCCGCCTGCCCGGGCGGCGCCCGGCAGGCGCGGGAGACGACGGACCGGCTGCTGCGGGCGGCGACCCGGTCCGGTGCGCATCTGATCGCCGAGGCCGCGCTGCTGGTCCAGGGGTGGGCGGTGCTGGCCGACCCGATCGCCGGAGCCGTCTACAGCACCCCCGCCGCCGCGGCCGCCGACGGGGTGCACGCGGCCGCCGACCCGCACGGTCACCCGTACTGCCTCCAGCGCCCGGCCGCCGGAGCCGTCCTCGTCCTGGCCCCCGGCCCCACCGTCTCCCCGGAGCGGGCCGCCCGCGTCGCCACGACCACCGCGGCCCTCCTGGACGTGCGCGGGCAGCGGGCGGCGGAGCTGCGGGGCGAACAGATGCGGCTGCACACCACCCTCGTCCGGCTGCTGCTCGCCGGCCACACCACCGCCGTCGCCGACACCCTGGGCGGGAACAGGCTCACCCATGTCACCGTCTACCGGCTCACCGGCGCCGACGTCCCCACCGCCCACCAGGTCCTGTGGCGGGCCGTACGCCCCTCGCTCACCCCGCACGCCGACGCCTGCACCCTGATGGGGCGGCTGGACGGTGAACTCGTCGTCGCCGAACTCCACCGCGGCGGCGACGACGGCCGGGTCCTGCGCCTGGTCTCCCGGGTGAGCGAGCGCCACCACCTGCTGGCGGGCATGGCCGGGCCGCTGCCCCTGGCCGAGATGCCCACCGCCCACAGCGACGCGGCCGCCGCCCGGCACAGCGCCACCCCCGACCGCCGCGTCGTCCCCGCCGACGCCGTCGGCACCTCCCGGCTCACGCCCCTGCTGCCCACCGCCCCGTACGCCCGCTGGGCGGGAGCCGTGCTGCGCCCGCTGACGCCGGCCCACCAGCACCTGCTCCTCGTCTGGCTCCGCACCGGTAGCAAACCCCGCGCCGCCGCCGCGCTCGGTCTGTCCGCCGGTACGGTACGGGCCCGGATACGCGAGCTGTCCCGGCTGCTCCGTGCGGATCTGGAGGACGCCACCGTGCGGGCGCATCTGCTGCTCGCCCTGCGCGCGCCCGCCGACGACAGCGGGAGCGAGAACGGGAACGGCACCGCCCGGCTGGAGACGTTGCCGACCGGCCTCCTGGACACCGACGCGGCCCGGTCCTGGGCCGTCGGCCTGGTCGGCGGTCTGGAGCCGCACCTGCGGATCGCGCTGACCTGCTGGCTCGGCCACCACGCCCGGACCGCCCCCGCCGCGGCCGAACTGCACGTCCACCGCACCACCCTGGCCAACTGGCTCACCCAGTGCGCCGACCACCTCGCGCAGAACCTCGACGACGCCACCGTGCGCGCCGAGATCCACCTCGCCCTGCGGGCCACCCGGACCGGGCCCGACGACCCGGCGGCCCTCCCCCGGCGCGGCGGCCGCACCTACCGCCGCCTGTGACCGACGCCGAAAGGCAGGGTCAGGACGGCGCCTGGCCCGTCTCGAAGCGGCTGACGCGGTCGCCGGTGACCGTGAAGACCCAGCGGGTCCGCATCGTGCCCCAGGTGTCGTTCGTGTAGTCGACGACGAGGACGCGGCCGTCGTCGGAGGCCTCCACGACCTGCATACGGCCGTTGGCCTGCGGGGAGAAGATCTCCTTCTCCGTCCAGGCCGCCAGGTCCCGTTCGCTGCCGTCGTCGGACATGGTGGCGTCCTCGGTGAGGACATCGGCGAAGAAGGCGTCCTTGTCGCCCGCGTTCACCGCTGCGATGAACTTCTCCACCACCGGGTCGCTGATCGATGTGGTCATCGTGCTCCTCCTCCTTCTTCCTCCCGTTTCATCCCCTCACCGAGTCTCTGTCGGCGGGTTCACCCCCGCATGTCGTGCCTCACCGGTCCGGATGCCGTTCCCCCTCACCGGTCCGTTCGAGGAACAGGTCCCGGCCCGGGCACGTCGTGTGCGCGGGCCACAGCGCGTGGACCGGGACCTGGACGGGCGGGTCCAGGTCGATGACGTGGGCCGCGCCGCCCGCCCCCGGGCCCGGGGGCGTCGTGACGAAGGCGATGCGGCCCGTCGCGGTGACGGCGGTGACGGGCGGGGTGCCCTGGACCGGGTTGCGCCGGACGTCCGGTTCGACGCCCGCCTGACGGCACAGACCGATCAGGAGGTCCGTGTACGCCGACGAGCCCGCCTCGCCCCACACCGTGAGCGGCTCGCCCCGCAGGTCGGCCAGGGCCACCGCGGGGCGGGCGGCGAGCGGGTGCCCGGCGGGGACGGCGACCCGCAGGCGGTGTTCGGCGATCCGGGCCCGGGTCAGCCCGGAGCCGGCGGGCATGGCACGGCTCAGGCCCAGGTCGCAGGCGCCCGTGAGGAGTTGCTCGCGCAGTTCGTCGGGGAAGAGCTGGCGGACGTGGGCCTGTATGCCCTGCTCCTCCGTACCGGCCCGGGTCAGCAGCTCCACGACCTCCTCCGCCGTGACCGCCGGGGTGTGGCCGATCCGCAGATGCCCGGCCTGCCCACGCCCGATGCGGCGGGCCCGGTCCAGGGCGGCGAGCGCCTGGGCGCCGAGCGCCCGGGCGTCGTCGATGAGGGCCTGCCCGGCCGGGGTCGGGGTCACGTGCTGGTGGCCCCGGTCCAGGAGCCGGACGCCGACGTGCCGCTCCAGGGTGCGGATGGAGGTGCTGAGCGCCTGCTGGCTCAGGTGCAGCCGTTCGGCCGCCCGGGTGAACCCGCCCTCCTCGGCGACGGCGACGAGATGCTCCAGCTTGCGCAGGTCCAGGCTCACGCGGTCCTCTCCTCAGGCCGGCAGGGATCGGCGGACAGGGATCAGCGGACCGTGTAGCCGCCGTTGGCGAAGATCGTCTGACCGGTGATCCAGCCGCCCTCGGTGACGAGGAACGTGACCAGCGGTGCGATGTCCTCGATCTCCGTGAGCCGGCCGCCCATCGCCTGGGACTTGTGGAACTCCACCCGCTCCGGCGTCTCCTGCGGGTAGAAGAACGGCGTGTCCATCGGCCCCGGGGCCACATTGTTCACCGCGATCCCGCGCGGCGCGAACTCCTTGGCCGCCGCCCGGGTGAAGTGCTCCAGCGGGGCCTTGGCGCCCGCGTAGGTGGAGTACCCGTCCGTGAACGCGGCGAGCAGGGAGGTCACGAGACTGACGATGCGCCCGCCGTCGTTGAGGCGCGCACCGGCCTCCTGGAGGAAGAAGTACGCCGCCTTGGAGTTGATCGCGAACATGCGGTCGTACTCCTCCTCGGTCGTCTCGGCGATCGGCTTCCGCAACACCATGCCCGTGGTGTTCACGGCGACGTCCACCCCGCCGAAGGCGTCCAGCGCCTGGTCGAAGAGGCTCCGCACCCCCTCGACGCGGGTCAGGTCCTCGCGGACGACGACGGCCTGGGCGCCCGTGCCCCGTACGGCCTCCGCCGTCTTCTCGGCATCGGCGGCGGTGTTCTCGCCGTGGTAGTGGACGACGACGTTCGCTCCGGCCTCGCCGAGGGAGCGGCTGATCAGGCCCCCGAGGTTCTTGGCGCCTCCGGCGACGACGGCGGTCTTCCCGTTCAGCGACTGCTGCTGGGCACTCATGTGGATCCCTCTCTCCGAAATGTACTGTTCGTTGCGGTTTCCGTCGTCCACGCTAGGAGCGTGGGCCGCCGAGGGGAAACAGAAAGATCGCGTCGGCCCACCAGGAAGATGGGTCACCGCAGGTCAGAACAGGTCGGCGCGGGTCGCCGCGGTGACCGGAAACGTCATTGACGTACGCCTACGGGTCACGAAGGATCACCGCGTGACGACCCCCGCGCAGCCATCGGCCACCCCGTCCCGCCCCATCGCCCTGATCACCGGTGTCGGCCGCAGCATCGGCATCGGTGCGGGCATCGCGCGGCGGCTGGCGGCCTCCGGCTGGGACATCGCCTTCACCTACTGGACGCCGTACGACCGCCGTATGGAGTGGGGTGCCGAGCCCGGGGCCCCCGCGTCCATCGCGCAGGAGCTGGCGGAGGCCGGAGCCCGTACGGCGGCGATCGAGGCGGACCTCACCGACCCCGACGCGCCGGCCCGCATCTTCGACGAGGCCGAACAACGCCTCGGCGGACCCGTGACCGCGCTCGTCCTCTCGCACGCGGAGTCGGTGGACTCGGGGCTGCTGGACACCACCGTGGAGGCGTTCGACCGGCACTTCGCGGTGAACTCCCGGGCCAGTTGGCTGCTGATCCGGGAGTACGGTCTCCGCTTCCGCGGCGCACCGGGCACCGTCACCGGCCGGATCGTCGCGCTCACCAGCGACCACACCGTGGGCAACCTCCCCTACGGCGCCAGCAAGGGGGCCCTGGACCGCATCACGCTCGCCGCCGCGCACGAACTGGCCCACCTCGGGGTGACGGCGAACGTCGTCAACCCCGGCCCGGTGGACACCGGGTGGATGTCCGACGACCTGCGCGAGGCCCTGGTCCGGGGGACCCCGCTCGGCCGGCTCGGCACCCCGCGGGACACCGCCCATCTGGTGGACTTCCTGTGCTCCCCCGAAGGTCAGTGGATCAACGGCCAGTTGCTGAAGAGCAACGGCGGCGCGGCCGCCTAGAAGGTGTCTAATCTGGCCTGGTCCATGTAGTGCACAGGGGGTCGTATGCACAACGAAGACAGGGCCGGCAGAGCGGACGACGGGCAGGACGGGCGCCGCGCCGGCCGCCGGGCGGACGACGAGGGCCCCCGGACCGTGATCGACGACCGCTACGAGCTGCTGGAACGGATCGGCAGCGGCGGGATGGGCGAGGTCTGGAAGGCCCACGACCGGCGGCTGAACCGGTTCGTCGCCGTGAAGGGGCTGCTCGACCGGAACGCCATGACTCCGGGCACGCAGGCGACGGCGATGCAGCGCGCCCGGCGCGAGGCGGAGGCCATCGCCAAGATCGAGCACCAGAACGTGGTGACGGTCCACGACCAGGTCGAGACCGACCACCAGGTCTGGATCGTGATGAAGCTGCTCGAAGCACGGTCCCTCGCGGACCTGTTGAGCCGCGACGGGGTCCTCGCCGTGCCGCGCGCCGCGACCATCGGCCTCCAGGTACTCCAGGGGCTGCGGGCGGTCCACACGGCGTCGGTCGTCCACCGTGACGTGAAGCCGGGCAACGTCCTCGTCCGGGACGACGGCCTCGCGATCCTGGTCGACTTCGGCATCGCCACCTTCGAGGGCGCGGACCGGGTCACCCGCACCGGCAGCGTCATCGGCACCCCCTCCTACCTCGCCCCCGAACTCTTCGCC
>NZ_QWFA01000093.1 GCF_003501885.1 Streptomyces globisporus
CGCCCCGGCACCCCGCACCCCACGAAGGACTCACCGATGAGCACTGACCTCAGCCCCACCCCTCCGGCCGCCGCGGCCCCCGGGTCACGCGGGGCCGCCCCGGCGGTGGCGCGCCTGCTGGTGGAGAGCGTCCGGCGCAACTCCCGGCAGTACGGGATGCTGTTCGCGCTGGGACTCATCGTGCTGCTCTTCCAGATCTGGACGGGCGGCGACCTGCTCCTGCCGCGCAACGTCTCCAACCTCGTCCTGCAGAACAGCTACATCCTGATCCTCGCCATCGGCATGATGATCGTCATCATCTCCGGCCACATCGACCTCTCCGTGGGGTCGCTGACGGCTCTGGTGGGCGCGGTCGCCGCGGTGCTGATGGTGGAGCACCAACTCGCCTGGCCGCTCGCCGTGGTGGTGACCCTGCTGATCGGCGCGGCAGCGGGGGCGGTGCAGGGCTTCTTCATCGCGTACGTCGGCATCCCCTCGTTCATCGTCACGCTGGCCGGCATGCTGCTGTTCCGGGGGCTGACGGAGATCTTCCTGCAGGGACAGACCCTGGGCCCCTTCCCCGAGGGGCTGCAGAAGGTGGCGAACGGCTTCCTGCCGGAGGTCGGCCCGGTCACCAACTACCACAACCTGACCCTGCTGCTCGGGCTCGGAGTGATCGCCCTGGTGGTCAACCAGGAGATCCGCAACCGCGCCCGGCAGGCGGAGTTCGACCTGGCGCCCCTGCCGAAGAACCTGTTCGTCCTGAAACTCGTCGCCCTGGTCGCCGCCATCACGGTCGCCACGCTCCTGCTCGCCAGCTACAAGGGCGCGCCCGTGGTCCTGCTCATCCTCGCGGTCCTGCTGGTCTGCTTCGGTTACGTGATGCGCAACGTGGTGGTCGGACGGCACGTCTACGCGATCGGCGGCAACCTGCCCGCCGCCAAGCTGTCGGGCGTCAAGGACCGCAAGGTGACCTTCGCGGTCTTCCTGAACATGGGGATGCTGGCGGCCCTGGCCGGGCTGGTGTTCGCGGCGCGGTTCAACGCGGCCTCGCCCAAGGCGGGCATCAACTTCGAGCTGGAGGCCATCGCCGCGGCCTTCATCGGAGGGGCGTCGATGAGCGGCGGCGTGGGCACGGTGCTGGGCGCCGTCATCGGCGGGCTGGTCCTCGGGGTCCTCAACAACGGCATGAACCTGGTGGGCATCGGCACGGACTGGCAGCAGGTGATCAAGGGCCTGGCGCTGCTGGCCGCGGTCGGCTTCGACGTCTGGAACAAGCGCCGGGCGGGCTCCTGACCGGCCACGCGTGTGATCGGGCCCGGCCGGGGAGCAGGGCCCGGTCGGGGGACGGGCCTGGCCAGGGGCCAAGGCCCATCGGCCATCAGGTCCAGCCCGTTCAAGTCAGTCAGCAGGTCCGGTCTGTTCATGATCGTCTTTCGGGGGTCGGCCCGGTGGTCCACCAAGGGAGGTACGTCGACGACCGTCTGGAGGCGTCACACCACAGGCCCGATGTCACGCTCCACCCGCCGACCGATCCCGGCACCGCGACGAGCTTCCTGAACATCCGCGTCGCCGACATCGAACGCTGCTACCGCGAGGGGGGTGCGAAGGGGGCCGAGTTCCTCACCCCGCCGATCGACCGGAAGGTCGAGATCCGCTGTTACCTGCGCAACCCGGACGGCTATCTCATCGCGGTCGGCCAGGCCACGGGGCTGCTCGAAGGCATCCTGGCCGATCCGCCCGGCGGACAGGGCTGACCGGGGCAGCGGACTGCTTGATCGTCTCCGGGCGGGGTAGCGAATCGGTATGACCACTGACAGAACATCGCCCGCGACCGGCGGGTACGTACAGCCGGAGCTCGACGTCCGGGGGCTGACCGAGGTGCTCGACGGCGAGTACGCCGAGGTCCGTGACCTGGTCCGGGCCAATCTGGTGACGTACGCCTCGGTGCTGGACGAGGCCGAGGAGCTCGACATCGACGCGTACCGCGAGCGGGTGCGCGAACTCGTGGTCGAGATGGCGGCGACGGGCCAGACCGGCATGGGCTTCCCGAAGCGGTACGGCGGAGGCGGCGACGTGGGGGCCTCGATCGCCGCGTTCGAGACGCTCGCCTTCGGCGATCTGTCGGTGCTGGTGAAGGTCGGGGTGCAGTTCGGGCTCTTCGGCGGCGCGATCCTGCATCTGGGCACCGAACGCCACCACGACGCCTATCTCCCCGGTCTGATCACCGGGGAGCTGATGGGTTGCTTCGCGATGACGGAGACCGGGCACGGCTCGAACGTCCAGGCGCTCGGCACCGTCGCGCGCTACGACGTCGACGCCCAGGAGTTCGTCATCACCACCGAGGGCGACCAGGCGCGCAAGGACTACATCGGCAACGCGGCCCGCCACGGCGAACTGGCCGTCGTCTTCGCTCAGTTGGAGGTGGGCGGCGAGTCCCGGGGAGTGCACGCGTTCGTCGTGCCGATCCGGGTCGACGGCGAGGCCGCGCCCGGTGTCCACATCGAGGACGACGGCCGCAAGATGGGTCTCAACGGCGTGGACAACGGACGCCTCCGGTTCGACGGTGTGCGGGTCGATCGCGAGGCGCTGCTCAACCGCTTCGCCGACGTCACCCCGGAAGGCGTCTACGAGAGCACGATCGACAACCCGAACCGCCGCTTCTTCACCATGCTGGGCACCCTGGTGCAGGGCCGTGTCAGTGTCGGCGGCGCCGGGGTCGGCGCCGCCAAGGTCGCCCTCGCGATCGCCACGAAGTACGCCCTGCGGCGCCGGCAGTTCGCGGCCGGCCCCCAGGGGGAGGAGCAGTTGCTCCTCGACTACGGACTGCACCAGCGGCGTCTGCTGCCGCTCATCGCCCGTACGTACGCACTGCACTTCGCCCAGGACGTCGTCCGCACCCAGCTCCACGGCGTCTTCTCCGACCTGGAGGACGACGCGCAGGCACGACGCCTGCTGGAGGCCCGGGCCGCCGGAACCAAGGCGCTCGCCACCTGGCACGCCACCCAGGCGATCCAGGAGTGCCGCGAGGCATGCGGGGGCGCCGGCTATCTCGCCGTCAACCGGTTCGCCGCGCTCAAGGCCGACAGCGACATCTTCACCACCTTCGAGGGCGACAACCACGTCCTGCTCCAGCTCGTCGCCAAGGGCCTGCTCACCGACTACGCGAGCGAGTTCGAGGACCTGGACCAGCTGGGCATGGTCCGCTACGTCACCAATCTCGCCGTCGAGACGGTCATCGAGAAGACGTCGGCCCACAAGCTGCTCGAACGGGTCCGCGATCTCCTGCCGGGCGGCGACGAGTGGGACCGGGAGGCCGGTCTGCTCGACTCGGAGTACCAGCTCGCCATGGTCCGCTACCGGGAGGAGCACATGCTCGCCGGGGTGGCCCGCAGGCTCAAGAGCGGCATCGACCGCAAGCGCGATCCGGGCGCCGTCTTCTCCGAGGTCCAGGACCATGTCATCGCCGTCGCCCGCGCCCATATGGAGCGGCTGGTACTGGAGGCGTTCGTCGAGAAGATGCGTACGCTGCCCGAGGGCGGCAACAAGGTCGCCCTGGGCCTGCTGTGCGACCTGTACGCCCTGTCGACGATCGAGGCGGACCGGGCGTGGTTCATGGAGCAC
Organism: Streptomyces globisporus; assembly: GCF_003501885.1. Classification (GTDB taxonomy): domain Bacteria; phylum Actinomycetota; class Actinomycetes; order Streptomycetales; family Streptomycetaceae; genus Streptomyces; species Streptomyces globisporus_D. Next base: position 3,604 of record NZ_QWFA01000093.1, read on the forward strand.
GGTCGGCTGACCGTCCAGCGCTCCAAGGCGATCACCCGCGAGGTGAACGACCTCTGCCGCAAGATCCGCCCCCTGGCCGGTGGACTCGTCGACGCCTGGGGGATCCCGGACGCCATGCTGCGCGCCCCGGACCTGGTGGGCGAAGCCTGAGGCCGACGGTGACCGTGACCCCGGGCCCGCAAGCCCGGGGCCTGTCGGTGAACCGTCAACCGGTGAACAACTGGGTGGCCTTGCGGATCAGTTCGTACAGCCCGTAGGCGAGTGGGGCGCCCACCCACAGCCAGGTCAAGGCGATCAGCGGCCGCCGGTCCTTCACCGTCGAGACGTCAGGCGGACTCTGACTGCTGCTGTCGGACATCGGGCGCTCCCTTCTGCGCGGTGACGTCGCCGAGGTGGTGCGACGGGTGGACCGGGCGGACCAGTTCGTTGGCCACGAAGCCGATGACGAGCAGGCCCATCATGATGAGGAGGGACGTCCCGTACAGATCCGCGCCGTCCTTCCCGGCCTCCTCCTGCCGGTCGGCGATCCAGTTCACGATCAGCGGTCCCAGAACACCGGCGGTGGACCAGGCGGTGAGCAGACGGCCGTGGATCGCGCCCACCTGGTACGTGCCGAACAGGTCCTTCAGATAGGCGGGGATCGTCGCGAAGCCGCCGCCGTAGAAGGAGAGGATGACCAGCGCGCACAGTACGAACAGCGGCTTGGACGAGTCGCCGACCAGGGCGATGAGCGCGTACATGAGCGTGCCCGCACCGAGATAGACGCGGTAGATGTTCTTGCGCCCGATCAGGTCGGAGGTCGAGGACCAGCCGATCCGGCCGGCCATGTTGGCCGCGGACAGCAGGGCGACGAACCCGGCGGCCGCGGTCACCGACACGGGCGTCGAGGTGCCCGCGAAGAAGTCCGTGATCATCGGCGCGGCCTTCTCCAGGATGCCGATGCCGGCCGTGACGTTCATGCAGAGCACGACCCACAGCAGCCAGAACTGCGGGGTGCGCAGCGCCTGACGGGCCGACACCTGCGGCCCGGCGGCGGGGGCCGGACTGCCGTTCGCCCGCTGTTCCTCCGTACGCGGGCGCGGCACCCGTACCAGCAGGACACCGAGCAGCATGAAGACCGCGTACGACAGTCCGTGCACCAGGAAGGCCAGCGCGATGCCCTTGCTGTCGCTGCCGAACGACTCCAGCATCTGCGCCGACCAGGGTGAGGCGATCAGCGCGCCGCCGCCGAACCCCATGATGGCGATGCCCGTGGCCATGCCCGGACGGTCGGGGAACCACTTGATGAGCGTCGACACGGGCGAGATGTAGCCGATGCCGAGACCGATGCCCCCGACGAAGCCGTACCCCAGGACGATCAGCCAGAACTGCTGGGTCGCCGCGCCGAGTGCGGAGAGCAGGAAGCCGGAGGAGAAACAGACGAGGGCGACGGTCATGGCCCATCGGGGCCCGCGCCGCTCGACGAGCGTGCCGCCGAAGGCGGCGGAGAGGCCGAGCATGACGATGCCGAGCTGGAAGGGCAGGGCGCTCTGCGTGCCGCTGAGGCCGAGCGCGTCCTCCAGCGGTGGCTTGAACACGGACCAGCCGTAGGCCTGGCCGATGGAGAGGTGGATCGAGAGGGCGGCGGGCGGTACCAGCCAGCGACTCCAGCCCACGGGGGCGATGGGGGGACTCATGGGTCCCTCACCGTAGTGAGGGGGAATCCTGTTGAGAAGACTGTTGGTTAAACTTTCACCTTGTTCGATTCGCGTGATGGCGGTGCGCGTCGGCGACGCGTGACGGGGATGGGCTACTTCCCGGACGCGGATGCGGATGTGGTCGCCGCGAGCACCAGCTCCACGCAGTGCGCCTCCAGCCGCTCGCGCGGTACGTCGAGCGTGCCGTGCAGCCACCCCGCGAAGAGGTTCGCCAGACCGCCGACCAGGGCGTGCGCGGCCAGGCGGCGGTCGATGTCGTCCCCCGTACCGGCGAGCCGGCCGCCCACGAGGTCGGTGAACACCGGCATGAGCAGATGGCTGCGGGCCCCGAGCACCGGGTCGGCGAAGGGCTCCAGGAGCAGAAGACGGCCCTTGTGCGGGGCGTCCAGGACCAGGGCGACGAAGGCGGAGACGGCGGCCCGGGCCTCGCGCTGCGGGCAGCCGGTCGCCACCGCTCCCTCCAGCGCGCTCCGGGCCTCGTCGGCGACCCGCTCGAAGGCGGCGAGGAGCAGGTCGTCGCGGCCGGCGAAGCTCTCGTAGAAATAGCGGTCCGTCAGACGCGCCTCGCGGCAGACGGACCGGACCGTGACGGCCGCGCACCCCTCCTCGCCGGCCAGGCGCTCGGCGACGTCCAGCAGGGTCTCCCGACGGGCGGCGCGACGATCGGCGAGCTTGGTGCCTCCCCAGCTCCGTTCCGTCAACTCCGGTTCCCCCGTGTTCCGTTCACGTCATCGTGTGCTGCTCACGACATTGACGACAGGTGTCCGCACATTTTAACCTGAGGACAGGTGTCATCAGATTGCTCTCGACGGCCTCGCAACGGAGAACCCCAGCGGAGGTACACGTGACAGCGTCACCGCAGGGACCGCACGGATCCCACCCGACCGGCCCGAGACCCCCCGAACCGCTCGGCCCAGACTCCCTGACCTGGCGCTGGTTCGGCGACTGGAGGGGCCTCCTCCTCGCCCCCTGGGCCGGATCGATGCAGAACATGCACCCCGAGCTGGGCGCGGGCGTCGCCGAGCACTCACGCTTCTTCGAGGAGCGCTGGGAACGGCTCTTCCGCTCGCTGTACCCGATCGGGGGAGTGGTCTACGACGGCCCGCTCGCCGCGCGTACGGCCCGCGAGGTGCGCGGCTACCACGCCGCGATCAGTGGGATCGACGCGCACGGCCGCCCGTACCACGCGCTCAACCCGGGCACGTTCTACTGGGCGCACGCCACGTTCTTCATGCTGACCGTGCAGGTCGCCGAGCGTTTCGGCGGCGGCCTCACCGAGGCGCAGCGGCACACGCTCTTCGACGAGCACGTCCGCTGGTACGCGCTGTACGGCCTCTCGATGAAACCCGTCCCCGGCAGCTGGGAGGAGTTCCAGCGGTACTGGGACCACATGTGCGCCGACGTCCTGGAGGACAACCGGCCGACCCGGGACGTCCTGAACATGCGCCGTATCGCCCGGCCGCCCCTCCTGCGGTGGCTGCCGTCGCCGCTCTGGGCCCTCGCCCGCGTCCCGCTCGTCCGGACGACCCTGTGGATCACGGTCGGCCTGTATCCGCAGACCGTCCGGGACCGTCTGGGCCTGCGCTGGACGCCCCAGGACGAACGCCTGCTGTGCCTGCTGGGCCGGTCGGTGCACCACGCCTGGCGGTACGTTCCCGAGCGGCACCGCTTCCACCCGCGCGCCCGGGCGGGCTGGGACCGCGAGCGGGGCAGGCCCGCATCGGCACCGGTCGAGACACCGGCCCGGAACCTGCCGCCCGAGGAACGGCGAGGGCTCCCGCAGCACTACGTGCCGAGAGGCGGCCCTCGCGACTGACAGCACCACGTGCCGAGAGGCGGCCTTCGCGACTGAGGTGGCCGACGGGTGAGCCCTGCCCCCGGGGCGTCCCGCCCCCCTGTACGTCACCCGCTTTGCTCCGCCGTAACGCCCTGCGACTAGTTTGGGTACAGCACGAACGAGCAGGCCCGTGGTGGCGGAGACCGACGCACGGGGGACGGGAGGTCGGGGAGAGTGTCGCTGCGCGGAGGTGATCCAGCCGAGATCGGCGGTTATCCGCTGGAGGAGCGGCTCGGTTCGGGTGGCATGGGCACGGTCTTCCTGGCCCGTACGAGTTCCGGCCGGCCCGTCGCGATCAAGCTGATCCACCAGCAGTTCGCGGGGGACGACGAGTTCCGCATCCGGTTCCGGCAGGAGGTGGCCGCCGCACGGCGGGTGAGCGGAGCGTTCACCGCCGCCGTGGTCGACGCCGCCCCCGAGGCCGACCAGCCGTGGATGGCGACGACCTACATCGAGGGCCCCACGCTCGCCCAGCGCATCACCGACGACGGTCCGCTGAACGGGCCGGAGCTGCGGAGGCTCGCCATCGGTCTCGCGGAGGCGCTGCGCGACATCCACCGGGTGGGCGTCGTCCACCGCGATCTCAAGCCGTCGAACGTCGTCCTCTCGACCGAGGGACCCCGCGTCATCGACTTCGGCATCTCCCGCGCCGTGGACCAGCAGACGCTGACGATGACCGGGCGGGTCATCGGTACGCCGCCCTTCATGTCGCCCGAGCAGCTGCAGGCGCCGCGGGGGGTGGGGCCGAGCTCCGACGTCTTCTCGCTGGGGACGCTCCTGGTGTACGCGGCGACGGGCCACGGGCCCTTCGACGCGGACAGCCCCTACATCACGGCGTACCAAGTGGTGCACGAGGAACCGTCGTTGGGCGCCGTGCCGGATGCCCTGCGCGCGGTCGTCGAGCCGTGCCTGGACAAGGATCCCGAGCGGCGTCCCTCGGTGGACGAACTCCTCGTGCTGCTGCGCGACCTGCCGTCCGACCTGGGCGGGACCGCCACCGGCGGGCCGGGGGCGGGCCGGACCCGCGACATGCTCACCCAGCACCACCTCATGACACCGGAGACCCCGCCGCCGACCAACCCCGCACCGGCTGCCCCGGCCCCGGCCGCCTCGGCCCCTTCCGTCTCGGGCAGCACCGGCACCGCGATCGGCGGCCGGCTGCGTCGCCGGTGGCGGCCTGTGCTGGCAGCGGCGGTCGCGGTGGCGGCGATCGGCGGGGGAGTCGCCGTGCTGAGGACGGGCGGCGCCGACGGGAACGGCGACGGCACGGACGGCCGGGGAACGGACGCGGGGCGGAGCGTCGCCGCACCGGGCGGCACCCTGCCGGACGGCTTCGAGCCGTGGCGCAGGACCGTGCAGGGCGGCCGCGAGGACATCCCCGACGAGCTGCGCTGCGTCGCCCGCGACGACGCGCTGTTCTGCGGGGGCGGCGGCGTCATCGCGACCCGGGTGAACCCCGCGGACGGATCGCCGGTGTGGACGGCGAAGAGCCCGGGCGTCCCCGCCCAGGGCATGTCCATGGTGGGTGCCACCGGCGACACCGTGATCGGCTACCGCATCGCGGACCAGGACGCCCCGCAGGGCCCGCCCACCGAGGTCGTCGCCCTTGACGCGGACAGCGGTGACGAGCTGTGGTCCACGCCGTCCGGCGCCCAGTCGACGGCCGTCACCGGCCGGACCCTGGACGCCGTCGTGGCAGGCTCTGCCGTGGTGACGGTCGACGCCTCCAACTCCCGCTTCGAGGCCCGCGACGCCCGCAGCGGCGAGGTCGCCTGGACGGCGGCGTTCCCCGCCGGCACCCAGTGCGCGCCCGTCCCGGTGGGCCCGCGGCTTCTCGCCATGTGCGCGACCGACGCGGAGGTCGACGCCCTCGAACAGCGAAGCCCCACCCTGCGAAGGCTCGCCCTCGACTCCGGGGAGCTGGGCGGGCCCGTCGAGGTCGAAGGACCCGCCGTGCCGGTGGGCGACGCTGACGGCTCCCTCGTCCTCCTCACGCCGCACTACGAGGGGACCGCACGGACCGGGTACGACGGGGTGGTCCGCGTCGACCCGGCCTCGGGGAAGGTGACCCGCTCCCGGTTCGACCAGGTGTACGACGGCACCCCCGGGATGGCCGACGGCACCGTCTACGTGAGCGGGCAGACCGGTCGTGTCACCGCGTTCGACCCCGCCACCGGCCGGAAGAAGTGGGCGCGGCAGACGGGCGTGGAAGGCGCGTCGGGGCCCGCGGCGGGGGACGGCGCGGTGTACTTCAGCTCGGCCACCGGCCGGGTCGTCGCGCTGTCTCCGGACGACGGAAAGGCACTGTGGGCGACGGACCCGCAGGCCGACGGGCTGACGGGGGAGCAGAACGCGAGCCCGCGCGTGACCGTCGCGGGCCGTGCGCTGTTCGTGGCCGCCGACGACAACACCCTCTTCGCCTTCGACGCACGGAAGCCGCCGAGGTCGGGCTGACCCGGCGGCCTCTCCACCGCCCCACCCCCGTGGGAGCGGCGTTCAGGCCCGGCGCAGGACCGCGGCCTCCGCGCCCCAGCCGAGTGCGACGGTCCGCTCGACCCGCCAGCCGGACCGCTCCGCGAGAACGGCGAGGGCGGCGGAGTCGCGCAGCGGGCTGCCGGTCGCGGTGAACGCGTGCAGCGCCGCCTCGGCCGCGTGCGGGCTCAGCCCGTCCGGGCGCGAGGCCTCCACGAGCACCGCCGTGCCCGTCCACTCGGCCAGCCGCGTGAGGAGCCGTACGGCCTCCTCGTCGGTGCGGTACGCCAGCGCCTTCGCGGCGACCGCGACATCCGCGGGGCCGCCCGTCCAGTCGATCCGGTCCGGCGCCGGAACGTGTTCGCGCAGCACCTCGGCCGGTACGCCCTCCTCCGCGATCCGCAGCCGCGGCCGCCGTCCGGCGTCGTCCAGGGCGGCGGCCATCGAGGCGCTTCCCGGGCCGGTCAGGAGGCAGGTCCCGACGTCCTCCCAGAGGGGATCGGCCGTCAGACCGGTCAGCAGGAACACCAACTGCTCGCACTCCTCGACCAGTTCGCCGTAACGCTCCGCGTCGTCGGCCACCGTGTCGTGCAGGGTGGCGCCCGAGGCGAGGCGCCACGGCGATGTGCCGTCCCGGAGCGCGGGGGCGAGGTGCGCGAGGGCGAGCAGCAGTTCGGCCTCGTGGCCGGTGTACTCCTCGCGCTCGTGGTCGTCCAGGAGTTCCGCGCCCCCCGCGCCGAGACGCAGCCCGCTCCCGTCGGCGTCGACGACCACGTCGTACGCGGCGAGCAGCGGCAGCAGGGCGGCGATCCCCGGACCGGGCACGCCCAGGCGGATCGCGAGGGCGTCGGCGGAGAGCCCCGGGGTGTCGGCGGCCGCGTCGACCACGCCGAGCTGCAACGCGGCCCGGGCGACCAGCCACGGCAGCGGCGACGGAATCCCGGCGGGACCCGGTGCTGCGTCGGCCATGGCCTTCGCCTCCGGTGCGGCGGGCTCCTCGCGGTGCCAGTATCCCGTGATGTTCAGCCGGTCCTTGGGGAGCTTCCGCTCCCGCTGGAGATACCGGCGTACCGGCAGCAGCGCCCGGCTCTCCGCCGCTGCCCAGACGTACCCCTCGCCCGCCGGCACCGGCAGCGCGCGGACGGCGGACTCCAGCGCCGCCGCGTCACCCGGCTCAGCGAGGACCCAGGCGACCGTGTCGCCCTCGCGCAGGGCCAGGTCCTGGCGTGCCGCGTCGTCCGAGAGGGTCACCAGGACGTGCGCCGGGACGTCCAGGGGGCGTTCGTCGAGGAAGCGGCCGATCGCGGGCAGCGCCGTCTCGTCGCCGACGAGCTGGATCCAGTCCAGCCGTTCCGGCAGCCGGAGCGAGGACTTGGGGCCGACGAACCACAGCTCGTCGCCCTCCCGGGCCGCGGCGGACCAGGACTCCGCGGGCCCTTCGCCGTGCACCACGAAGTCGAGGTGCAGCTCTCCCGCGACGAGGTCCACCCGCCGGGGCGTGTAGTCGCGGGTCAGCCGGTGTGCCGCCGGGGTCCACTCGATGCCGTGCGGCAACTGGGCCGGGAGCGCCGCCCGGACGTCCCCGTCGGCGGCCAGGATCAGCTTGATGTGGTCGTCGAACCCGGGCGCGGCGAAGCCGGGGTGGCCGACCCCGTCGCGGGTGAACGCTGCGAGGTCCTCGCCGCCGAGGACGACGCGCCGCATCCGGGGGGTCACCTCCTCGACGCGGCGCACGGTGACCCGGCGCAGGACGAGGGGGTGCGTCGTGTACGCGCGCTGGGCGGCCATCAGGAGAACTGCTTCTCGATGATGTCGAGCAGGGCCATCGACTCGTCGTAGTCGCCGCGCAGCACCCAGTGGGGCAGGTCATAGGCGCGGTTCGCCTTGAAGGCGGGCAGCGCCTTGTAGACGGGGTTCTTCTTCAGGGTGGCGACGTCGGTCGTGTCGGCGTTGAATCCCATCACGAACACGGACGGCTGGGTGATCGTCTGGCCCACCTTCTCGGTCGACAGCTCGAACATGTCACCGCCCTGCCCGTACACCTTGAAACCGCCGTCGGCGAAGACCGGGGCCGGCTCGATGCCGACCTTCTTCAGCTCGGTGGGCAGGCCCACGCTCTCCACCAGGCCGAAGGCGGTGCCGTCGCCGGTGAAGGTGAGGAAGGAGACCGGGCCGGCCGGCGGTGTGATCGCCTGCTTCACCTCGTCGATCCGCTTGTCGTAGGCGGCCACGTGCTCCTTGTAGACGTCGGGCTTGCCGAACACGTCGTCGGCGAGGAAGGAGAACTGGGCCCGCCAGTCGCCGAGCTTCTTGCCGACGAGCACGGTGGGGGCGATGTCGGAGAGGTCGTCGTACACCTTCTCCGCCTGGAACAGCGGGAAGCCGATGCCGCCGCCGACGATGAGGTCGGGGTCCAGGGCGAGGATCGCCTCCAGGTCGAAGCCGTCGACGCTCCAGGGCAGGAACGTCGTGCCGTCCTCCTTCGCCTCCTTCGCCCAGTTCGGAGAGAACTCGCCCTTGCTCTCGGCGTCCTCGGGAATCGTCGCCGTGACCGGTACGTCGAGGTCGTAGAGGTACCCGGCGAGCGCGTGGTTCAGCACGACCACCCGCTTCGGCTCGGTCGGCACCGTCACCTTGCCGTAGTCGGTCGTGACGATCCGGGCCTTCGCGGCGGACGCCTTGTCCCCGTCGCCCGACGGGTCGGAGGCCGAGCAGCCGGTGAGGGCCAGCGCGGCGACGACCGCGACGGCGAGAAGACGGGCAGGAGCAAACATGGGACCTCATGAGACTGGGCAGGCTCGACCGTTCGAGCTGTTGGTAAGGTGAGGCTAACCTCGCTGGTTCCGCTGCGTCGATCCGAGTACGACATGGTCGGTGACGGTCACGACGCATCGCACAACGGGAGGCACGCTTGCCGACGAGATCCCTCGGCACCGTGGTCGCCGAGAACGCCATCCGCTTTCTGGGACACGCCACGCACCAGCACGACGAGCCCCATCTCGTCTACGTGGTGACGGGCAGCGCCCGTCTGACCGCCGACGGCCAGGAGTGGCGGCTCGGCCGCCACGAGGCGCTCTGGCTGGCCCCGCGCGTGCCGCACGCCCTGCGGATCGAGCCGGGCGGCATGGCGCTCGGCCCCTTCCTCGACCCCGCTGACCAGCCGCGATGCCGGGTTCAGCCGCTCGGGGCGGTGCCCGCGCTCACCGAGGTCATGACCACCGCGCTCGGGGCCGCGCCGACCACACCGGAGCAGGTCGAACCGTTCCGGCAGGCGCTCGGGCGCGTGCTGAGAGGCATCTCCCGGCAATACTTCCCGGTCGTCCTGCCCGTCCATCCCGCCGTGCGCGTCCTCGCCCGCGAGGCCCTGCGCACCCCCTCGGCGACGCTGGAGAGCCTCGCCGAACGGCACCGGATGAGCGCCCGTCAGGTGCAGCGCGTCTTCCTCGACGAGACCGGACTGCCCTTCACACGGTGGCGCAACCGGGCCAGGATGAACGCCGCCGTCGAACACCTCCGCGGCGGGGGCGAGCTGACGGCGGCGGCCAAGGCGGCCGGTTACGCCACCCGGGCCGGACTTCTGCGGGGGCTGAGCCGCGAGTCCGGAGTACCGGTGAGCGAGCTCACCACGGACGCGGTGGGGGCGCTCGGCGGCTGACCCGGGGGGCCCGGGCCGCCGCGGCCCCGGCCGTACATGTACGTCGATCACGCACGGCACTCCGGCCTGTCCGGGGGGCGGGTTGCTCAGGGAGAACAGATGGCACAGGCGCTCGCGACGAAGGACGCGCCACCACCGGCCGTACCGTCGAGGTCGTCCCGTCGAAGGACGCGCCGGCTCATCGGCCTGGGCGTCGCCGTCGGCGCCCTCCTCGTGGCGGTGCTGCTCAGCGTCGCGATCGGTTCGGCGCTGCTCCCGCTCGACGTGGTGTGGCAGGCGCTGACCGCGCCCGACGGCTCCGCCTCGCACGCCACGGTCAGCGGCGCCCGCGTGGACCGCACCCTGCTCGGCATCGTCGTCGGCATGTCCCTGGGCGTGGCGGGCGCGTTGATGCAGGCGCTCACGCGCAATCCGCTCGCCGACCCCGGTGTCCTCGGCGTCAACGCCGGGGCGGGCTTCGCCGTCACGCTGGGCGTCGCCGTCCTCGGCGTCACCCGCATCGAGCAGTACCTGCCCCTCGCCCTCGTCGGCGCCGTCGTCGGATCGGCGTTCGTCTACCTCGCCGCGAGCGGCGGACGGGGCGGGCCGACCCCGGTGCGCCTGACCCTCGTCGGGGTCGCCTTCACGGCGGTCCTGGTCGGCATCTCCCAGACCCTCGCCCTGATCGACACGGAGACCTTCGACCGGATGCGGTTCTGGGGCGCGGGCACCCTCACCGACCGCCCGACGGGCACGGCCGGCGACATCCTGCCCTTCGTCCTGGCCGGTCTGCTGGTCGCCGCCCTCTGCGCCCGCCCGCTCAACGCGATCGCCCTCGGCGACGACGCGGGGCGGGCAGTCGGGCTGCGGGTCGGAGCGGTGCGGTGCGGTGTGGTGGTCGCGGTGGCCCTGCTGTGCGGTGCGGCGACGGCCGCGGCGGGCCCGCTGATGTTCGTCGGACTGATGGTGCCGCACGCGGTGCGGTGGCTGACCGGTCCCGACTGGCGCTGGATCCTCGTCTTCTCCGCCGCCCTCGCCCCGGTGATCGTCCTGATCGCCGACGTCCTGGGCCGGTTGATCGTGATCCCCTCCGAACTTCAGGTCGGGGTCATGATGCCGCTCATCGGCGCTCCCGTACTGATCCTCCTCGTACGCGGAAGCCGGGTGAAGGAGCTGTGAGCGGGGCGTTCGTCATCAGAGCGGGTTCTCTGAGCCTGCGGGCGTCACGCCGCTCGGCAGTCGTCTGCGGACTGCTGGCGGCCGCGCTGATCGCCCTGGCGCTGTGGGCGTTCACCCTCGGCAGCTTCGCGCTGAGCCTCGGCGACCTGCTGTCGGTCCTCACCGGCACCGCCCGCAACAGCGTCCGCATCGTCGTCCTGGAGTGGCGCGCCCCGCGCATCGTCGCCGCCATGGTGTTCGGGGCGGCCCTGGCGGTGGGCGGCGCGGTCTTCCAGTCCCTGACCCGCAACCCGCTCGGCAGCCCCGACGTCATCGGCTTCACCACCGGCTCGTACACCGGTGTCGTCCTCATGCTGCTGGCGGGCGCGACCAGTTACTCGGCCCTCGCGGCGGGCGCGCTCGCCGGCGGGCTCCTCACCGCGTTCGCCGTGTATCTGCTGGCGTTCCGGCGCGGCGTGCGGGGATTCCGGCTCATCATCGTGGGCATCGCGGTCGGGGCGCTGCTCTCCTCGGTCAACACCTGGTTCTCGGTGAAGACCGATGTGGACACCGCGCTGCGGGCCGCCGTCTGGGGCGCCGGTTCGCTGAGCGCCATCGGCTGGCCCGCCGTGCTGATGTCCTCCGCCCTGGTGGCGGCGGTCGCCCTGGTCGCCCCAGTGGCGCAACGCCGGATGCGCTGGCTCGAACTGGGCGACGACACCGCGGCGATGCTGGGCGTCCCCGTCGAGCGGACGAAGCTGCTGCTGGTGGTCCTCGGCGTCGCCGCGACCGCCGCGGTCACCGCGGCGGCGGGCCCCATCGTCTTCGTGGCCCTGGCGGCGCCGCAGATCGCCCGTCGGCTCACCGGCCGCGGATCCACCGTCGACCTCACCGGTTCGGCGCTCGTCGGCGCGCTCCTGCTGCTCGGCGCGGACATCGCGGCGCAGCACGCGATTCCTGGCGTGGTGCTGCCGACCGGTGCGGTCACCGTGTGCGTCGGCGGGGCGTATCTGCTGGTGCTGCTGGTACGGGAGTCGCGCCGGGGGCTGTAGGGAGTGTCCCTGTACAGGCCGCCCACCGCCGGCCGCCCGGTCGACCGTCCGCGGTCCGCTCAGTCGCCGAGGATCCGCTCCCACAGCAGCCCGTCCCGCCAGCCGCCGTCGAGGAAGATCGCGGCGTGCGCGACGCCGTACGGGGTGAAGCCGTTGCGGCGCAGCACCCGTTGGGAGGGCAGGTTCTCCAGATTGGTGGACGCCTCGGCGCGGTGCAGGTTCAGCTCCTCCCGCATCACCCGGAGGGCGAGCCCGACGGCGTTCCCGGCGTGGCCCCGGTTCTGGGCGACGGAGGCGATCCAGTAGCCGACGGAGCCGCGGCGCAGATGCGGCTGGGGCAGGATGCCCCCGACGGTGATCTGTCCGATCACCTCGTCACCGGCGAGCACCACTCCCGGCCAGACCGTACCGGCCCGGTGCCCCGCCAACAGCCCCTCGATCCGCTCCACCTGGCCCCGAGGGGTGAAGAAGTCGTCCGGCTGGGCCGGTTCCCACGGCCGGAACGCCTCGGCGTCCCGTACCCGGTGGGCGGCGATCGCGGCGGCGTCGGTGGGCTCTATCAGGCGGATGCTGGTACTGCTGGGCATGGGCCGGTCCTCGTCGGGGTGGCGGAAGGGACCGGCCCAACCTATGTGAGCGCGTCAGGACCTGTGCGAGCGCGTCAGGGCACCTTCACCCAGTCGAGAGTGCGCTCCACCGCCCGCTTCCAGCCCGCGTAGCCCTCCGCGCGCTGTTTCTCGGACCATTGGGGCGACCAGCGTTTCGACTCGTGCCACTGGGCGCGCAGTTCGTCGGTGTCCTGCCAGAAGCCGGCCGCGAGCCCGGCCGCGTAGGCGGCGCCGAGAGCGGTCGTCTCGGCCACGACGGGACGGCTGACCTCGACGCCGAGGACGTCCGACTGGATCTGCATGCAGAGGTCGTTGGCGGTGACGCCCCCGTCGACCTTGAGCACGTCGAGATGGACCCCGGAGTCCTGCTCCATCGCCTCGACCACATCGCGGCTCTGGTAGCAGATGGCCTCCAGCGTGGCCCGTGCCAGGTGGGCGTTGTCGTTGTACCGGGCCAGGCCGACGATCGCGCCGCGGGCGTCGGAGCGCCAGTACGGGGCGAACAGGCCGGAGAACGCGGGCACGAAGTACATCCCGCCGTTGTCCTGGACGCTGCGGGCCAGCTCCTCGCTCTCCGGCGCCGACTTGATGATCTTCATCTGGTCGCGCAGCCACTGCACCGCGGACCCGGTGACGGCGATGGACCCCTCCAGCGCGTAGACCACCGGTTCGTCGCCGAACTGGTACGCCACCGTGGTGAGCAGGCCGTTCTGCGAACGGACCAGCTCGGCACCGGTGTTGAGCACCAGGAAGTTGCCGGTCCCGTAGGTGTTCTTGGCCTCGCCGGGGGAGAAGCAGACCTGGCCGACGGTTGCCGCCTGCTGGTCGCCGAGGACGCCGCAGATGGGAATGGCGGCGCTCAGCGGCCGCGAGGTGCGCGTGGAGCCGTAGGCGTCCGGGTGCGACGAGGGGTTGATCTTCGGGAGCATCGCCCGGGGGATGCCGAAGAAGTCCAGGAGTTCCTCGTCCCAGTCGAGGGTCTCCAGGTTCATCAGCATGGTGCGGCTCGCGTTGGTCACGTCGGTGGCGTGGATACCGCCGTTGGGGCCGCCGGTCAGGTTCCACAGGACCCAGGCGTCGGTGTTGCCGAAGATCGCGTGACCGGCCTCGGCCGCCTCCCGTACGCCGTCGACGTTCTCCAGGATCCACTGGATCTTGCCGCCGGAGAAGTACGTCGCCGGCGGCAGCCCGGCCTTGCGGCGGATGACCTCGCCCTTGCCCGAACGCTCCAGGTTCGCGGCGATGACGTCCGTACGGGTGTCCTGCCAGACGATGGCGTTGTAGTAGGGCCGCCCGTTGCGCGGGTCCCAGACCACCGTGGTCTCCCGCTGGTTGGTGATCCCGATCGACACCAGGTCGGTCGGCGACAGACCCCCGTGCCGCAGGGCGTTCTGGATCACCGAGTTGGTGCGCTCCCAGATCTCCACGGGATCGTGCTCCACCCAGCCGGAGCGGGGCAGGATCTGCTCGTGCTCCAGCTGGTGCTTGGCGACCTCGTTGCCGCCGTGGTCGAAGATCATGAATCGGGTGCTGGTGGTCCCCTGGTCCACCGCGCCGATGAAGTCCGCCATGATGTGCTGCCTCTCCGGGCGCTGTGGTTCAGTCTTGGGACGCCGGGACACGGCCCGGCGGTTCGGGTTCGGCGGACGGCAGGAAGCGTCCGACGAGGAACTTGTAGAGCCCCGCGCCCAACAGGCCGCCGAGCAGCGGCCCGATGATGGGCACCCAGAAGTAGAGATTCCCGTACTGGTCCCGCCACGCCCCGCCGTAACCGGTGAGGAAGCTCGCCAGCCGGGGGCCGAAGTCACGGGCCGGGTTGATCGCGTACCCGGCGTTCGTTCCCCAGGCCATGCCGATCGCGACCACGACCAGGCCGATGATGAACGGGCCCATGTTCGAGCCGGGCGGGGTGTTGAGCATGTCGGTGATGGCCAGGATCAGCAGCAGCAGGATGGCGGTGCCGATGATCTGGTCGCGGAACGCGCCCCACTCGTGCACCGGCAGCGCCGGGTTGCCGTTGGCGGGCAGGGTGGAGAACACCCCCTGCGTCTTGATGGTGTGCCCGGGGTCGGCCTTCGCCAGCGCCTCGCTGTAGTTCCAGCGGACGATCAGCGCGGCCACGAACGCCCCGGCCGTCTGCGCCACCGCGTAGGGGGCGACCTTCTTCCACGGGAACCCCTTGAACGCGGCCAGCGCCAGGGTCACCGCGGGGTTGAGGTGGGCCCCGCTCAGCCGCGCCGCCACATAGACGCCGAGCGTGACGCCCAGCCCCCACGCCCAGGCGATGCTGTCGTGGTCCCCGAGCCCGCCGGCCGGATCCGTCAGGGCTCCGCCCGCCGCCACCTGGGCCACGACACCGCAGCCGAAGAGGATGAGAATCATCGTGCCCGCGAACTCGGCCGACAACTCGCCGACCAGTCCGGACTTCTTACGTAGCTCAGCCATGGAAGCTCGCCCTCCGCCGACGGTGCCGGCTGTCGACTATCCGAGCAGTGTCAGCAGGCTAAGGCGATTTGATGAAAGGGGCATATCGGGGGAACCGGGCGGCTGGTGGGCGGTCCCGGCGGTGGACCGAACGGGTGAGAGTGGGCTTGTGCCGAGCGGCCGGGACAGATCGCCGGACGCCCGCCCGGTCCGGGGCCCGACGCGTCATGCGTGACCGGTCGCGCCCCGCCTCAGGACCGCGGCCGCCGGTCTGAGACGCTGTCCCGGCACGTACCTGACCAGCCGCTGCTGTCGGTCCCGGCGCTCATCGCCGTCGCGGCGCTGCTGGGCTGACCGCCCGGTGCTCGGCGGGCCAGCAGTCAGTACAGGACGGCCGGGACCACGAGGCCCACGATCCAGGAGATGTCCGCGCCGCCCAGCGGATCTGCCAGCGGACCCGTGTAGAAGTGCCAGACCAGGAACGGGAGTTGGGCGAGGATGCCGATCCCGTAGACGGTGAGCGCGTCCCAGCGCCAGGCACCGTAGCGGCCCCGGGGGTCGGAGAGCGCGGGGATGTCGTACCGGTCGCCGAGCGGATGCGGCTGCTGCTCGGCGCCCCCGACCGCCCGACACCCCCGCTCGGCCGGATCCAGGACCCGTACGGCTTCCGGTGTCTGCCGCAGATCCACGGCCCCGCGCACGACGCGGCGGACGCGCTCGAAGGGGTCCTGGAGGTCGAGATCAACGCGGCGGCCGAGAACCCGCTGATCTCCGCCGACGACATGGCGTCCTACCACCACGGCGGCTTCTGCCTCGCCCAACTCGCCCTGTCACTTGACCACTTCAGGCTGGCGGTGACCCAGGTGGCGCGGCTCTCCACTTCCCGCCTCTCGACCCTGAACGAACCGGGCTTCACCCGGCTGCGCCCCTTCCTCGCGGACGGCGAGCCCGCCTCCTCGGGCGTGATGATCCTCGAGTACGCGGCCGGGGCGGCCCTCGGCGACCTGCGGGCCTAGGCGGTGCTCACGACCTGGTGGCGACGTCGCAGCCCTCGCCGTCGCCCTCCCGCATCCGCTCCTCGATCGGCGTGCTGCGGTCGTACGGGTCGACCGCCGGGCCGTCGCCCGCGTCGGCGGTGGTGCGGTCGGCGAGGAACGCGGGGACCAGATAGCCGGTGTAGGTGTCGCAACCGCCGTTGGTGGTGTCCACCTTGTAGGAGACGAGGGAGAACGTCCCCGGCTCGATCACGATCTTCTCCGGGTCGTCCCAGCTCAGCACCACCTCGCGGCGCACGATGGTGCGCGCGACCTCGTCGTCGCCCGAGGCGCGCATGACCGGGTAGACGTAGGTGACGTCGGTGGACATCTCCACCGCGCCCTTCTCGCCCTCCCGGAAGGTGACCCGGCCGCGCGTCTTGACCACGTCCCCGACCGGCCGCACCTCGGCGGACCGGAAGCGGCTGAACAGCAGGAGCGGGTCGTTCTCGCGGTCGGGCGCGCGGAGCGCCTTCTTCAGGTAGGCCTGCACGTCCGCCTGGTGCGGGTTGATGAGCGCCATGGCCTTCGTGGGTCGCTCGCCGCGCAGCACGGCGGGGTCGAGGCTGGAGGCGACGAGGAAGTCCCGGGTGCGGTCCAGCGCCGTGCCGACCTCCGCCTCGCTCATCCAGCCGGTCGCCCGGGGTGCGGGCAGATGGATGCCCGCCGCGCCGTCGGCCCACCGTGCCGCCGGGGATCCGGCGAACGGCTCGTCCTGCGTGGGAAGCGGGCCTTCCCCCTCCTGGGCGGGCGGCCCGTCCGGGCGCTCCGACTCCGCGGCGAGGGGCAGGGTGTCCACCGCGTCCCCGCCGTCGAACCAGCCGACGATCCGGCCGGGGGCGACGGCCACGGCAACCAGCAGGGCGACGACGACCGCGAGGCCCACCGCGTACCAGCCCTTGCCGCGCCGGGGCCGGGGCGGCTGATGCGTCCGCCACCCCCGCGGCGGTTCGGGCTCCTCCTGCAGTCGCCGGGTCACCATCCGGGCCCGCGCCGACGGTTCCTCGGGCGCGCCCGGGCTGCCGGCCTCGGACTCCCTCAGGAACCGCTCCCACTCCTCGTCCGGTACGGACGCCCCACCCTTGCTCAACTCACCGCTCCCGTCCCTGTTTCCGCGCCGGTCCCTCCCCAGGCCCGAACGCTGCACGGGGCATCATCACACGCGCCGCCGACATCGACGGCGGGCGGTCGGGTCACCGGCCGGGCGCCCCCACGCGCAGCCCGTCCATGACGAGATCCAGCAGTCGGCCGGCCCTCGGCTCCCAGTCCTCCTGCGGATCGATCTGCCAGAGACCGGCGATCGCGAGGAAGAAGTCGTCCGCCGTCACCCCCGGGCGGATGACACCGGCGTCCTCGCAGGCGCGGAGCAGGGTTTCGGCCGCTTCCATGACCGGGGTGGGGCCGGGCCTGGCGGGTCCGCCCGGTGCGCTGGTCACCAGCCGGATCGCGTCCGCGAGACCCGCCTTCGTCATCGCGAAGCGGGCGAGCCGGTCCATCCACTCGCGCAGGGCCTTCTCCGGCGGGCGGGTCTGGAGCAACTCGCACGCCGCGTCGGCGACCTGCTGCATCTCGTAGCGGTAGACCTCCAGGACCAGCGCCTCCCGGTGGGGGAAGTTGCGGTAGAAGGTGCCCTGCCCGACCCCCGCCTTCTTGGCGATCGCGCTCAGCGGGGCATCCGCGCGCAGCGTCAGTTCGACCGTGGCCACGCGCAGGATGCGCTCACGGTTGCGCTGGGCGTCCGAACGCAGGGCGGTGTCCTTCTTCGGATGCTGGGACACGGATCCTCCTCGGGGGGCGTGGCCGGACTCGGGGTGCGTGGCCGAAACCCGCCCCTTGTTAACCGGACAGCTGTCCGTTACGTTCTCCGGGTAAGCGGACAGTGGTCCGGTTAGGGCCACCTTACTCCCGGCCGGGGCCGGCGGTCGCCGACCGAGGCCCGGGTTCTCCTCGCCACCCGACACCAGAGAAGGCTGAACATGGCCCCAGCGCCCTCGTCGACGTCCAGTGCGATCACCCTGAACATCAACGGCGAGAAGCACCACCTGCCCATCGACCACCGCACCACCCTCCTCGACGCCCTGCGCGAGCGCCTCGACCTCACCGGGACCAAGAAGGGCTGCGACCAGGGGCAGTGCGGCGCCTGTACGGTCCTGGTCGACCAGCGGCGCGTCGTCTCCTGCCTCAGCCTCGCGGTCGCGGCCGAGGGTCGTGAGATCACCACCATCGAAGGCGTGGCCGAGGGCGACGAACTGCACCCCGTTCAGCAGGCCTTCCTCGACCTCGACGGCTATCAGTGCGGCTACTGCACGCCCGGCCAGATCTGCTCGGCCATCGCCGTCATCGAGGAGCACGCGGCCGGCTGGCCGAGCGCCGTCACCGACGACCCGGCCCCCGAGGCGGGACCGCCACCGTTGACGCCCGAGGAGATACGCGAGCGGATGAGCGGCAACCTGTGCCGCTGCGGCGCCTACGTCTCGATCGTCCAGGCCGTCGCCCGCGCCGCAGAGGAACACGCTGCCGAGAAACACACCGCCAAGGAGGCCTCCGCATGAGGGAGTTCGGCTACCAGTGCGCCGACGACGTCACCGGCGCGGTCACCCTCCTCGCCGCCGACCCGGACGCGCGCTACCTCGGCGGCGGCACCAACCTCGTCGACCTGATGAAGGCCGGCGTGGAACGCCCCGGCCTCCTCGTCGACGTCCGCGAACTCCCCCTGGGCCGCATCGAGCCCACGGCGGACGGCGGCCTGCGCATCGGGGCGACCGTCACCAACAGCGACCTCGCCGTCCACCCCGAAGTCCGCCGCCACTACCCGGCGTTGACCCAGGCCCTGCTGGCCGGAGCCTCCGGGCAGCTGCGCAACATGGCCACCGTCGGCGGCAACCTCCTCCAGCGCACCCGCTGCGGCTACTTCACCGACCTCTCCCAACCCTGCAACAAGCGGAACCCGGGCAGCGGTTGCCCCGCAGTCGCGGGCGAGCACCACAACCACGCGGTCCTCGGCGCCTCCGACCACTGCGTGGCCGTGCACCCCTCCGACATGGGGGTGGCCCTGACCGCGTTCGACGCCGTCGTCTCGTACGAGAGCGCGGACGGACCCGGCGAAATCCCGATCACCGACTTCTACCTCCCCGTCGGCGACAGCCCGCACCGGGAGACCGCCCTGCCGCCCGGCGCGCTGATCACCCACGTGACCCTGCCCGCCGCGCCCGTCGCCCGCTCCCGCTACCGCAAGGTGCGCGAGCGCGCCTCGTACGCCTTCGCCATCGGCTCCGTCGCCGCCGCGCTCACCGTCGAGGACGGCCGCGTACGCGAGGCGCGCCTCGCCCTCGGGGCGGTCGCCTCCCGCCCCTGGCGCGCCCGCGCGGCCGAGGCCGTCCTGACCGGCGCACCGGCCGACGGCGCGACCTTCGCCGCCGCCGCGGACGCCGAGCTGGCAGCCGCCCGGCCGCTGCCCCACAACGGATACAAGGTGACCCTCATGCGCAACCTCGTGGTCTCCGTCCTGACCGAACTCGCCGGGGAGGACGCCCGATGACGACCACCACCCCGGGCCCCTCGGCGCTCCGCGGAGCCGTCGGCACCGCCCGTACCCGTGTCGAGGGCCGCGAGAAGGTCACCGGCGCGGCACGCTACGCGGGCGAGATCCCCTTCGCGGACCTGGCCCACGGCTGGCTCGTGCTGTCCACCGTCACCCGCGGCCGGATCCTCGACGTGCAGACCGCCCCGGTCCTTGCCATGCCGGGCGTGCTCACCGTGCTCCACCACGGCAACGCCCCCCGCCTGCACACCGATTACGTCGGCATGCTCGGCACCCCGCCCGACCCGACCTGCGCCGTCTTCCAGAACGACCGGGTGCCGTTCGCCGGCTGGCCGGTCGCGCTCGTCGTAGCCGAGACCCCCGAGGAGGCCCGGGAGGCGGCCGAAGCGCTCGTGGTGACGTACGACAGCGAACCGCACGACACCGCGCTGCACGCGGAGCACCCCGGCGCCTACGCGGCCGCGGGCCATATGCCCGCCGAGACGGAGAAGGGTGACCTGGAGGCTCAACTGGCCGCCTCCGCCTTCGTGGTGGACGCGGAGTACACCACCCCCGAAGAGCAGCACAGCATGATGGAGCCGCACGCGGCGACCGCCCGGTGGGAGGGCGGCCGGCTGGAGGTCGTCGACTCCAACCAGGGCGCCGGCTGGGTCCAGGGCGAACTGGCCACGATGTTCTCGCTCGACGCCTCCTCGGTACGGGTGCGCTCCGAGCACATCGGCGGCGGCTTCGGCAGCAAGGGCCTGCGCGCCCACCAGGTGTCCGCCGTGATGGCCGCCACCGCCCTGCAACGCCCGGTACGCGTGGTGCTGACCCGGCGTCAGACGTTCTCGCTGGGCGGCTACCGCAGCCCCACCACCCAGCGGGTCAGGCTCGGCGCGGCCCCCGACGGCCGGCTGCTGGCCCTGGAACACCGCTCGCTGAACCAGACGTCCACGGTCTACGAGTTCGTCGAGCCCAGCGCCGGCGTCGCCCGGGTGCTGTACGACGCCGACGCCCACCGCACCCCCCGTCTCGGGGCTCCCGTTCAGCAGCAACAACCTCGCCGCCTGCTTCCGCGAAGGAGCCCGCAGGTTCGGCTGGGCGGACCGCGACCCGCGCCCCGGCATCCGGCGCGAGGGGCGCTGGCTGCTGGGCACCGGCACGGCCGCGGCCTCCTTCGGCGCCGGGGCCGCCCCCTCGACGGCCCTGGTCACGGCCGAGGCGGACGGCTCCTTCACCGTACGGATCACCGCCGCCGACATCGGCACCGGAGCCCGCACCGCGCTCACCCTGATCGCCGCCGACGCGCTGGAGACCGCACCCGAACAGGTCCGGGTCCGCATCGGCGACAGCGACTTCGGCCCCGCGATGATCGCCGGCGGATCCATGGGCACCCGCTCCTGGGCCTGGGCGGTCACGGCGGCCGCCGCCGAACTGCGGGAGCGGCTCGCGGTGACCACGTCCATCCCGCCGGAGGGGATCACCGTACGGTCCGACACCACGGAGGCCCTCGGGGCGCTCGCGCGGAAGGAACGCCACTCGTTCGGCGCGCAGTTCGCCGAGGTCGCCGTGGACACCGCCACCGGCGAGATCCGGGTGCGCCGCATGCTCGGCATCTTCGCGGCGGGCCGGATCGTCAACCCGCTCACCGCCCGCAACCAGCTCGTCGGCGGGATGACCTGGGGCATCTCCATGGCGCTGCACGAGGAGGCGGTCCGCGACCGCAACACCGGCGGCCACTACGCCCCCGACCTCGCGGGCTACCACGTCGCCACGCACGCCGACACCCCCGCCATCGAGGTGGACTGGGTGAACGACCACGACCCGGACGACCCGGTCGGCATCAAGGGCGTCGGGGTCGGCATCGGGGGCCGTCGACAGCGGGGGCACGGCGATCGGCTCGGTCTCCGGCGGCTGTGTGGAGGGCGCGGTCTACGAACTGTGCGCCGAGGCCCTCGCGTCCGGCGAGAGTGTTCGGACGAGCTTCGGCTACAGCGACGAGGACGCCTTCGCCGTCGGACTGACCTGCGGCGGCGTCCTGGACATCATGGTCACGCCGGTACGGTCCGACGCACCGGGGCGGGAGGTCCTGCGGGCCGCGCTGTCCGCCGCGGTGTCCGGTGAGGCGGCTGCCCTTGCCCGGGTGGTGGACGGCCCGGACGGATTCCTGGGGCGGGCGCTGCTCGTCCGCGCCGACGGCTCCCACACGGGCGGGCTCGGCGGCCACCCGGAGCTGGACCGTACGGCGGCGGCCGAGGCATCGGCCCTGCTGGACACCGGCCGCACCGGCACCGTCGCCCTCTCCGAGGACGGTTCGCACTGCCCCGGCGGACTCACCCTGCTCGTCGAGACCAGCGTCCCGCCGCCCCGCATGATCGTCTTCGGGGCGGTCGACTTCGCCGCCGCGCTGGTCAAGGCAGGCAAGTTCCTGGGCCACCATGTGACGGTGTGCGACGCCCGGCCCGTCTTCGCCACGCCCGCCCGGTTCCCCGAGGCCGACGAGGTCGTCGTCGACTGGCCCCACCGCTATCTGCGGCGCACCCGCACCGACGCCCGTACCGTGCTGTGCGTCCTCACGCACGAGGCCCGGTTCGACGTGCCGCTGCTCACGGAGGCGCTGCGGATGCCCGCCGCGTTCGTCGGTGCGATGGGGTCGCGCCGCACCCACGAGGACCGGACCCGGCGGCTGCGCGAGGCAGGACTCGGTGACGTCGAGCTGGAGCGGCTGCGGTCGCCCATCGGCCTGGACCTCGGAGCCCGGACGCCGGAGGAGACGGCGCTGTCCATCGCGGCGGAGATCGTGGCGGCCCGGCGCGGCGGCACGGGACTGCCGCTGACCGGGGGAGCGGAGCCCATCCACCGGGAGCCCGGGCCTGAACGACGGGTCGTCAGCCGGCTCTGAGAGCGGCTACCCCGCGTCCTGCCGCCGGACCATCTCGGCGATCCAGTCCGGTGCGTACGGAGATGTACAGCCGGGAGAGGTCGGATAGTCCTTGAGCACCTCCAGGCGCTCACCGATGCCGACGGCGCGGGCGCGGAGACCGGGGTGGTCGATGCCGATCCGGACCAGACAGTGGTTCATCGCCCACTGCAGACGGTCCGGGGCGTCCTTCATCTCCGCCTCGATGACATCCAGCAGCCCGGGGAGGTCGAGGCCCTCGGGCTTCTTCCTGACGCGCTCGGTGGTGAGCGCCCAGCCGGCGCTCGCGACCACGGGATCCGGATCGGCGGACCAGGCCACGCGCAGCTCCTCGGCGTGCGGGCTCTTCTTCACCACGTAGTTCACGAGCCAGTCGTGCACCTTGGGTGCTCGGGCCTCGCGCACCATGCGGTCCAGGGCGTCACGGCCGAACGCCTTCGGACGGCAGATCAGGAGCGCCAGCAGTCTGGCCGCGGTGTCGTCCGTCTCCCACAGCCGGACCGCGAGCTCCTGCTGCGTCCTGAGCCGCTTCGCCACGGCCCGCAGCTTGCCGAGGTTCACCCCGTGGTCGTCGCCGTGCTTCTCGTTCACCGCGCGGGCCCGCGGGTCCTCCAACGTGGCCAGCTCGGCCATGAGCTCCGCCGCCGTCGCGTCGACCGGACTCTCCGCGGCCACCTCGGTCTCCTGTCAGTCGGTCGGAACGGGGGATTCAGCGTACGACGGCGCCACGAACGGCGGATCGCGCGTTTGGCGGAGCCGTGCGGGGTCACTCCAGTACAGCGGCGCGAGCCACCGCGCACCGGACCGCCCGGTGACGGCCCCCCGGGGCTTCGCCCCGCTGGCGAGGAGACATGAACCGCTCGACGGTGGAACTACTGCTGACCGCACAGGAGGACACGATGCGTGACGTACGCAGGATCTTGCGTGCCAAGGTCCTGAAGGCCCGCGGACTGGCCAAGGAGTCGGACGGCAAGGCGCTCGACGACCAGGCCCGCAGGGACGAGGGACGGCGCCGGCAGGCCGACGCGGACCGTCTGGAGCGGCGGAACCGCCCCGACGGGACGTCCGGCCGTTGAACGGCGGCCGAGGGGTTCGCCTCTCCGAGGGCGAGGACGACCCGGTGACGCCGGAGGCCCTGCCCGACGCTGCCCTCACGGCCCCGGCGGCGGTCGGGGCGGCCCCGCGTCCGGGCCGGGTCGTGCGCCTTCCAGGGGTGTACCGCCCGCAGACCGACACGTTGCTGCTGGCCCTCGCCATGCGCCGCGAGGGGATCGGCCCGGGGAAAGATCTGCTCGACCTGTGCACCGGCAGCGGTGCGCTGGCCCTGCACGCCGCCCGGCTCGGCGCCCGCGTCACCCGGCTCGGCGCCCGGGCCTGACCGTGCCGCGCTACGGGCCCGGCCGCTCCTGGGACGCGGGTCCCGACGGCCGGGTGATCCTCGACCGCATCTGCGACGACGCCTTCGCCGCCCTGCGCCCCGGCGGTCTGCTCCTGCTGGTCCAGTCGGGGCTGAGCCGTCCGGAGGAGACGCTCGGCCGGCTGGCCGCCGCGGGTCTCGACGTCTGTGTGACCGACCGGGTGACGATCCCGTTCGGACCGGTCACCCGCCGCCGGGCCGCCTGGCTGCGCGACCGGGGCCTGCTGCGGGACCGGCTGGAGCGGGAGGAACTGGTGGTGATCCGTGGCCGGAAGGAATGAGACACCACGCCGTGTGGTGGTGAACCGGGAAGGCCCGATCCTGGTGGAAGGGCCGGTCGAGGTCGTCGGCGACGACGGTACGACGACCCGGTCCGACCGCTTCGTCGTCGCGGTCTGCACCTGCCGCCGCAGCCGCGCCTACCCCTGGTGCGACACCAGCCACCGTCGCCGCAAGCCCGCGGAAAGCCGCCCGGACGATGACGGGCGAGAGCCCGAGGAAAGCAAGGAGGAGCCCCGGCCGTGACGACCCGGACCACCACTCCCCGAGACAGCCCGGCGGCCCCTCCCGCCCTCCCCCCGGCACGCGGACCCCTGAGCGAGGACG
>NZ_QWFA01000094.1 GCF_003501885.1 Streptomyces globisporus
GATCAGGGGGGAGTTGCGGGGAGAGGGGCGGCCGGGTCGGTGGGGGCGCCGGTCCTGCGGGGCTCAGCGCCGCGCGGAGAACTTCCGGAACGCCCAGTTCATCTCCGGCTCGGTGGCCCATTTCAGCGCGCGGCCCACCAGCGGGGCGCACATGAGCGTCACAGCCACCGCCGCCACGAGCGAGACGACGACCAGACCGACCGGGTCGGAGAGCCAGGTGTAGCGGTCGAACAGGCCCGCGTACTCGGCCCCCTTGATCAGGAAGCCGTGCAGCAGATAGCCGCAGATCGTGCCGGCGCCGAGCACCGTGAACCACCGCGCCCGGCCGGGCACCCAGGCCAGGAAGCCGACCGTCAGCACCAGGGCGCAGCCGAACATCGCGAGCGTCATCACCGCGCCCGACCACCACGGAGCGCCCATCTCCTGAGCGCTGTTGGCGCGGTAGAACCAGCCGAGCTGCATGCGCGGGGCCGCCCAGTACGCGAAGAGCAGCGCACCGGCGAACAGCGGCAGGGACAGCAGCCGCACCTCGCGCCGCCTGACCAGCTGGAAGTGCTCGGGCTTCACCAGCAGGCCGAGCACGAAGAACGGCAGGAACTGCAGCACCCGCTGAAGATCGAGGTCGTCGCCGATGTCGGGGGAGACGGAGGCGAGCATGGCGATGGCGAGGGCCACCGGCAGCGGATGGCGGATCGCCTGCCAGATCGGCGTGGTCACCCGCCAGATGAACAGGGCGATCAGGAACCAGGTCAGGAAGAACGGGTCCACCAGACTGATCGCCATGTCGGGCGAATCGTCGGCGTACCGCTTGAAGAGCGAATAGGCCGTCTCGAACACCAGGTACGGCACCGCGACCGAGGTGATCAGCCGCTTCACCTTGGGCGCCGTCATGTCGAACGACCGGGAGAAATAGCCGGAGATGAGGATGAACGCCGGCATGTGGAACATGTACACGATCATGTACAGCGCCCGAGTGGCCCGGCTGCCGTCCATCACGGGTTCCCAGGCGTGCGCCACCGCGACGAGGACGATGGCCAGATACTTCACGTTGTCGAAGTAGGGGTCACGCTTCTTCGCCGCTCCGGGCGCTCCGGGCGCCGGGGCTCCGACTCCCGGCGACTCCCGGGTCGCCGGGGGAAGCGGGGCCCTCTGAAATACGCTCGGAGCTTGGAACATCTAAGGCACCTTAGACCGGTCGATTGCCTCGCGTAAAACCGCGGAGAGATATCGCGTGTTCCCCTCCATTCGAATGTGAAACCGTCCAACACCGCCCGCTATGACACCATTGATCCCGCTTAAACAGGGCATATCGCCGGGCGATTGGCCCGAGTGAATTACGTCGCATCCATGCCGTCAATTGGCTGTGAATGAAGTGTGGGGATGCGGAAACGATCGTGGTGACGGATATTCGGCCGCCGGTATTCACAGCCGGCGCACAGGGAGCGGCGCGGCGGCCCGGCTCCCGCTCGCTTCCCGGGCGCGGCGCGACCGAGGGTCCGCGTCCGCACCCGCCGCCGCGACGGCGCCGGCCGTCAAGGATGGCGGGATCCCATCACCCCGTTCCGTCACCCGGCAGCAACCACGGGGGAGTTGGTGGCACGATGGAGGCGACGGGGCGCGCGGTGGTGCACGCTTCCGGGCCGGCAAGGCGGACCGACCGAGGGTGTGATCAGACGTGGCTATATCACTGTCTATGGTGCTGCTGTTCGCGGTCATCCTGGTGGTAATGATCCGTAGCGGCTCCATCAAGCCCGGACCCGCGATCGTCGCCGTGCTCTTCGGCTTCTTCCTGGCATCGACCGGCATGGCCCCGTCGATCAACAGGTTCATGAACTCGCTGGCCGACACCATCAACCAGATCAGCTTCTGAGGCGCGGAGCGGTCTGTCGCGTAAAGCGCGAGGGCCCAAGGTCGTCGGTTCGAATCCGGCCACCCCGACCACCAGCAAGATCGCATTGTGGGAGTCCTCCCCCTTGCCGTTACTATGCAAAATGCGTGCCCGTGTGTCTGATGTACCGGGCTCGGTCCGCGAAGCCGTCACTCGGCGGCCCAGCAGAACCCCAAGAAGTCAGCCACCAAGGAGACCGAACCGTGAAGAGCGCCGTGGAGACCCTGAACCCGACTCGGGTTCGGCTCAGCATCGAGGTGCCCTTCGAGGAGCTCAAGGACAGCCTCGACGCGGCGTACAAGAAGATCAACCAGCAGGTCACGGTGAAGGGCTTCCGCAAGGGCAAGATCCCCGCGCGGGTCATCGACCAGCGGTTCGGCCGCGGTGCGGTGCTGGAGGAGGCCGTCAACGACGCCCTCCCGAAGTTCTACACCGAGGCGGTCAACGAGGGTGAGCTGAACGTCCTCGGCCAGCCCGAGGTCGACATCACCGAGCTGAAGGACGGCGAGCTGCTGGCCTTCACCGCCGAGGTTGACGTACGCCCCGAGATCGAGATCCCGGACTACTCCGGCATCGAGGTCACCGTCGACGCCCTCGAGGTCACCGACGAAGAGGTCGAGAAGGCCGTGGAGCAGCTCCGCGAGCGCTTCGCTTCCACCAACCCGGTCGAGCGCGCCGCCGCCGACGGCGACGTCGTCACGATCGACCTGCAGGCCAAGGTCGACGGCGAGGTCCTGGAGGACGGCGTGGCCGACGGTGTCTCGTACACCATCGGTTCCGGCGAGCTCCTCGACGGCATCGACGAGGCCGTGACCGGCCTGGAGGCCGGTGGCGAGGCCACCTTCACCTCGCAGCTGAAGGGCGGCTCCGCCGAGGGCAAGGACGCGGAGGTCACCGTCAAGGTCACCGCCGTCGCCGCCCGTGAGCTCCCCGAGCTGGACGACGACTTCGCCCAGATGGCCAGCGAGTTCGACACGCTGGAGGAGCTGAAGGCCGACAGCCGCAAGCGCCTGGAGACCACCAAGCAGTACGACCAGGCCACGCAGGCCCAGGAGCGCGTCCTGGAGGAGCTGCTGAAGCTCGCCGAGGTCCCGATCCCGGAGAAGCTGCTCGCGGACGAGGTCCAGACCCGCAAGCACAACCTGGAGCACCACCAGCTCGGCCAGATGGGCCTCGACCTCGAGAAGTACCTCGAGATCCAGGGCAAGACCCTGGAGGAGTTCGAGAACGAGACGTCCGAGCAGGCCATCAAGGGCATCAAGACCCAGTTCATCCTTGACGAGCTCGTCAACAAGGAGAAGCTGAACGTCAACCAGGAGGAGCTCACCGAGCACCTCATGCGGCGTGCCGCCTCCTCCGGCATGAGCCCCGACCAGTTCGCCCAGGCCGTCGTCGAGGGTGGCCAGGTGCCGATGCTCGTCGGCGAGGTCGCCCGCGGCAAGGCGCTCGCCGTCGTCGTCGAGGCCGCCAAGGTCGTCGACACCAACGGTGAGATCGTCGACCTGGAGGACGACGAGGACGAGGCCGCCGAGGCCACGGAGACGGCCGAGGCCGCCACCGAGGACAAGGCGGACGACAAGGCCGAGGAGAAGAACGAGGCCTGAGCCTCGCTCCGATCCGCGACAGCCTCGCGCTGACCGTCACGACGGGCCCCGAACGCATCCTGTGTTCGGGGCCCGTCGGCGTAGCGCGCCGGATCGCCGCGCGCCCCCGGAACCCTTGTGCCCACTGCGGAGCTTGCGCTCCCAGCGAACAGTTGCGGAAGCGGGATGGCGTTGTCCCACCTGCGCGTTAGGGTCCATGAAGAGGAAGGGTGGAGCAGTGGCTCCACCCGCCCGGTACGAAGACGCTGAGACGGCCGGAGCCGTCAGAGACGAGCAGGTGGATACGTGACGAATCTGATGCCCTACGCCGCCGGTGAGCCGTCCCTCGGTGGTGGCCTCGGTGACCAGGTCTACAGCCGACTGCTCGGCGAGCGCATCATCTTCCTCGGCCAGCAGGTCGACGATGACATCGCCAACAAGATCACCGCACAGCTTCTCCTCCTTGCCGCCGACCCGGACAAGGACATCTACCTCTACATCAACAGCCCCGGTGGTTCGGTGACGGCCGGCATGGCGGTCTACGACACCATGCAGTACATCCCCAACGACGTCGTCACCATCGGCATGGGCATGGCCGCATCCATGGGCCAGTTCCTGCTCACCGGCGGCGCCTCGGGCAAGCGCTTCGCGCTCCCGAACACCGACATCCTCATGCACCAGGGTTCGGCCGGTATCGGTGGCACGGCCTCGGACATCAAGATCCAGGCCGAGTACCTGCTCCGCACCAAGACGCGGATGGCGGAGATCACCGCCCACCACTCCGGCCAGACCGTCGAGACGATCATCCGCGACGGCGACCGCGACCGCTGGTACACGGCGGAGGAGGCCAAGGACTACGGCCTCATCGACGAGATCATCACGTTCGCGTCGGGCATCCCGGGCGGCGGCGGCACCGGTGCCTGATCCGGTACCCACCGGACCGTCGGCACCACTCCCGCACCACCGTCTCGTACGCCGAGACCTCCAGCCCCAGAACGCCACCAGGATGGTGAACACCCACATGAACAACTTCTCCGGCGCCTCCGCGAGCGGCCTCTACACCGGCCCGCAGGTGGACAACCGCTACGTCGTCCCGCGCTTCGTGGAGCGCACCTCGCAGGGTGTGCGCGAGTACGACCCGTACGCGAAGCTCTTCGAGGAGCGCGTGATCTTCCTCGGCGTCCAGATCGACGACGCCTCGGCCAACGACGTCATGGCGCAGCTGCTGTGCCTGGAGTCGATGGACCCCGACCGCGACATCTCGATCTACATCAACAGCCCCGGCGGCTCGTTCACCGCGCTCACCGCGATCTACGACACGATGCAGTTCGTGAAGCCGGACATCCAGACGGTCTGCATGGGCCAGGCGGCCTCCGCCGCCGCCGTCCTGCACGACCACGGCCCACGGCCGTGTGAACCGTGCCAAGGGGGGCCCGAACGGGGGCCCAGGCAAGGTACCGTCGGATAGAGGCACCAGGAGCCGCTGAACCAGGCGGCGTCCCAGGCGAAGGGGAAGCACCTCGTGGCACGCATCGGTGATGGCGGCGACCTGCTCAAGTGCTCGTTCTGCGGAAAGAGCCAGAAGCAGGTGAAGAAGCTCATCGCGGGACCCGGTGTGTACATCTGCGACGAGTGCATCGATCTCTGCAACGAGATCATCGAGGAGGAGCTCGCGGAGACGAGCGAGGTGCGCTGGGAAGAGCTTCCCAAGCCCCGCGAGATCTACGAGTTCCTGGAGGGGTACGTCGTCGGGCAGGAGCCCGCGAAGAAGGCCCTCTCGGTCGCGGTGTACAACCACTACAAGCGGGTCCAGGCCGGGGAGAACGGCGGCGGCGCCGGTCGTGAGGACGCGATCGAGCTCGCCAAGTCGAACATCCTCCTGCTGGGCCCCACGGGTTCCGGTAAGACGCTCCTCGCGCAGACGCTGGCCCGCATGCTCAACGTCCCGTTCGCGATCGCGGACGCGACGGCGCTGACGGAGGCCGGCTATGTCGGCGAGGACGTCGAGAACATTCTGCTCAAGCTGATCCAGGCGGCCGACTACGACGTCAAGAAGGCCGAGACCGGGATCATCTACATCGACGAGATCGACAAGGTCGCCCGCAAGAGCGAGAACCCCTCGATCACCCGCGATGTCTCCGGCGAGGGCGTGCAGCAGGCCCTGCTGAAGATCCTGGAGGGCACCACCGCCTCCGTCCCGCCGCAGGGCGGACGCAAGCACCCCCACCAGGAGTTCATCCAGATCGACACGACGAACGTGCTGTTCATCGTGGGCGGCGCGTTCTCCGGCCTGGAGAAGATCATCGAGTCCCGGGCCGGCGCCAAGGGCATCGGCTTCGGCGCCACGATCCGCTCGAAGCTGGAGATCCAGGCGAGCGACCAGTTCCAGGAGGTCATGCCNACGCCCTGGTCAAGCAGTACCAGCGCCTCTTCGAACTCGACGGTGTGGAGCTGGACTTCGAGCGCGAGGCGCTGGAGGCCATCGCCGACCAGGCGATCCTGCGCCAGACCGGCGCGCGCGGTCTGCGGGCGATCATGGAGGAAGTCCTCCAGTCAGTGATGTACGAGGTCCCGTCCCGCAAGGACGTCGCCCGCGTCGTCATCACGCCCGACGTCGTCCGCGACAACGTCAACCCCACGCTGGTCCCGCGCGAGCCGCGCACGATCGGCAAGAACGACGGCGGCCGCCACGAGAAGTCGGCCTAGCCGCAGCGGACTTGTCCTACGCCGAAGGGGCGCCCACCGGATGAACCGGCGGGCGCCCCTTCGGCGTCGAGCTGTCAGATCTTGGTGCGGGCGGTGTTGTAGAGCTTGGCGGTGAGGGCCGCGGCCTGGTCCTTGGGCACGCCCTGACCGGCGAGTGCCAGAGCCTTGTCCGCGGTCGTCGTGATGCCGGCCGTGCTGTAGTCGGCCCAGACGCAGACCGCGAGGATGAAGTGCTGGGGCCCCTTGGCGACCGAGCCGTCGCCGTTCTTGTTGGTCACCTTGAGGTCCTGGCACTTCATCACCGCCCCGTCGAACCCCGCGGGTTCGGCGGTCTCGGCCGAACCGACGAGTTCGATGGAGACCTCGCCGCTGCCCGACTTGGCGTCCTTCTCGACGTCGTTGAAGGCGTCGTTGACCACCTTGGCCGGATCGGCGATCTCGCCCCAGAAGCCCTCGAAGTTGAGCACCTTGGTGGCGGCGGCCGCGGTGCCCACCGAGTAGTCGGCCTTCGCCGCGCTGGGGTTCTTGATGCCCAGCGCCTCGACGTCCGTCTTCTTCGTCCCGGTCAGCGGAGCGCTGAGCACCGGCTTCGTGGTGTCCCGCTTGTAGGCGTCGACCGCGTCCGGAGGCGTGATCTTGTAGCCCTTGGTCGCCTCGGAGACGTCCGAGTTGCTGGCCCTGTCGCCCGTGAGGAAGTACACCCCGCCCGCGATGACCGCCAGCGCCACCACGGCGACACCGATGATCAGCCCGGTCTTCTTCTTCGGCTGCGGCGGCTGCTGGCCGTACATGGGCTGCCCACCGTACGGCGGCTGTGGCGGCTGCTGCCCGTACGGACCCGGCTGCTGCGCCTGCGGGTAGCCGTATCCCTGCTGCGGCCCCTGGGGCTGCCCGTACGGGTTCGGCTGCTGCTGGGGGACGCCCTGCGGGGCCTGCTGCGGGTAGCCGTAGCCGGGCTGGCCCTGCGGCGGCGGGGCGCCGTACGGGCCCGGCTGCTGTCCGTAGGGTCCGGGCTGGCCCTGCGGCGGCTGCCCACCGTACGGGCCCGGCTGGTTGTAGCTCATTGCGGTGTCCCCTCCAGAATTCCTTATGCGTTGCGAACATCCTGACGGAAGCCGCCCTGACGCGGGGGATCGGCCCGGACACCGTTACTGAACCAATCCGTTTCAGTGCAGACCTGTGACGGCCCTAAACTGTCTCCCGTGACCGAGAACTCATCGCAGCAGCCAGCCAGCAACCCCGAACTGCCGACCACGTACGCGCCGGCCGATGTAGAGGGGAAGCTGTACGAGCGCTGGGTAGAGCGTGGTTACTTCGAAGCCGACGAGCACAGCGAGAAGCCGCCCTACAGCATCGTCATCCCGCCGCCGAACGTCACCGGCTCCCTCCACCTGGGCCACGCCTTCGAGCACACCCTGATCGACGCCCTCGTCCGCCGGAAGCGGATGCAGGGCTTCGAGGCGCTGTACCAGCCGGGCATGGACCACGCCGGCATCGCCACCCAGAACGTCGTCGAGCGCGAGCTCGGCAAGGAGGGCAAGTCCCGCCACGACCTGGGCCGTGAGGCGTTCGTCGAGCGCGTCTGGCAGTGGAAGAACGAGTCCGGCGGCCAGATCTCCGGCCAGATGCGCCGCCTCGGCGAAGGCGTCGCATGGTCCCGTGAGCGCTTCACCATGGACGAGGGCCTCTCCAAGGCCGTCCAGACCGTCTTCAAGCAGATGTACGACGACGGGCTGATCTACCGCGCCGAGCGCATCATCAACTGGTGCCCCCGCTGCCTCACCGCGATCTCCGACATCGAGGTCGAGTACCAGGAGGACGACGGCGAGCTCGTCTCCATGACGTACGGGGAGGGTGACGAGACCATCGTCGTCGCCACCACCCGCGCCGAGACGATGCTCGGCGACACGGCCGTCGCCGTCCACCCCGACGACGAGCGCTACCGGCACCTGATCGGCAAGCAGATCAAGCTGCCGCTGACGGACCGCACCATCCCCGTCGTCGCCGACCACCACGTCGACCCGGAGTTCGGCACCGGCGCGGTCAAGGTGACCCCCGCCCACGACCCGAACGACTTCGAGATCGGCAACCGTCACGACCTGCCGTTCATCACCGTCCTCGACGAGCGCGCGGTCATCACCGTCCCCGGCCCCTTCGAGGGCCTGGACCGGCTGGAGGCCCGCTCCGCCATCGTCGCCGCCCTGCGCGCCGAGGGCCGGATCGTCGCCGAGAAGCGCCCCTACGTCCACTCCGTCGGGCACTGCTCGCGCTGCAAGACCACCATCGAGCCGCGCCTTTCGCTCCAGTGGTGGGTCAAGGTCGCCCCGCTCGCCGAGGCCGCCGGTGACGCGGTCCGCGACGGCAAGGTCAAGATCCACCCGCAGGAGATGGAGAAGCGGTACTTCGACTGGGTCGACAACCTCCACGACTGGTGCATCTCGCGCCAGCTCTGGTGGGGCCACCGCATCCCCGTCTTCTACGGCCCGAACGGCGAGGTCGTCTGCGTCGGACCGGACGACGAGGCGCCCACCGGCGAGGGCTGGACCCAGGACAACGACGTTCTGGACACCTGGTTCTCCTCCGGCCTGTGGCCCTTCTCCACGCTCGGCTGGCCCGAACGCACCGACAGCCTCGCGAAGTTCTACCCGAACTCCGTCCTGGTCACCGGCTACGACATCCTCTTCTTCTGGGTCGCCCGGATGATGATGTTCGGCCTGTACGTCAACGACGGCGTCCCGCCGTTCGGCACCATCGTCCTGCACGGCATGGTCCGCGACGAGCACGGCAAGAAGATGTCGAAGTCCTTCGGGAACGTCGTCAACCCGCTGGACTGGATGGACAAGTACGGCTCCGACGCCCTGCGCTTCACCCTCGCACGCGGCGCCAACCCCGGCACCGACGTCCCGATCGGCGAGGACTGGGTCCAGGGCTCGGCGAAGTTCTCCAACAAGATCTGGAACGCCACCCGCTTCGCCCTGATGAACGGCGCCACGATCGAGGGCGAGCTGCCCTCGGCCGAGGAGATGTCGGTCACCGACCGCTGGATCCTGTCGCGCCTCAACAAGACCGTCGCGGACGTCGACGCGTTCTACGACGACTTCCAGTTCGCCAAGATCAGTGAGGCGCTGCGCCACTTCGCCTGGGACGAGGTCTTCGACTGGTACGTCGAGCTCTCCAAGACCACGTTCTTCGCGGGCGGCCGCCCGGCCGAGGTCTCGGGCCGGGTCCTCGGCGAGGTCCTCGACGTGATGCTGCGGCTGCTGCACCCGATCGTCCCGTTCGTCACGGAGGCGCTGTGGACCGCGCTCACCGGACGCGAGTCGATCGTCATCGCCGAGTGGCCCGCCGACTCCGGCTTCCGGGACGACGCGGCCGAGAAGGAGATCGAGCTGGTCCAGCAGGTCGTCACCGAGGTCCGCCGCTTCCGCAACGACCAGGGCCTCCAGCCCGGCCAGAAGGTCCCGGCCGAACTGACCCTGACCGGCACGGCGCTCGCCCCGCACGAGGCGGCCATGCGTCAGCTCCTGCGGCTCCAGCCCGCCGGCGACGGCTTCCACGCCACCGCGTCCCTCCCGGTCGCCGGGGCCACCGTCGCCCTGGACCTGTCCGGCACGATCGACGTGCCGGCCGAGCGCAAGCGCCTCATGAAGGACCTGGAGGCCGCGCAGAAGGAGAAGGCCCAGGCCACCGGCAAGCTCGGCAACGAGGCCTTCCTGGCCAAGGCCCCGGACAACGTGGTCGACAAGATCCGCGGCCGGCTCGCCAAGGCCGAGGCCGACATCGAGCGCATCGGCGCCCAGCTGGCGGCCCTCCCGCAGAGCTGATCGGCTATGGACCGAAGCCCCCGCGCACCCGACCGACCGGGACGCGGGGGCTTCGCCGTACCGCTCGCCGACAGTTCGCCGGGCGCTGCGCGCGATGTCGGTGCCCATCCGTAGACTGGGGCCCGTGAGTGAGCCCCGCCCAGACCGGCACGACGCGTCCGATCCCGACGACACCTTCGAGGAGATCGTCGACGAGGCGACCCAGCGCGACCCCGACCTGGCGGTGCTCGAGGCCGGGAGCCGCACGCTGCGCGCCCACTCGGGTCAGCCGCAGGGCGAAGCGGTCCCCGCCCGCCCGGCCGACCCCGAGACCGACAAGGCGCTGCGCGCGGTGGAGCAGGAGCTCGCCGGACGCTGGGGCGAGACCAAGCTGGAGCCCTCCGTCACGCGCATCGCCGCCCTGATGGACGTCCTCGGCGAGCCGCAGCGCGCCTACCCCTCGATCCACATCACGGGCACCAACGGCAAGACCTCCACGGCCCGCATGATCGAGGCCCTGCTCAACGCCTTCGAGCTGCGCACCGGCCGCTACACCTCCCCGCACGTCCAGTCGATCACCGAGCGAATCAGCCTGGACGGCTCCCCGATCCCGGCCGAGCGGTTCATCGAGACGTACGAGGACATCAAGCCGTACGTCGACATGGTCGACACCCAGCAGCCCTATCGGCTCTCCTTCTTCGAGGTCCTCACCGGGATGGCGTACGCCGCCTTCGCCGACGCCCCCGTCGATGTGGCGGTCGTCGAGGTCGGCATGGGCGGAACCTGGGACGCCACGAACGTCATCGACTCCACGGTCGCCGTCGTCACCCCGATCTCGCTGGACCACACCGACCGGCTCGGCACCACGCCCGCCGAGATCGCCGGTGAGAAGGCCGGGGTCATCAAGCCGGGCGCCACGGTCATCCTGGCGCAGCAGCCGGTGGACGCCGCGCAGGTGATGCTGAAGAAGGCTGTCGAGGTGGACGCGACCGTGGCCCGCGAGGGCATGGAGTTCGGCGTCGCCTCCCGGGAGATCGCGGTCGGCGGCCAGCTCGTCACGCTGCGGGGCCTGGGCGGGGAGTACGAGGAGATCTTCCTCCCGCTGTACGGCGCCCACCAGGCGCACAACGCGGCCGTCGCGCTCGCCGCCGTCGAGGCGTTCTTCGGCATCGGCGCCGAGCAGGCCCGCTCCCTCGACATCGACGCCATCCGCAAGGCGTTCGCCTCGGTGCTCTCCCCGGGCCGCCTGGAGGTCGTGCGCTCCAGCCCGACCGTCGTCCTGGACGCCGCGCACAACCCCGCGGGGGCCAAGGCGGCGGCGAACGGCATCTCCGAGGCGTTCAGCTTCTCCCGGCTGATCGGCGTGGTCGGCACGAGCGACGACAAGGACGTCCGGGGGCTCCTGGAGGCCTTCGAGCCGATCTTCGCCGAGATCGTCGTCACGCAGAACTCCACCCCGCGCGCGATGGACGCGGACGCACTGGCCGCGATCGCCGTCGAGATCTTCGGCGACGACCGGGTCCAGGTCGAGCCGCGCCTCGACGACGCCCTGGAGGCGGCGATCACGCTGGCCGAGGAGGAGGACGAGTACGCGGGCGCCGGGGTGCTGGTGACCGGGTCCGTGATCACGGTCGGCGAAGCACGGCTGCTGCTGGGAAGGGGCTGAGAGAGGGATGCGGACGCTCTGCGCCTCGACGCTGATCGGTGAGTTCTTCGTGATCGGCTTCGCCGGTCTCGTCGCGATGAAGCTGGACGACGCCTCCATGACCGTGGTCTGGACGGTGTGCGGCATCGGCATGGCCCTGTCCGTGCTGCTGTGCGGAATGATCACCCGGCCCGGCGGCATCCAGCTCGGCTGGGCGCTCCAGGTCGCGCTGGTCCTCAGCGGATTCGTGGTCCCGATGATGTTCATCCTGGGGCTGGCCTTCGGCGGACTGTGGTGGGCCTCGATCCACTACGGCCGCAAGATCGACGAGGCCAAGGCGCGCTGGGCCGCCCAGGAGGAAGCCGAAGAGGCCACGGCCTGAGCACTTCCGTCGGTGGCCGACACGCCCGCCTCCGTCGCGGGTTCCGGCGGATCCGGGGGCCGAAGGTGACCCAGGGTGAACCCGGGCGTTGATCCGTTCCCGTACCCCTGTAATCTCGCCTCACCGCACCCGTATGCCTGGCCTTGCAAGGAGCCGTACATGACTCAGCGCACTCTCGTCCTGCTCAAGCCCGACGCCGTCCGCCGTGGCCTGATCGGCGAGATCGTCGGCCGCATCGAGCGCAAGGCGAACTGGCGGATCACCGCCCTGGAGCTGCGCACCCTGGACCACGAGACGCTGGAGCAGCACTACGGCGAGCACAAGGGCCGCCCGTTCTACGAGCCGCTCATGGAGTTCATGGCCTCCGGCCCCGTCGTCGCCCTGGTGGCCGAGGGCGAGCGGGTCATCGAGGGCGTCCGCGCCCTGGCCGGCCCCACCGACCCGATCGCCGCCGCGCCCGGGTCCATCCGTGGTGACTTCGGCACGATCACCCGGGAGAACCTCATCCACGCCTCGGACTCGGAGGAGTCCGCAGAGCGAGAACTGAAGCTTTTCTTTCCGGGACTTTCCTGACCCGATCGGCCAAACAGCGCTGTAGGCGAGGGGCGACCGAAGTAATTCGGTCGCCCCTCGGCATAGGGTTTGGGATCGCGGGAACGCATCCCTCCGACGTAACGTCACCTTGGGTAGGACGGCCACCCGTTCCGCTCACAATGGCGAAGGACCCTCGCGCTGTGTCCGTGGATACGGCACTACGATGGAAGCTTCCACGCCCGCAGCGCCAACCTCGCCTACCAGAACAAGCCATCTTCGCTACCTGGGAAGGCCCGACGCATCCTCATGGGGAACAAGGGGAACTCAATGTCGTTCATCGGCCGTGACATGGCTATCGACCTCGGGACTGCCAACACGCTGGTGTACGTCAGGGGGCGCGGCATCGTTCTGAACGAGCCGTCCGTCGTGGCCATCAACACCAACACCGGCGGAATTCTGGCGGTCGGCTCCGAGGCCAAGAAGATGATCGGGCGCACGCCGGGCAACATCGTTGCCGTGCGGCCGCTGAAGGACGGCGTGATCGCCGACTTCGAGATCACCGAGCGGATGCTCCGCTACTTCATCCTCAAGATCCACAAGCGTCGCTATCTGGCCCGCCCCCGGGTCGTCGTCTGCGTGCCCTCCGGTATCACCGGGGTCGAGCGCCGCGCCGTCATCGAGGCGTCCACGCAGGCCGGCGCGCGCCAGGTGCACATCATCGAGGAGCCCATGGCCGCGGCCATCGGCTCCGGTCTGCCGGTCCACGAGGCCACCGGCAACATGGTCGTGGACATCGGCGGCGGCACCACCGAGGTCGCCGTGATCTCGCTCGGCGGAATCGTCACTGCCCAGTCGATCCGGACCGCCGGTGACGAACTGGACAACGCGATCATCCAGCACATCAAGAAGGAGTACTCGCTCCTCCTCGGTGAGCGGACCGCCGAACAGATCAAGATCACCATCGGTTCGGCGTACGACCTGGACAAGGACGAGCACACCGAGATCCGCGGTCGCGACCTGGTCTCCGGCCTCCCCAAGACGGTCGTCATCTCGGCCGCCGAGGTCCGCAAGGCCATCGAGGAACCGGTCAACGCCATCGTCGACGCCGTGAAGACGACGCTCGACAAGTGCCCGCCCGAGCTGTCCGGCGACGTCATGGACCGCGGCATCGTCCTCACCGGCGGCGGCGCGCTGCTGCGCGGTCTGGACGAACGGCTGCGCCACGAGACGGGCATGCCGATCCACATCGCCGAGGACCCGCTGGACTCGGTGGCGCTCGGCTCCGGCAAGTGCGTCGAGGAGTTCGAGGCGCTCCAGCAGGTGCTGGACGCCCAGCCCCGTCGTTAGACGGAGCGCGGATTCCGCGGGACACACCCGATCCGGCGAGCGGACGCTGACGCTCCGTCCGCCGGATCGTTGATATAGATCGTTGCTGTACACGTACTGGAGCGGGCCACACCCGACCGGTACCCCGTACGGAGACGTACACAGGCACGAATATTCCGACGAGGAAGGCACGGCCGCCGCACGTGAGGGACACACGAGAGAGCCGGCTGCTCCTGGTGCTCTTGATCGCCATCGCATTCGCCCTGATCACGGTGGATATCCGAGGCGGCGAGGGGTCACCGGTCGACGGCGCGCGGCAGGCCGCGGCCACCGTCTTCGGACCGGTCGAGAACGGCGTCGCGGCAGCGGTCGACCCGGTGGGCAACGCCATAGGCGCCGTCAGGGACTCCGGCAACCGGCACGACCGGATCTCCACCCTGGAGAAGGAGAACGCGGCGCTGAAGGCCAAGCTCGGCAGCGACGACCGCACCAACAGCCGGGTCCGTCAGCTCGACGCCATGCTGAAGAACGCGGGCGCCGGACAGTACGGCATCAAGGGCGCCGAGGTCATCGCCATAGGAGCGGCCCAGGGCTTCTCCTGGACGGTTACCATCGACGCCGGCTCCGACGACGGCATCCGCCGCGACATGACCGTCCTCAACGGGGAAGGGCTGGTCGGCCGGGTCACCACCGTCGGCCCGGGCACCGCGACGGTCCTGCTCGCCAACGACCCCGACTTCACTGTCGGCACCCGGATGGAGAAGACCGACGAACTCGGCTTCGCCACCGGCCAGGGCTCGCGCCCGCTGTCGGTGCAGTTCCTCAACGGCAAGGCCGAGGTGAAGGCCGGAGACCGGCTGGTCACCTTCGGCTCCAGCAAGGACAAGCCCTTCGTGCCCGGTGTCCCGGTCGGCGAGGTCGTCCGCGTCGACCCCTCCGGCGGAGCGCTGACCCGGACGGTCTACGTGAAGCCGTACGTCGGGTTCACCAAGCTCGACATCGTCGGCGTCGTCGTCCAGGCCCCCCGCCAGGACCCGCGCGACACGGTCCTGCCCAAGCAGCCCGCCAGGACGAAGCCGAAGCCGACCCCCACGGTCACCGTCACGGTCCAGCCCAACGGCGACCTGGTCGACGGCTCCGGCAAGGTCGTCGGCAACATCAACGAGAAGCCGGGCGGCGGCGACGCCGGTGACGCGGCAGGCAACCAGCAGGGCAACGCCCAGCAACCCGACAACGCGGCCGACGGCCAGGAGCAGGGCTGATCCCCATGCGTATCAACCGGACCCTGCTCTCCACGGCCCTGGTCGTGGTCGCCCTGGTCATCCAGGTCTCCGTCCTCGCCCGCCTCCAGCTCCCCGGCGCAGTCCCGGACCTGCTGCTCCTCACCGTCCTCGGACTCGCCTTCGTGTACGGGCCGGTCAGCGGCTCCCTCATCGGCTTCGGCGCGGGCCTCCTCGCGGACCTCGCGCCGCCCGCCGACCACGCCGCCGGACGCTATGCCCTGGTGCTCTGCGTCATCGGCTACCTCGCGGGCATGATCCGCCCGGAGAACGGGCAGCTGAAGTCGGCCTTCGCCCCGATGGCCGTGGTCGTCGCCGCCGCGATCGGCTCGACCCTGCTGTACGCGGGCGTCGGCGCGCTCGTCGGCGACACCGCCGCCCGCCATGTCGGCCTCGGCAGCCTGCTGTTCACGGCCGCGGTCTACGACCTGCTGCTGGCGCCCTTCACGGTGCCGCTCATCATGGCGCTGGCCAGACGCACCGAGAACGACCCGCTCGCCGAGGCCTCCTCCGGGGGCAACGACGTCGCCGCCGGCTGGCTCGCCTCGGGCACCGGTCTGCGGATCGGCAACCAGCGCGGCGGCCTGCGGGCCAAGGCGGCCCGCAGCCGGGCCGCCCGCGCGGGCAGGATCAAGGGGGTCAAGCGCCTGTGAAGCCGTACGTGACCGAGGGGCCCGGGGGCACCGCGTGAGCAATATTCCCGAGACCGGGCGGACCCAGCGGGTCCAGATCCGGCTCATCGTCATCCAGGTCCTCGTCTTCTCGCTGCTGCTCACCCTCGGCGGACGCCTCTGGTACCTCCAGATCCGCAACGGCGACGAGTACACCGCCGAGGCCGCGGGCAACGGGGTGCAGCAGGTCGTCCAGCCCGCCGTGCGCGGCTCGATCCTCGACGCCCGCGGCGTGGCGCTCGCCGACAACGAGACCCGCCTCGTCGTCTCCGCCAGCCGCACCGAGCTGCTGAAGATGAAGGACGACGGCGTCGGCGTCCTCACCCGTCTCGCCGACGTCCTCGACATGAAGGTCAAGGACGTCCGGGACAAGGTCCGCCTCTGCGACTCCAAGACCCCCCAGCCCTGCTGGAACGGCTCGCCCTACCAGCCGATCCCGGTCACCGACGAGGCCACC
Organism: Streptomyces globisporus; assembly: GCF_003501885.1. Classification (GTDB taxonomy): domain Bacteria; phylum Actinomycetota; class Actinomycetes; order Streptomycetales; family Streptomycetaceae; genus Streptomyces; species Streptomyces globisporus_D. The sequence goes on from NZ_QWFA01000094.1 coordinate 16,276, forward strand.
ACCCAGCAGGCCCTCCAGATCCGTGAGCGCGCCGAGGACTTCCCCGGCATCACCGCCGAACCCACCGCCGTACGCCGCTACGCCGCCCCCGGCAAGGCGCGGACCGCGCAGGTGCTCGGCTATCTCTCGCCCGTCACCGACGACGAGATCCAGAAGGCGCAGGACGGCCCGTCGCCCTACCTGCGCTCCGACCAGGTCGGCCGGTCCGGGATCGAGCGCACCTATGACAAGGAGCTGCGCGGCAAGGCGGGCGTCACCCGCTACGAGGTCGACAACCTCGGCCGCGTCATGGGCGAGGCGGAGAACGACCCGGCGGTGGCCGGCTCCACCCTCGTCACCAGCCTCGACGCCCGCGTCCAGGCGGTCGCCGAGTACGAGCTCGCCGCCGCGATGAAGCGGGTCCGGGGCGAGACCGACAAGATCACCGGCCGGAAGTACGAGGCCGACTCCGGGGCCGTCGTCGTCATGGAGTCGAAGACCGGCCGGGTCGTGGCGATGGCCTCCCAGCCCGACTACGACCCCAACGACTGGGTCGGCGGCATCTCCGGCAAGCAGTACGCCAAGCTCACCAGCAAGAAGTCCAACTACCCGCTGCTCAACCGGGGCATCCAGGGCCAGGCCCCGGCCGGCTCGATCTTCAAGGTGGTCTCTGCCAGCGCCGCCGTGCGCGCAGGTCACGACTTCAACGACCTCTACCAGTGCAGCAGCTCCTACAGCCTGGGCAACCAGACCTTCGCGAACTTCGAGTCCCAGGGCCACGGCCCCATCACCCTCGGCGACGCGCTCAAGTACTCCTGCAACACGGTCTTCTACCGCCTTGGCCACGAGCAGTGGGCGAAAGACGGCGGCATAAAGCCGAAGAAGGATGCCAAGGACTGGTTCTACCGCACCGCCCGTGACTTCGGGCTCGGCTCCGAGACCGGCATCGACCTGCCCAACGAGGTCAAGGGCCGCATCCCGGACCGCCAGTGGAAGCAGGACTTCTGGGAGGCCAACAAGGACGCCTGGTGCAAGGAGGGCAAGAAGGGCGGCACCTACGTCCAGCAGATCGCGTACGAGAGCTGCCTCGAAGGCAACCAGCTCAAGGCCTACGACAGCATCAACTACTCGATCGGGCAGGGCGACGTCCTTGTCACGCCCATTCAGATGGCCACCGCCTACGCCGCCATCAGCAACGGCGGCACCCTCCACGAGCCCACCGTCGGCAAGGCCGTGATCAGCCCCGACGGCAAGTCCGTCCAGGAGATCAAGCCCAAGGTCAGCGGGAAGCTCCCGGTCAACGCCCAGACCATCAAGGACCTCGACAAGGGGCTGCGTTCGGTGGTCGAGCCGGGCGGCACCGCCGCCTGGCGGTTCGGCGGCTGGCCGCAGGACAAGATCCCGATGCGCGCCAAGACCGGTACCGCCCAGGTGTACGGCAAGCAGACCACCGGCTGGTTCGCGACCTACACCGACGACTACACCATCGTCATGACGATCTCCCAGGGCGGCACCGGCTCCGGCTCCTCCGGCCCGGCCGTCCGCAAGATCTACGACGCGCTCTACGGCCTGGACTCCGCCGGCAACCAGGACCTGAAGCGGGCCCTGCTGCCCGAGCCGCAGAAGGCGCTGCCGAAGGTCCAGCCCGACGGCTCGATCCACGCGCCGAAGGTCAAGCCCTACGACCCCACTCCGGTCACGCCCGAGGAGCAGCCGGGAGGACAGGAACCCCAGTTGCCCCTGCCGCCCGGAGGCCAGCCCGGACTCACCGGATCGCCCGCGTCCACGGGGAGGCAGCCGTAATGGCAGGTGGATTCTCCGTCTCCCGCTACACCCCCGACGAGGGCCCCTGGGCCAAGCTGACGGCCCGCGACTCCCTCGCACGGCGGCTGGACTGGCCGCTGCTCGGGGCCGCGCTCGCGCTCTCGTTCCTCGGCTCGCTCCTCGTGTGGTCCGCGACCCGCAACCGCGATCACCTCACCCAGGGCGACCCGTACTTCTTCCTCCTGCGGCACGCCCTCAACACCGGCATCGGCCTCGCCCTGATGATCGGCACGATCTGGCTCGGCCACCGCACCCTGCGCGGGGCCGTCCCGGTCCTCTACGGCATCTCGGTGCTGCTGGTCCTCGCGGTCCTCACCCCGCTCGGCACCACCGTCAACGGCGCCCACGCCTGGATCAAGCTGCCCGCCGGCTTCTCGATCCAGCCCTCCGAGTTCACCAAGATCACCATCATCCTCGTGATGGCGATGCTGCTGGCCGCCCGCGTCGACGCCGGCGACCAGGCCCACCCCGACCACCGCACCGTCGCCAAGGCGCTGGGCCTCGCGGCGGTCCCGATGGCCATCGTCATGCTGATGCCGGACCTCGGCTCGGTGATGGTCATGGCCGTCATCGTCCTCGGCGTCCTGCTGGCCTCCGGCGCCTCCAACCGCTGGGTCTTCGGCCTCATCGGCGCGGGCGCGGGCGGGGCCGTCGCCGTCTGGCAGCTCGGTCTGCTCGACGACTACCAGATCGCCCGGTTCGCCGCCTTCGCCAACCCCGCGCTCGACCCGGCGGGCGTCGGCTACAACACCAACCAGGCCCGCATCGCGATCGGCTCCGGCGGACTCACCGGCACCGGACTCTTCGAAGGCACCCAGACCACCGGTCAGTTCGTGCCCGAGCAGCAGACCGACTTCGTCTTCACCGTGGCCGGCGAGGAGCTGGGCTTCCTCGGCGCGGGACTGATCATCCTGCTCCTCGGTGTCGTCCTGTGGCGCGCCTGCCGGATCGCCCGCGAGACCACCGAGCTGTACGGCACGGTCGTCGCCGCCGGGATCATCGCCTGGTTCGCCTTCCAGTCCTTCGAGAACATCGGCATGACGCTCGGCATCATGCCGGTCGCCGGACTGCCGCTGCCCTTCGTCTCGTACGGAGGATCCTCGATGTTCGCCGTCTGGGTGGCGGTCGGACTGCTCCAGTCCATCAGGGTGCAACGGCCGATGTCTGCCTGAACCCGGCCGGTCGCGGGTAGGTGTCCGTACATGGCGGACACCAAACGCGAGATCGAGCGGAAGTACGAAGCCACCGAAGACACCCGGCTGCCCGACCTGACGCGGGCGGCCGGGGTCGGCCGGGTCGCCCCACGCGGCCGGACCGAGCTCGACGCCGTCTACTGGGACACCGCCGACCTCCGCCTCGCCGCCGACTCCCTCACCCTGCGCCGCAGGACCGGCGGGGACGACGAGGGCTGGCACGTGAAGTTCCCCGTCGCGCTCGGCGTCCGGGACGAGATCCACGAACCGCTCTCCGACACCCTGCCGCCCTCGCTGGCCGCCCTCCTGCGCTCCCGGGTCCGGCACGCGGAGATCACCCCCGTCGTCCGGCTGCTCTCCTCGCGGGACGTCCACCACCTGCTGGCCGACGACGGCACGCTCCTCGCCGAGGTCAGCGTCGACACGGTGCTCGCGGAGCGGCTCGCGGGGGAGGGAAGCGGCACCAGCGCCGCCTGGACCGAGATCGAGGTCGAGCTGGCCGACGACGGTGACCCGGCCGTCCTGGACGCCGTCGAGAAGCGGCTCCGCAAGGCCGGAGTGCGCCCCGCCGAATCCGCCTCGAAGCTCGCCCGGGCGCTGGCGGAGACGACCCCCGCACGGGACGGCAAGGAGCCGGAAGAGAGCGCGCCGCGGACCGCGGGCGACCACGTCCTCGCCTACGTACGCAAGCAGATCGCCACGATCGTCCGCCTCGACCCCGCCGTCCGCCGCGACCTGCCCGACTCCGTGCACAAGATGCGCGTCGCCACCCGTCGGCTGCGCAGCGCCTTCAAGACCCACCGCAAGATCCTCGACCGCGAGGTCACCGACCCCCTCGGCGCGGAGCTCAAGTGGCTCGCCGCCGAACTGGGTCTCGACCGCGACCAGGAAGTCCTGGACGAGCGCATCGGCTCCCGCGTCGAGGCCCTGCCCGCCGTCCTGACCCTCGGCCCGGTGCGCGGCCGGCTCCGCGCCTGGTCGGCCGCCCGCCGCACCGGATCGCGCCGCAGGATCATCGACGTACTCGACGGGCAGCGGTATCTGGACCTCCTGGAGGCACTCGACGCCCTGAGCGCCGGCCCGCCCCTGCGCCCCGCTGCCCGCAAGGCACCGGAGAAGGCCCTGCCCCGGGCCGTGCTCAAGGACTACGAGAAGCTCGCGCGCCGGATGGACCACGCCCTGGAGCACCCGCCGGGCCCCGAGCGGGACACCGCGATGCACGAGGCCCGCAAGGCCGCCAAGCGCGCCCGGTACGCGGGCGAGTCGGCCCGCCCCGCGCTCGGCAAGCCCGCCAAGCGGTTCGCGAAGCGCGTGAAGGCCGTGCAGACCGTCCTCGGCGACCACCAGGACAGCGTCGTCGCCCGGGAGGCCTTGCGGACCCTCGCGATCCAATCGCACGCGGCGGGGGAGACCGCGTTCACCTGGGGACTTCTGTACGGGCAGGAGGAGGCCGCCGCCGATGCCCGGGAGCGCGAGCTGCCCGAGGTCTGGGCCCGCGCCTCGGACCCCGGACTGCGGGCGGATCTGAAGGGCCTGTGACCGGGGTACGCTGGATGGTCACCCCTGCCGGCTCACGAAGGTTCGCGAGATGTCTGCCGCATCGGTCTTCCCACAGCTCGAAGCTCTGCTCCCGCATGTGCAGAAGCCCATCCAGTACGTCGGCGGTGAGCTGAACTCCACCGTCAAGGACTGGGACAGCTGTGACGTCCGCTGGACCCTGATGTACCCCGACGCCTACGAGGTCGGGCTCCCCAACCAGGGCGTCATGATCCTCTACGAGGTACTGAACGAGCGCGAGGGCGTCCTCGCCGAGCGCACGTACAGCGTCTGGCCGGACCTCGAAGAGCTGATGCGCGAGCACAACGTGCCCCAGTTCACCGTGGACAGCCACCGCCCCGTCGGCGCGTTCGACGTCTTCGGGCTCAGCTTCTCCACCGAGCTGGGCTACACCAACATGCTCACCGCCCTGGACCTCGCGGGCATCCCGCTGGAGTCCAAGGACCGCACGGTGGACCACCCGATCGTCCTCGCGGGCGGCCACGCGGCCTTCAACCCCGAGCCGATCGCGGACTTCATCGACTGCGCGGTCGTCGGCGACGGCGAGCAGGCCGTCCTGGAGATCACCGAGATCATCCGCGCCTGGAAGGCCGAGGGCCGCCCCGGCGGCCGCGACGAGGTGCTCTTCCGGCTCTCGAAGACCGGCGGCGTCTACGTCCCGCGCTTCTACGACGTCGAGTACCTCCCCGACGGCCGCATCGGCCGCGTCGTGCCCAACCGGTCCGGCGTGCCGTGGCGCGTCTCCAAGCACACGGTGATGGACCTCGACGAGTGGCCCTACCCCAAGCAGCCCCTCGTCCCGCTCGCGGAGACCGTCCACGAGCGGATGTCCGTCGAGATCTTCCGCGGCTGCACCCGCGGCTGCCGTTTCTGCCAGGCCGGCATGATCACGCGCCCCGTGCGGGAGCGAAGCATCACCGGCATCGGCGAGATGGTCGACAAGGGTCTCAAGGCGACCGGCTTCGAGGAGGTCGGCCTCCTCTCGCTCTCCTCCGCCGACCACAGCGAGATCGGTGACATCGCCAAGGGCCTCGCCGACCGCTACACCGACGACAAGATCGGCCTGTCGCTCCCCTCCACCCGCGTCGACGCGTTCAACGTGGACCTGGCCAACGAGCTGACCCGCAACGGGCGCCGGTCCGGCCTCACCTTCGCCCCCGAGGGCGGCTCCGAGCGCATGCGCAAGGTCATCAACAAGATGGTCTCGGAGGAGGACCTGATCCGCACGGTCGCCACCGCGTACGGCAACGGCTGGCGCCAGGTGAAGCTGTACTTCATGTGCGGCCTGCCCACCGAGACCGACGAGGACGTCCTGCAGATCGGCGACATGGCGGTCAACGTCATCGCCAAGGGACGTGAGGTCTCCGGCCAGAACGACATCCGCTGCACCGTCTCCATCGGCGGGTTCGTGCCCAAGCCGCACACCCCCTTCCAGTGGGCCCCGCAGCTCAGCGCCGAGGACACCGACGCCCGGCTGAAGAAGCTCCGCGACAAGATCCGGGGCGACAAGAAGTACGGCCGCTCCATCGGCTTCCGCTACCACGACGGCAAGCCCGGCATCGTCGAGGGCCTCCTCTCGCGCGGCGACCGCCGCGTCGGCTCCGTCATCCGCGCGGTCTACGAGTCCGGCGGCCGGTTCGACGGCTGGCGCGAGCACTTCAGCTACGACCTCTGGATGAACTGCGCGGAGAAGACGCTCCCCGAGTTCGGCGTCGACGTCGACTGGTACACCACCCGCGAGCGCACCTACGAGGAGGTCCTGCCCTGGGACCACCTCGACTCCGGCCTGGACAAGGACTGGCTCTGGGAGGACTGGCAGGACGCGCTCGACGAGACCGAGGTCGAGGACTGCCGCTGGACCCCCTGCTTCGACTGCGGCGTCTGCCCGCAGCTCGACCTGGACATCCAGATCGGCCCGACGGGCAAGAAGCTGCTCCCGCTGAGCGTGGTCAACAAGTAGCAGCTCCGTGACACACCGCAGGCCCGGTCCGGCAACCCCGGACCGGGCCTGACGCGTCCTTGACGACATGGACCACGGCAAGCACCAGGCGCCCCAGGGATACGAGCCCGGCGAAGGGATCCTGACCACCCTGATCAGGATCCCGGTCCGGATCGTCGTCCTGGTGTTCGTCCTGCCCGCCCGCATGGTCTGGGACGCGCTCACCGCGCTCTGGCACGCCGCGGACCGCGTCCTGCTGCGCCCGCTCGGCCGGGGACTCCTGTGGCTCCTCGACATGCTCGTCCTGACCCCGCCGGCCTGGCTGTACACCTGGGTCCTCACTCCCCTCGGCAAGGCCGCCGCCTGGCTGGCCGTCGCCCTTCTCGTCCGGCCCTGGATCGGCCTGTGGCGGTACGTGATCGTCCCCGTCGCCCGGTACGGGATCGCCACGCCGGCGGTGTGGCTGTACGCCCACGTCCTCACCCCGCTGGGCCACGGCCTGCGGTGGATCGGCACCGCCCTGCTCATCCCGGCGCTGCGCGGCCTCGGCAACGGCATCGGCCGGCTGATCACCGTGCTGCTGATCGTGCCGCTGGAGTTCCTGTGGCGGTACGTGGCCGTCCCGGTGGTTCGTTACGGCCTGGTCGTCCCGGTGGTGTGGCTGTGCGAAACCGTCCTCACGCCGATCGGCCGCGGCACGGCGTGGGTCCTGAGCGCGCTGTGGCAGGGCACGGTCTGGATCCTGAGCGGGCTCTGGCAGGGCACCGCCTGGGTTCTGGCGCAGCTCTGGCGGGGGATCGCGGCCACCGGACGCGGACTCGGCCTGGCGGTCGCCTGGCTGGTGATGACGCTGCTGGTCGCCCCCCTCGGCTGGACGTACCGCCGGATCCTCACCCCGGTCGGCCGGGAGATCGCCGCCGCGTTCGAGGTCGCCTGGCGGATCGCCGGATACGTCTCCCGGGCCGTCGGCCGGGCCCTCGCCACGATCGCCTGGTACCTGATCGGCGCACCGGTCTCCTGGGCGTACCGCACGGTGTGCACCCCCGTCGGCCACTTCCTGCGCGACGCAGTCTGGGCCCCGGCCCGGCGCGCCGCCGCCGAAGCGGGCCGGGCCGCCCGCGCGGCCCTCGCCACCGCCCGGGAAACCGTGCGCCAGGCACGTCGTGACGCCTGGCGGGCCCTGGTCGGCGCCCCGGGCGGCGAACGGTCCGGGGAACCGCGAGGGATCCCTGCGCGTACTCTGGGTAGTACAACGACTGTCCCCAGCGCGGCGCAGGCGTCCGAGACCCCTCTGGGCGGCGATCCATTCGCCAAACAGGGGTGAGCCGGAGCGGCACCCCGGGGGTTACCCGTATTTCGTGGGCGGCGCGCCACCGCGCCCGCCCCGCACCGAGGAGAAGAACCACTGGGCAAGCGACAGCCCGAAGGCCCGCCGCCCGCACCGGCAGTGCAGCGCATCCGCCTGCGCTACACCAAGCGCGGCCGCCTCCGGTTCACCAGCCACCGAGACTTCCAGCGGGCCTTCGAGCGGGCACTGCGCCGCTCCGAGGTGCCGATGGCGTATTCGGCGGGCTTCACGCCCCACCCCAAGGTCTCCTACGCCAATGCCGCACCCACCGGCACGGGCAGCGAGGCGGAGTTCCTGGAGATCGCCCTCACCGAGGCGCGGGACCCCGAGGTCCTGCGCGGACTGCTCGACGCGTCCATGCCGGCCGGCCTCGACATCGTCGACGCCGTCGAGGCCCGCACCTCGGGCCTGGCCGAACGGCTCACCGCCTCCGTCTGGGAGATGCGCCTGGACGGCGCCGACCCCGAGGACGTCCGCACGGCCGTGGCCGCGTTCAACGACGCCGAGTCCGTCGAGGTCCAGCGCAAGGCCAAGAACGGCATCCGGACGTTCGACGCCCGCGCCGCCGTCGCCGACCTGCGGGTCGTCGACGCTCCGGCCGATAGGCCGGGTGAGCGGCCCTGTGCGATACTGCGCCTGGTTGTTCGGCACGTGACACCTGCCGTGCGACCCGACGACGTCCTGTCCGGTCTCCGAGCTGTGGCCGACCTGGCGCCGCCCGTCCCCGCCGCGGTGACGAGGCTGGCGCAGGGGCTCTTCGACGAGGAGTCCGGCACGGTGACCGACCCTCTCGCGCCCGACCGCGAGGCCGCCCCGACCGCACATCCCGCGGTCGCCGGGGCAGCCGTCGCGACGGCGCCGGAAGGTGCAGGTTCCGCGTAAGGCGGTCGTTGTAGCGCAGCCCTGTGACCCGGGAGCCACCTGGGTCGGGCCGCGCACTGACCCACAAGACTTTCGCCAGGCCGTACGCACACCGCATACGGAACCGGCGAGCCAGACATCAGTTCCCGTGCGGCGCCCGCGCCCCGGACGGCGGTATCGCACCACTGCGGACCGAGCCGGACCGGAATCAGACGCGGCGCCCGGGAGCACGACGGGAGAACCGCCCGCATGCCTCAGCCGAACGAACCCGGCACGACCGGGAACAGCGAAGAGAACACCCCCGGGGACAAGCTGCCGCCGCGCCGCAGGCGCCGCGCCGCCTCCCGCCCCGCCGGCCCGCCCGGCGGCCCCGTGAGCGCCGCCGAGGACGTCACGCCGGCCATACCGGCCGAGGCGTCCGCCGCACCGGCCACGGACGACACGCCCGGCGATTCGGTCGCCGAGACCGCCCCGCCCGCCCGTACGCGCCGCCGCGCCGTGCGCAAGGCCACCGCGCCCGCGGGCGCCCCCGCGCCGGTGGAGGCGGAGACCGCCGAGCCTGCCCCGGCCGCCGAGACCCCCGCGCAGCCCGCCGCCGACGAGGAGCCCGCCGCACCGGCGCCGCGCACCCGCCGTCGCGCGGTCCGCAAGGCGACGTCCCCGGCCGGTGCGCCGCAGTCCGCCGAGGCCCCCGCCCCGGTCGTCGAGACCCCGGCCGAGCCCACTCCGGAACCCGCAGCCGAGGAAGAGACCGAGGTCGCCGTGGAGACTCCCGACGAGGCCCCGGCGCCCCGCCGCCGTCGCGCCTCCCGCAAGGCCACTTCGCCCGCCGGCGCCCCGCAGTCCGCCGAGGACGCTGTCGTCGTCGAGCCCGCCGCTGCTGTCGCTGAGCCCGCCCCGGCCGCCGAGCCCGCCGCCGAGGTCGCGGAGCCCGTCGCTCCGCGTGGCCGTACCCGCCGCCGCGCCTCCGCGCCGGCCGGTGCGCCGCAGTCCGCCGCGCCCGCCGCCGAGCCGGTGGCCCAGCCGGAGCCGACTGCCGCCGAGCCCGCCGCCGAGGCCGAGGCCACGGAGGAGGCGCCTGCCCCGCGCACCCGCCGCCGCGCGTCCCGCAAGGCGTCCGCGCCCGCCGGTGCGCCGCAGGTCACCGAGGCCGCCGAGAGCGTCGAGGAGCCCGTCGAGACCGGCGAGAGCCTGCCCGCCGCCGTCGCCGAGGGGCTCGCCGCCGAGGTGGACGAGGTCGAGGAGGCAGCCCCGCGCGGGCGCCAGCGCCGCCGCGCCACCGCCGCCGGCCGCCCCGAGTTCACGGCCACGACCGAGGAGCCGACCCGCAAGGGCCGCCGCGCGACGCGCCCCGCCGTCGCCGTCTTCCAGGCCCCGGTCTTCGCCGAGCCGATGTTCCAGACCCCCGAGACCGCCGCCGCGGCTGCCGCGGCTGCCGGTTCCACCTCGCCGTACGACGAGGTGGACGAGGCCGAGGAGCAGCAGACCGCCGAGGCCGAGCAGAGCACCGCGCCCGCCGAGGCCGCGCCGCAGGGTGGTTCGCGCCGCCGTCGCCGCCGCCGTGGCGAGGCCGAGGCGGCCGAGCAGGCCGCCGAGCCCGCCGCCCCGGTTCGGACGCCCGCCGAGCAGCCCGCCGACGAGGCCCCCGAGGCCGAGGCGGACGAGCACGAGGGCGAGGACGGCGACGAGTACGGCGACCGTCCCTCGCGCCGTCGTCGCCGTGGTGGCCGTCGCCGCCGCCGTGGCGAGGCCAACGACACGGACGACGAGCAGACCACCGACGACGCGTCCGCCCGTGCAGAGGAGCCCCGCTCCGACGACGAGCAGGACACCGACCGCGGCCAGGCCCAGGAGGCCGCCGAGGAGAGCGACGAGGACGACGACTCCTCCGCCTCCGGTTCGAGCAGCAGCTCCCGTCGCCGTCGCCGTCGCCGTCGCCGCAGCGGTGACGCCGCCGTCGACACCGACAACGGCGCCGACGACCCGGAGCGTACGGTCGTCAAGGTCCGCGAGCCGCGCAAGAAGGAGGAGCGCGAGCCGGGCACCGGCTTCGACGAGGTCCAGTCCATCAAGGGCTCGACCCGCATGGAGGCCAAGAAGCAGCGCCGCCGCGAGGGCCGCGAGCAGGGCCGCCGCCGGGTCCCGATCATCACCGAGTCGGAGTTCCTCGCCCGCCGCGAGGCCGTCGAGCGTGTGATGGTCGTCCGCCAGAACGGCGAGCGCACCCAGATCGGCGTCCTCGAGGACAACGTGCTCGTCGAGCACTACGTCAACAAGGAGCAGGCCACCAGCTACGTCGGCAACGTCTACCTGGGCAAGGTCCAGAACGTGCTGCCGTCCATGGAGGCCGCCTTCGTCGACATCGGCAAGGGCCGCAACGCCGTCCTGTACGCCGGTGAGGTCAACTTCGAGGCGCTCGGCATGGCCCACGGGCCGCGCCGCATCGAGACCGCGCTCAAGTCCGGCCAGTCGGTCCTGGTCCAGGTGACCAAGGACCCGATCGGTCACAAGGGCGCGCGTCTCACCAGCCAGGTCTCGCTGCCCGGCCGCTACCTGGTCTACGTGCCCGAGGGCTCGATGACCGGAATCAGCCGCAAGCTGCCCGACACCGAGCGCTCCCGCCTCAAGACCATCCTCAAGAAGATCGTCCCCGAGGACGCGGGCGTCATCGTGCGCACCGCCGCCGAGGGCGCGAGCGAGGACGAGCTGCGCCGTGACGTCGAGCGGCTCCAGCAGCAGTGGGAGGACATCCAGAAGAAGGCGAAGGGCACCAGCGGCTCCAACGCGCCGACGCTGCTCTACGGCGAGCCGGACATGACCGTCCGGGTCGTCCGCGACATCTTCAACGAGGACTTCTCCAAGGTCATCGTCAGCGGCGACGACGCGTGGGAGACCATCCACGGGTACGTCTCGCACGTCGCGCCCGACCTCACCGAGCGGCTCTCCCGCTGGACCTCCGAGGTCGACGTCTTCGCGACGTACCGCATCGACGAGCAGCTGATGAAGGCGCTGGACCGCAAGGTCTACCTGCCCAGCGGCGGTTCGCTGGTGATCGACAAGACCGAGGCGATGGTCGTCGTCGACGTCAACACCGGCAAGTTCACCGGCCAGGGCGGCAACCTGGAGGAGACCGTCACCCGGAACAACCTGGAGGCGGCCGAGGAGATCGTGCGCCAGCTGCGGCTGCGCGACCTCGGCGGCATCGTCGTCGTCGACTTCATCGACATGGTGCTGGAGTCCAACCGGGACCTCGTGCTGCGACGCCTCCTGGAGTGCCTGGGCCGCGACCGCACCAAGCACCAGGTCGCCGAGGTCACCTCGCTGGGCCTGGTCCAGATGACCCGCAAGCGGGTGGGCCAGGGTCTGCTGGAGTCCTTCTCCGAGACCTGCGTCCACTGCAACGGCCGCGGTGTCATCGTCCACATGGAGCAGCCGACGTCCGTCGGCGGCGGTGGCGGCGGCAAGAAGTCCAAGAAGCGTGGCCGCGGCGGCGCCGGTCAGGACCACGAGCATGACCACGGCTCCGACGATCACGTGTCCGCCGAGCCCGTGGAGACGGAGACCGAGGCCGAGCTGGCCGCCGAGGTCGCCGCCCCGGTGGCCGTGGAGCCCGCGGTCGGGGAGGACGACGAGTTCTACGGCAGCCCCGCCGAGGCCGAGGCGGCCGCCTCGCGCCGCGGCCGCCGCCGGGCCTCCCGCAAGGCGTCGGCCCCGGCCGGCGCCCCGAAGGCCGAGGCAGCCGCCCCGGTCGTGGAGGCTCCCGTCGCCGAGGCCCCGGTCGCGGAGGTCGCGGAAACCCCCGAGGCCGTCCAGGCCCCCGAGGCTCCGGCCGAGGTCGCGCCCCAGGGCCGTACGCGCCGTCGGGCCACCCGTAAGGCCACCGCCCCGGCGGGTTCGCCGAAGCAGGCCGAATCGGCGGAGCCGGTGCAGCCGGCCGAGCCGAGCACGGAGCCGGTCGCGGTCGAGGACCCGGTCGTCGAGGCGCCCGCCGCCGAGGCCCCGGCCCCGGCGGAGCAGGCCCCCGAGGCCGAGGCCCCCGTGGCCGCCCCGCCGCGTGCCCGCCGCCGCGTGACCCGTAAGGTCACCGCTCCGGCCGGCTCGCCCACCGGGTCGGACGACGCGGAGATCGTCGTGGTCGCTCCGGCGCCCGAGGCGAACGCGCCCGGGACGAAGGCGCCCGAGGAATCCGCGGAGTCCGGAGCAACGGACGCCGAAACGGCGGAATCCGAGGCGGCGGAGCCGGCCCCGGCGAAGAAGACGGCCCGCAAGGCCGCCGCAAAGAAGGCCCCGGCGAAGAAGGCGGCGGCCAAGAAGACCGCCGCGAAGAAGACCGCCGCAAAGAAGACGACGGCGAAGACGGCCGCGAAGAAGGCGACGAAGAAGACCGTCGCCGCCGAGCAGTCGTCGCCGTCCGTGACGGTCAACGCGCCCTCGGCGGACGGCGAGTCGTCGGCGAGCTGATGAATCCGTAACCGATTGTTCACAGCAGGTGTCCCGTTCCGAGCACGTGGGGGCGGGACACCTGCTTTGTTTCAGAACTGATGCAGGGGCTGGTTAACGAGCCCGAAATGGGTCAAGAAATCCCTGATAATGTGACGGCGGTTGCCATACTTGTGAGGTTTCTTGGCGGAACTCACAGGCGGTGACAAGGCCCGGCGGCGATGCCGGCCGGGCCGGATTCCTCGGCAGGGCGTCGGCATTGTGCCGGTGGGGTTACGCGCGACCTCGTAAGGCGTCCCGCACCTCAAAGCTCTGCCTGGTAACGAGCTCTTGCGGTGTTCAAGGAGGACGTTCATGTCGAGCATCAACGAGCAGCCGATTCCTGCTGCCCGCCCCGTCATCGGGGAAGACGAGATCGAGGCTGCGGTACGCGTACTGCGCAGCGGTCGCGTCGTGCAGGGCCCGGAGGTCGCGGCCTTCGAGGAAGGCTTCTCGCGGCTGGTCGACGACCGGCACTGCGTCGCCGTCAACTCGGGCACCTCGGCCCTGCACCTGCTGCTGCTGGCCCTGGGCATCGGCCCCGGCGACGAGGTCATCGTCCCCTCCTTCTCCTTCGCGGCCTCGGCCAACGCCGTCCGCCTGGTCGGCGCCGACGTGGTGTTCGCCGACATCGAGCCCGGCAGCTTCGGGCTCGACCCGGCCGCCGTCGAAGCCGCGATCACGCCGCGCACCGCCGCGATCATGCCGGTGCACCTCTACGGTCACCCCGCCGCGATGGACAAGCTCATGCCCATCGCCGAGAAGCACGGGCTCGCCGTGGTCGAGGACGCCTGCCAGGCCCACGCGGCGGCGCTGAACGGCACCCCGGTCGGCGCGTTCGGCGCGGGCGGCACCTTCAGCTTCTACCCGACCAAGAACATGCACTCCCTCGAAGGCGGCATGGTCTCCACGGCCGACGCCGAACTGGCCCGCACCCTGCGCCTGCTGCGCAACCAGGGCATGGAGCAGCGCTACGCCAACGAGATCGTCGGCGCCAACATGCGGATGACCGACGTGTCCGCCGCCGTCGGCCGCGTACAGCTGGGCAAGCTGGAGGGCTGGACCGAGCAGCGCCGCGCCAACGCCGCGTACCTCGACGCCCACATCACCGCTCCGGCCGTCACCACGCCGCCGGTCGCCGACGGCGCGCGGCACATCTACCACCAGTACACCGTGCGCATCCAGGGCGACCGGGACGCCGCGATGGCGAAGCTCACCGAGGCGGGCGTCGGCAACGCGGTCTACTACCCGACGCCGATCCACCGGCTGAAGCCCTACTGGGAGCCGGACCAGAAGGCGGGCCGCACCTGGGACCTGCCCGAGACCGAGAAGGCCGCCGCCGAGGTCGTCTCGCTGCCCGTCCACCCCTCGCTCACCCAGGGCGACCTGGAGCGCATCGTCACCGCCGTGAACGACCTCGGGGAGAACCTGTGACCGCCGTACTCAAGGCCGGGCTCGTCGGCCTCGGCTCCATGGGCCGCCACCACGCCCGCGTCCTCGCGAGCCTGGAGGGCGTCGAACTGGTCGGCGTCGTCGACCCGATGGGCGACAAGAACGGCTGGGCCCAGGGCGCACCCGTGCTCTCCACCGTCGAGGAGCTCATCGCCCTCGGCATCGACTACGCCGTCGTGGCCTGCCCGACCGCGCTGCACGAGGAGGTCGGCCTCCAGCTCGCCGACGCCGGTGTCAGCGCCCTGATCGAGAAGCCGCTCGCCGACACCGTCGAGGGCGCCCGCCGCCTCGTCGACGCCTTCGAGTCGCGCGGCCTGGTCGCCGGCGTCGGTCACATCGAACGCTGCAACCCCGCCCTGCTCTCGCTCCGTGCCCGCCTGGAGGCCGGTGAGCTGGGCGACGTCTACCAGGTCGTCACCCGCCGCCAGGGCCCCTTCCCGCACCGGATCGCCGATGTCGGCGTGGTCAAGGACCTGGCCACCCACGACATCGACCTGACGAGCTGGGTCACCGGCCAGACGTACACCTCGATCGCGGCGCACACCGTCTCCAAGTCGGGCCGCGCGCACGAGGACATGGTCTCCGCGGTGGGCCAGCTGTCCGACGGCACGATGGTCAACCACCTGGTCAACTGGCTGAGCCCGCTCAAGGAACGATTCACCTCGGTCACCGGCGAGCGCGGCTGCTTCATCGCCGACACGCTCACCGCCGACCTCACGTTCCACTCGAACGCCGCCGTCGCCACCGAGTGGGAGGCGCTGCGCGCGTTCCGCGGGGTCGCCGAGGGCGACATGATCCGTTACGCCATCCCCAAGCGCGAGCCGCTGCTTGTCGAGCACGAGCTGTTCCGCGACGCTGTGCAGGGCAAGCCCGCCGACATCTGCACGCTGCGGCAGGGGCTGCGTACCGTCGAGGTGGCGACATCGCTGCTCGACTCGGCCAACCGTGGCCGGACCGTCGTATTCGAGACAGGAGAGCCTGCCCGCCATGGCGATTGACAGCTCGGCCGCAGGGCCGGAGCGCAGTTCCCGGGGAAAGATCGTCATGCTCGTCGACAACGGCGTCAACGGCGATTCCCGGGTGCAGAAGGAGGCCCGCTCGGCGGCGGAGGCCGGGTGGGACGTGGTGCTTCTGGGCAAGTCGCCCACCAAGAAGTCCCAGAAGTGGTGGCTGGGCGATGCCCAGGTCCGCCTGCTGCATGTGCCGACGCCCATGCACCGCCGCCGTCATGAGTACCGCAGGGCCGTTCTGCGCTCACCTCTCGCGTATCCGCCCGGTCCGCTCGCGGAGTACCGCAAGCAGCGGATGAAGGCGTGGCGCGCCGAGCTGAACGTCCGGAGCGTCGAGGCCAGGCGCAACGGTTCCTCGCTCGGTGCCGTGCGTCTGGTGCCCCCGCGCCTGCTCGCCAAGACGCTGAGCAAGTGGGTCCGTTTCCGGGCCGGCCGCACGGAGGCGCTCGCGCAGCGCCGCAAGAGCATGGACTCGCCGCTGGACCGCTTCACCACGGCCTTCTGGGTCCGCACCATGGGCGACCGGGCCTGGCGGCGCCTCGACCCGGCCCTGTGGGACTTCGAGCTGGCGTACGGGAAGGTCATCGACCGGCTCGAACCCGACGTGATCCACGCCAACGACTTCCGCATGCTCGGCGTGGCCGCGCGGGCGAAGCTGCGCGCCGAGGCCAAGGGCCGCAAGGTCAAGCTCCTCTGGGACGTGCACGAGTTCCTGCCCGGCATCAAGCCGTGGAACCCGCACCCGCGCTGGCACATCGCGCAGTGCGGACACGAGCGGGAGTACGCCAAGTACGCCGACGCCGTCACCACGGTCTCCGGCACCCTGGCGGAGATGCTCGTCGAGCGCCACGGTCTGAAGGCCCTGCCGGAGGTGGTGCTGAACGCCCCGGACGCCGAGGTCTCCCCGGAGCAGGCCGCGGAGCCGGTGCCCGACCTGCGCGAGCTGTGCGGTATCGGCCCGGACGTCCCGCTGGCGGTCTACAGCGGTGCCGCGGCCCCGCAGCGGGGTCTCGACATCATGGTCGAGGGACTGCCCCAGCTCCCCGGCACGCACGTGGCCTTCGTCGTCCTGCGGCCCAACTCGGCCTACATGCAGGAACTCAAGGAACGAGCCGCCGAACTGGGCGTCTCGGACCGGCTGCACATCCTGCCGTACGTGCCGCACTACCAGGTGGTCCCCTTCCTGTCCGCGGCCAGCGTGGGCGTCATCCCGATCCACCACTGGCCGAACCACGAGATCGCCCTGATCACCAAGTTCTTCGAGTACTCCCACGCCCGTCTGCCGTTCGTCGTGAGCGACGTCAAGACGATGGGGGAGATGGTCGCCCGGACCGGTCAGGGCGAGGTGTTCACCGCCGAGGACGTCTCCGACTACGTACGGGCGGTCAAGTCGGTGCTCGCCGACCCCGCGAAGTACCGCGCCGCCTACGCACGCGAGGGGCTGCTGGAGAACTGGACCTGGGAGGCGCAGGCCGAGGTCCTGGACGGCGTGTACACACGTCTGACCGGTGCCGAGCCGGTGAAGGCGCAACAGCCGGACTCCCAGGTGATGGCATGAGACGAGAGCCCGACGTCACCGTCGTCGTCGCCGTCTACAACACCATGCCGTACCTCACGGAGTGCCTGGACTCCCTGATCCGGCAGAGCATCGGCCTGGAGCGGCTGGAGGTCGTGGCCGTCAACGACGGGTCGACCGACGGGAGCGGTGCCGAGCTCGACCGGTACGCCGAGCGCCATCCCGACGTCGTGAAGGTGCTCCACCAGCCGAACTCGGGCGGCCCCGCCGCGCCCAGCAACCGGGCGCTGGACGTGGCCACCGGCCGTTTCGTCTACTTCATAGGCGCGGACGACCACCTCGGCGAAGAGGCGCTGGAGCGGATGGTCTCCGCCGCCGACGCCAACGGGGCCGACGTGGTCGTCGGGAAGATGGTCGGCACGAACGGCCGGTACGTCCACCAGAAGCTGTACGACGGGAACCACCCCGACATCAGCCTCTACGACTCGGCACTGCCCTTCACCCTGGCCAACACCAAGCTCTTCCGCCGCGAACTGGTGGAGAAGCACAGCCTCCGCTTCCCTGAGGACATGCCGGTCGGCAGCGACCAGCCGTTCACCATCGAGGCCTGCGTACGGGCCCGGAAGATCTCCGTCGTCTCCGACTACACCTGCTACTACGCGGTCAAGCGCGGCGACGCCAGCAACATCACCTACCGGGCGAACCACCTGGCCAGGCTCCGCTGCGTCGAGCGGATCATCGAGCACACGGCCGGTCTGATCCCCGCGGGTCCGCAGCGCGACGCCGTCCTCAAGCGCCACTTCGACTGGGAACTGTCCAAGCTGCTCCAGCAGGACTTCCCCGCGCTCGACCTCGACACCCGGCGTCAGGTGTGCGAGGGCGTCGGCGCATTGGTGGACACCCACTTCACCGACGGCCTGCGCGACGGCACCGGGGTCAAGCGCCGGGTGCGCTTCGGCCTCGCCCGCAGCGGCGCCGTCGAGGAGCTCACCCGCGCCATCGCGGAGGAGACCGAGCACGGAGCGCCGCCCTTCCTGCTGGAGGGTGGCCGTGCCTTCGCCACCTACCCCGGATTCAGGGACCCGGCCGTCGGCCTCGACGACCGCTGGTACGAGGTGCTCGGCGAGACGGTGGCGGGCCGCCTCTCCGCCGGTACACGCCTGGAGTCGGCCGACTGGGACCAGCACGGCACGGAGATGTTCTGTGTCCTGAACCTGCGGGCCGGCATCACGGGGGACACCTCCTCCGCCGTCGTCGCCCTGGCCCGGGGCGCCATGCCCCAGAGCGCCGACAAGGCAGGTGCGCGCAAGCTGCCGGCCGACGCCCCGCGCCCGCAGCGCGTCGGCACGCTCACCGTCGATGCCGCGGAGGACGGCGGCACCCTGCTGACCGCCCGCATCCCGCTGGCGGCCACCCGGGCCAAGAGGGGCGTCCGCCTCTACGTGGACGTGGCGGGCTCGACGTACGAGATCCCGGTCCGCACCCAAGGGCAGCCGATGCCGCTGGCACGCCGCTGGGGGACCACCGACCCCCACCGTGTCGCGGCGAGCCCGAACACGAAGGGCCGTCTCGTCATCACGACGGCCCCGCTGTGGGAACCGAAGCCCAGCGTGGGCGCGCGGCTGCGCCGAACGCTGTCCAGGTCGAAGAGGAAGTAACCCCGATGAACATCTGTGTAGTCGCGCTCGGCAAGATCGGGCTTCCGCTCGCCGTGCAGTTCGCCGCCAAGGGCCACAAGGTCATCGGCGCGGACGTCAACGAGAAGGTCGTCGACCTCGTCAACGCGGCCACCGAGCCGTTCCCCGGCGAGCACGACCTGGACGTCAAGCTGAAGGAGACGGTCGGCGCCGGCCTGCTCTCCGCGACGACGGACACCACGGCCGCGGTCGCCGCGTCCGACGCCGTCGTGGTCGTCGTCCCGCTGTTCGTGGACGCCGAGGGCACCCCGGACTTCGGCTGGATGGACGCCGCCACCAAGGCCATCGCGGCCGGCCTCAAGCCCGGCACCCTGGTCAGCTACGAGACCACGCTCCCGGTCGGCACCACCCGTACCCGCTGGGCGCCGATGCTCGCCGAGGGCTCGGGCCTCACCCCCGGCGAGGACTTCCACCTGGTCTTCTCCCCGGAGCGGGTGCTCACCGGCAGGGTCTTCGCCGACCTGCGCCGCTACCCCAAGCTCGTCGGTGGCATCGACGAGGCGTCCTCCGCCGCGGGCGTCGCCTTCTACGAGGCCGTCCTCGACTTCGACGAGCGCGAGGACCTGCCCCGCCCGAACGGCGTCTGGGACCTCGGCACGGCGGAGGCATCCGAGCTGGCGAAGCTCGCCGAGACCACCTACCGCGACGTCAACATCGGTCTGGCCAACCAGTTCGCCCGGTTCGCCGACCAGAACGGCATCGACGTCAAGAAGGTCATCGAGGCCTGCAACAGCCAGCCCTACAGCCACATCCACCAGCCCGGCATCGCCGTGGGCGGCCACTGCATCCCGATCTACCCGCGGATGTACCTGTGGAACGACCCGGAGGCGACCGTCGTGCGTTCGGCCCGCGAGGCCAACGCCGCGATGCCCGCCTACGCCGTCGATCTGCTGGCCGCCGCCTACGGCGACCTGGACGGCGTCGGGGTCGTGGTGCTGGGCGCGGCCTACCGCGGGGGCGTCAAGGAGACCGCGTTCTCCGGTGTCTTCGGCGTCGTCGAGGCGCTGAAGGCGCGGGGCGCGGTGCCGTTCGTCTCGGACCCCATGTACACCCCGGAGGAGCTGACCGCGCTGGGCCTCGTCCCGCACGAGGGCCAAGCCGTCACCGCGGCGGTTCTCCAGGCCGACCACGCCGAGTACCGCGAGCTGTCCGCCGCCGACCTCCCGGACGTCCGGGTCCTGGTCGACGGCCGCCGTACGACGAACCCGGCCAACTGGGCGGGCGTGCGTCGCGTCGTCATCGGCGGCTGAGCCGTCCGAAGAGACGGTGAGGGCGGGCGTCCTGCCGGACGCCCGCCCTCACCGTGTGCTCCGCGATTCCGCGGAGGGGTGCCTCACCGCTCGGACAGCACGCCGTCCTTCTCGTCGTACAGCGTTCCGCTCTGCGGGCACTCCCACACGCCCGGCTCGTCCGGCCGCTCGGTCAGGCGGACTCCGGCCCGTCCGACCCAGCCGATCCGCCGCGCGGGCACGCCGACGACCAGGGCGAAGTCCGGCACGTCCTTGGTGACAACGGCGCCGGCCGCGACCATCGCCCACCGGCCGATACGGACCGGCGCGACGCAGACAGAGCGCGCGCCGAGGGAGGCGCCCTCGGCGACCTTCACGCCGACCGCCTCCCAGTCGCCGCCGCGCTTCTGCTTGCCGTCCGGGTCGACCGACCGCGGGTTGTGGTCGTTGGTGAGAACGACGGCGGGGCCGACGAAGACGCCGTCGCCGAGCTCGGCGGGCTCGTACACGAGGGCGTAGTTCTGCAGCTTCACGTTGTCGCCGATGCGCACACCGGTGCCGACGTACGCGCCGCGGCCGACGACGCAGCCCTCGCCGAGCTTCGCTCCCTCACGGATCTGCGCCAGCTCCCAGACACTGGAGCCGTCCCCGATCTCGGCGGTCTCGTCGACCTGGGCGGTGGGCTGGACCCTGTAGTTCACGGCATGCCTTTCGGAGAGCTGATGCGCCCGGAAAGCATAAGGCGGGCGGCTCGCCGGCCCCGGCCCGCGGGCCCCGCCTGCGGTCCCGCGACCCGGTTTGACCCCCACACCCCGGCCCCGTAACCTTGACCCTCGGTGTGTTTCCTTAACGCGCCCACCCCTGAGCACATCCCTCCCGGTAACGGTCGGTGTTCGCGCCGTCCGCCAGGAGAGGCCGCTCATCCTTCCGGATCGACACGGGCCCCGGCCCGTGCGGGCGGCTGGCATCAGGGGTTCCGTTCCGAGCGAGAGAGAGATCCGCGTGTACGCCATCGTGCGCAGCGGTGGCCGCCAGCACAAGGTTGCTGTCGGCGACATCGTTGAGGTTGACAAGATTTCCACTGCCAAGGTTGGCGACACGGTCGAGCTCTCGACCCTGCTCGTTGTCGACGGTGACGCGGTCACCAGCGACCCGTGGGTGCTGGACGGCATCAAGGTCACGGCCGAGATCGTGGACCACCACAAGGGCGCGAAGATCGACATCCTTCGCTACAAGAACAAGACCGGCTACCGCCGCCGCCAGGGTCACCGCCAGCAGTACACGGCGATCAAGGTCACCGGTATCCCCACGGCTGCGAAGTAAGGGACTGAGAACACATGGCACACAAGAAGGGCGCATCGTCCACTCGGAACGGGCGCGATTCCAATGCTCAGCGGCTCGGCGTGAAGCGCTTCGGCGGTCAGGCCGTCAACGCCGGTGAGATCCTGGTCCGCCAGCGCGGCACCCACTTCCACCCCGGGGCGGGCGTCGGCCGTGGCGGCGACGACACGCTGTTCGCGCTGACCGCCGGTGCGGTGGAGTTCGGCACGCACCGCGGCCGCAAGGTCGTGAACATCGTTCCGCTCGCCGTCTGAGTCCTCTCGACGCGCGCAGAACGACACACAGCACCTTCCGAGGGCGGATCTCAGCTTTCCCGGTGAACGGGGAAGCGGGTCCGCCCTCGGCGTGTTACGACAGAGACAATTCCGCATTTTCCGCTGTACCTGGAGGCACCCACCATGACCACCTTCGTGGACCGCGTCGAGCTGCATGCCGCCGCGGGTAACGGAGGCCACGGCTGCGCCTCCGTACACCGTGAGAAGTTCAAGCCGCTGGGCGGCCCCGACGGGGGCAACGGCGGCCGCGGCGGCGACGTGATCCTCGTCGTCGAGCAGTCCGTCACCACGCTGCTCGACTACCACCACCACCCCCACCGCAAGGCCACCAACGGCCAGCCCGGCGCCGGCGACAACCGCTCCGGAAAGGACGGCCAGGACCTGGTCCTGCCCGTCCCCGACGGCACCGTCGTCCTCGACAAGGCCGGGAACGTGCTCGCCGACCTCATCGGCCAGGGCACCACCTTCGTGGCCGGTCAGGGCGGCCGTGGCGGCCTCGGCAACGCCGCGCTGGCCTCGGCCCGCCGCAAGGCCCCCGGCTTCGCGCTGCTCGGCGAGCCGGGCGAGAGCCGCGACATCGTCCTGGAGCTCAAGACCGTCGCCGACGTGGCCCTCGTCGGCTACCCGAGCGCGGGCAAGTCCTCGCTGATCTCGGTCCTCTCCGCGGCCAAGCCGAAGATCGCGGACTACCCGTTCACCACCCTCGTACCGAACCTCGGCGTCGTCACCGCCGGTTCGACCGTCTACACCATCGCCGACGTCCCGGGCCTCATTCCCGGCGCCAGCCAGGGCAAGGGCCTCGGCCTGGAGTTCCTGCGGCACGTCGAGCGCTGCTCGGTGCTCGTGCACGTCCTGGACACCGCCACCCTGGAGTCCGACCGCGACCCCGTCTCCGACCTCGACATCATCGAGGAGGAGCTGCGCCAGTACGGCGGCCTGGAGGACCGGCCCCGCATCGTCGCCCTCAACAAGGTCGACATTCCTGACGGCCAGGACCTCGCCGACATGATCCGCCCCGACCTGGAGGCCCGCGGCTACCGCGTGTTCGAGGTCTCCGCCATCGCCCACAAGGGCCTCAACGAACTGAGCTACGCGCTCGCCGGGATCATCGCCGAGGCGCGCGCCACCAAGCCGAAGGAGGAGGCGACCCGCATCGTCATCCGTCCGAAGGCCGTCGACGACGCGGGCTTCACGGTCACCGCCGAGGGCGAGGACCTCTACCGGGTGCGCGGCGAGAAGCCCGAGCGCTGGGTGCGCCAGACCGACTTCAACAACGACGAGGCCGTCGGCTACCTCGCCGACCGGCTCAGCCGCCTCGGGGTCGAGGACGAACTGGTCAAGGCGGGCGCCCGGGCCGGGGACGGCGTCGCGATCGGCCCCGAGGACAACGCGGTCGTCTTCGACTGGGAGCCGACCATGCAGGCCGGCGCGGAGATGCTCGGCCGCCGCGGCGAGGACCACCGCATGGAGGCCCCGCGCCCCGCGGCGCAGCGCCGCAAGGACCGCGAGGCCGAACGCGACGACGCCCAGAAGGAATACGACGAGTTCGACCCCTTCTAAACGCTCCGCACCCCGGCCCGTCTCTGCGGAGGCGGGCCGTCCGGTAGCCTCGGGGCCGGGCGCAGGCGGTTTCCGCCGGTCACGCCGGGTGAACGTGCTGCAGATGTGCGGATTGAGCAACACATCTGTGGGGTCGGTCACCCCGGGTGTCACCTCGGCAGCGCCCAACCTCCCTGGCCAGAGGGTGAACTGCGGGTTTCCGCGGGGCGAGCGACGGACGACGTCCACCTTGCGAGACGGTCACGGAGAGTGCGACCATCACACTGTTCCCCCGTCATAGCAAGGTAGGTCGTCTGTGTCTGTGCCGCATGAAGCCAAGCCCCGGACCACAGCGGTCGTGCTCGCCGGTGGGACCGGTCAGCGCGTCGGCCTCTCGATCCCCAAGCAGCTGCTGAAGATCGCCGGCAAGGCCGTCATCGAGCACACGCTGTCCATCTTCGAGAACGCCGAGGGCATCGACGACGTCATCGTGCTGATGGCGCCCGGTTTCGTCCCCGACGTCGAGAAGATCGTCGCGAAGGCCGGACTGCGCAAGGTCACCCGGATCATCGAGGGCGGCAACACCCGCAACGAGACCACCGAGCGCGCCATCGCGGCCCTCGGCGAGGGCCTCGCAGAGGGCGAGGACCGCAACGTCCTCTTCCATGACGCGGTCCGCCCCCTGCTGTCACAGCGTGTGATCACGGACTGCGTCGAGGCGCTGGAGCGCTACCAGGCCGTCGACGTCGCCATCCCGTCCGCGGACACGATCATCGTGACGCGTACGCACGGTGAGGACGGCGAGTTCATCACCGACGTGCCCGACCGCTCCCGGCTGCGCCGCGGCCAGACGCCGCAGGCCTTCAAGCTCTCCACGATCCGCAAGGCGTACGAGGTGGCGGCGGGAGACCCCAACTTCCAGGCCACCGACGACTGTTCGGTGGTCCTCAAGTACCTCCCCGACGTGCCGATCTACGTGGTCGCGGGCGACGAGTACAACATGAAGGTGACCCAGCCGGTCGACGTCTTCATCACCGACAAGCTCTTCCAGCTGGCCTCCACCGCCGCCCCGCGCCAGGCCGACGAGGCCGCCTACCGCGAGCTGCTCACGGGCAAGACCCTCGTCGTCTTCGGCGGTTCGTACGGCATCGGCGCCGACATCGCCGCCCTCGCCGAGAGCTACGGCGCCAAGGTCTACGCGCTGGGCCGCTCCACCACGGGAACGCACGTGGAGAACCCGGAGCACGTGGACGACGCGCTCTCCAAGGCGTACGGCGAGACCGGCCGGATCGACTACGTCATCAACACGGCGGGCGTGCTGCGCATCGGCAAGCTGGCCGAGACCGACAACACGACGATCCAGGAAGCGCTGAACGTCAACTACCTGGCCCCCGTGCAGATCGCCCGCGCCTCGTACAAGTACCTGGCGGAGACCCGGGGCCAGTTGCTGCTCTACACCTCCAGCAGCTACACCCGGGGCCGCGCCGAGTACAGCCTCTACTCCTCCACCAAGGCCGCCATGGTCAACCTCACCCAGGCGCTCGCCGACGAGTGGGCGGGGGAGGGCATCCGGGTCAACTGCGTGAACCCGGAGCGCACCGCGACCCCGATGCGGACCAAGGCGTTCGGTCAGGAGCCCGAGGGCTCGCTGCTCTCCTCGGAGGCCGTCGCGCGCACCTCGCTGGACGTCCTGCTCTCCGAGCTGACCGGCCATGTCATCGACGTACGGCAGCAGGACCCGACGGCGGGCGCCGCAGAGTCCTCCGGCTTCGAGCAGGCCCTGGCCTCCGTGCTGGACCGTCAAGCAGATGTGTAATAATTCTTGACAAATGTGCTTTTCCGGGCCTCTGTTCGTCGCTTTGCGCGATGGCAGAGGCCCGAATGCGTGAAGCCGCACCTTCACATTTCCGCCAATACGTGAATCAACCGGCACCCCCTGGAGCAGGTTCTTCGTGATCTCGACAGCCATTCGCCTGGCCCGTGTGGGCAGCAGGTCAGAACTGGCGGCAGCAGTGTTGATGGGGCTGGGATATCCCTGCGTCATGCTCGCCGCGCTCATTCCGAACGTCTGGTTCTTCGCGGCGGCCACAGCTGTCACGTACGTCGCGGACTGGTATCTGCACCAGCGGGGGAGCTATCTGATCAACCGCCTGGGCAAGGTGCGGGCCGGGCTGTCGATCCGCTTCCTGCTCCGGCAGCTGATGGTCATCCTGCTGCTGGCCCGCCTGGACCTCGCCGAGTCGCCGCTGTTCTACGCGGCGGTGGCCTGCTTCCTGCTCTTCTACGGGCTCCAGGCGCCGCACGGGGCCATGGCGACCCTGATCCGGCTCCGCCGCACCATGCCGGTCGTCACCCGCAACGTGGACCTGCACGCGGTCCGCATCCCCGACGCCCCGCCCGGCGCGCTGATGCGGCGCTCCGCGGAGAAGATGCTGCACCTCGACATCCCGGCCGTGGCGGGCGTGCTGGTCGCCGCCGGGACCGGCGAGGACGTCATCGGCTACGTGGGCATCGGCCTGACGCTGCTGCTGGCCCTGTCCTACCTCGCGCTGCTCGTCCCGTTCGTGCGTCGCGGCCGACTGACCCCTCCGGCCCCCGCCGTGCTCAAGGCCGTCGACAGCTGGCTGCGTGAGTACCAGCCGACCGTGGTGCTCTACTTCTCCGGCTCCAACGAGTCCGCCTACCAGGGCAACATGTGGCTGGAGACCATGAGCCGGGTCGAGGGCCGCCCGCTGATCATCATGCGGGAGCGCGGTCTCGTCCCGCAGCTCGCCGAGACCTCGGTCCCGGTGATCTGCGTCCCGGCGGGCACCCACCTGATGAACCTGGACCTCTCCACGGTCCGGGTCTGCCTCTACCCCGCGAACGTGGGCAAGAACATCCACATCCTGCGCGTCCCGACCATGAAGCACGTCTTCATCGGCCACGGCGACAGCGACAAGCTCGCCAGCGTGAACCCCTACTCCAAGGTGTACGACGAGGTGTGGACGGCGGGCCGGGCCGGCCGCGACCGGTACGCGCTGGCCGATGTGGGGATCCGCGACGAGGACATCGTCGAGGTCGGGCGCCCGCAGCTGGAGCCCATCAAGAGCTGGACGGGCGCGGTCAAGAACCCCATCCCGACCGTGCTGTACGCGCCCACCTGGGAGGGCTGGGACGACAACCCGGGCAACACCTCCCTGCTGCTGGCGGGCGAGAACATCGTGCGCCGGCTGCTGAACGCCGCCGACCCGGTACGGATCATCTACAAGCCGCACCCGTTCACCGGCATTCGCAGCGCCAAGGCCAAGGCCGTCAACGCCCGGATCCGAGCCATGCTGGAGAAGGCCGCCGCCGAGCGCGCGGCGGAGCCCCGCTGGGCGAAGGAGGCCTCGTCGGCCGCCGCCGCACAGAGTGCCGCCAAGGCCGAGCTCGCCCGGATCGAGGCGCGGCTCGCGCAGCTCGCGGCCACCGGCCGTCCGGCCGGCGACGACGCGGAGGAGTCGCGGCTCTCGCTCGCCGACCCGGTCCGCGAGGCGGAGACCGTACGCCTGAGGGCCGAGTGGAACGACGCCTACTGGCGCTCCTTCGGCTGGTGGGAGCACCGTACGGTGACCGGCGCACAGCCCAAGCTCTACGACTGCTTCAACGAGTCCGACGCCATGGTTTCGGACATCTCCAGTGTGGTCTCCGACTTCATCGCGAGCGGCAAGCCGTACGCGGTCACCGACTCGGCCGCGCTCGGAGCCGAGGAGTTCAAGCGGCAGAACACCGCGGTGCGCGCCGCGGTCATCCTGTCCAACGGCGCCGAGGAGCTCGACGCGCTGCTGGCCGCGGTGGCCGACCCGGCGGCGGACACGCTGGCGGATGCTCGCCGTGAGCTGAAGACCTACCTCCTCGGGCCGGACGAGCCGACCTCCATGGAGCAGTTCAACGCCGCCGTACGGGCGCTGGCGGCCAAGGCCGAGGCCCGTAACCGGGCCGTCGCCCAGCGGATCGGTGAGCAGGCCGTGGCGGTACCGGACGCGGAGGCCGTCACCAGCGGCGTCGGGAGCGGCGATCCGCAGGCGGCCGTCGAGGCCGACGCCACGGCGGACCCGGACGCACCGGAGGCCGACGCGGCGGAGGGCGAGGCGAAGGCAGCTCTCAGCGAGGGGACCTCGTCCGTGCGCTGAGCGCCTTTCAGTCGCACAGTCGCACGCCGCACATCTGATCGAACTGGCTGAAAAGTAAAGCAACCCCGATCACGACCCGTACGTCTCTTTTGAGGGAGGGATGTACGGGTCGTTCGGCATGTTGATGCACAAAAAGTGCATAGTCGGGCAATCTGCCTCCTTTCGTGATCAAATCGACAGGTGCACATGGCCGACATGCCCAGGAAGAACCACGAGCCCGATGTCAGTGTGATCATCGGGGCGTATGACGCGATGCCCTACCTGGTCCGGTGCCTGGAGTCCGTCGAGGCGCAGACCATCGGCGCGGACCGCATGGAGATCGTCGCCGTCGACGACGGCTCCACCGACGGTACGGGCGCCTTCCTGGAGGAATTCGCCGCCCGGACCGCGATCCCCATGAGAGTCGTGCGGCAGCCGAATTCCGGCGGCCCCAGCGGCCCGCGCAACCGGGGCCTCGACCTCGCTCGCGGCCGGTACGTCTTCTTCCTCGACGCGGACGACTACTTCGGCGAGGAAGCCCTGGAGCGCATGGTCGCCATGGGGGACCGGGCGGGCACGGACGTGGTGCTCGGGAAGATCGTCGGCGTCGATCGCGGTGCCGCGAAGTCGATGTGGAAAGAGACCGTCGAGCGCGCCGACCTGTACTCCTCCAACATCAAATTCACCCTGAGCGCGCAGAAGCTGTTCCGTCGCGACCTCCTCGTACGCCTCGGCATGGCCTTCGACGAGAAGCTCAAGACGGGCGAGGACGCCCTGTTCACGATGGAGGCGTATCTGCGCGGCAACGGGATCTCCGTCGTCGCCGACTACACCTGCTACTACCTGGTGGGCCGCGAGGACCGCAACCAGATGACCAAGAAGGGCGGCTTCGAGCGCCGCTTCGACTCGGCCCGCGCCCTCATGGGGCTCATCGCCGAGTACGTGCCCCCGGGCCCCCGGCGCGACGCCTTGATGGTGCGCCCCTTCGTCATCACCCTGCTGCCGCAGTTCGGCCCCGGACTGGTGAAGCAGAAGGACCGGGTCCACGAGCGGAAGATGGCGCTGGCGGCCCCCCTGATGAAGGCGTACTGGACGCCGGGGCTCGGCCGCAACCTCAAGGTGAACGAACGGCTGCGGCTGATGTGCCTCGCCGCGGGCCGGCTCGACCTGCTCCTGGACATCGCCGCCTTCCTGCGCGACAAGAAGGAGCCCGAGATCGTCCGCCGGGGAAACCCGCCCCGTCCGTACCTCGCCTACCCGCACTTCGGCGAGAGCTCCGTGCTCCCCGACAGCGCTTACGAGGTGACCGTCACGGAATGGGTCGGCGGACGGCGGATCGAGGCGCCGCAGCGGGGGCCCCGCCCGTCCTTCGCCCGGCGTGTGGTCCGCAAGGCCCGCCGGACCGTGCTCGGCGCCCTGCGCGCCCCCCGCGCACACCGCGTCTGACCGGGCGCCGGAGGGCTCGCGGGGAGCACCCGCCGGGGGCCGCGGTCAGCCTTCGAACATTCCTCCCCGTCCTGGGCGCCGCCTGGGGCGAGTTCGTCCTGTGAGGGGCGTCACGCCATACTGTGGGGCAACCATGAGACCGTTGAACACGTCTCATTAACGCCCCGTCTTCCTGGGGTTCATGATCTGCACGTCCCCCCGGAAAGGCCTTCCCCCCGTGGCGTCCCTCGAAGCGATCCCCGACGAGCTCGGTCGGCTCATGAAGTACTTCCCGGAGACTCCGGTCGAGGAGCGCCCCGAATTCCACCGGGCGGCCAAGGACTTCCTGGCCCGTGCCGCCCCGAAGGTCGTCCGGCAGTTCTCCCCGATGGCCCGGGTCAAGTGGCACCTGGCGGCCAGCGGCCGCGGCGACGAGCTGGTCGACCTGCTGCACTACGAGCGCGAGAACCCGGGCGCCTTCTCCGTCCGCGGCCTGCGGCGCGCCCGCATCGAGCTGCCCGGCGTCGAGAGCTCCTCGCTCCCCTCCTCCGTGCGCAACTTCAACCGCAGCGAGCTCCCCGTACGCGGCAAGCTCCTCGGCCTCGCCTGGGAGGACGGCAAGCTCCAGATCAAGGGCTACGCCTACATCCCCAACGTCCCCTCGGCCACCGGAAAGCGCTCGCTGCGCGTCGCCGTCCTCCGCCGCCAGGGCAGCCGCTCCACCCTCCCGCTGCGGCTGCGCACGGTCCTGGAGCCCCGCGCCACCGCCGAGGCCAAGGGCGCCCTGCACAACTACGACTGGTCCGGCTTCGAGATTGCCGTCGACCCGTCCCGCCTCCGGGTACGCGGCCAGTGGCAGCCCGGCACCTGGCGCCTGGGCATCGGCATCCCGCGCCCCGGCGGCATGTCCGTCGGCAGCATCACCAAGAACAACGCGGGCGCGGCCGGACACAGCCTCACCCGGATCCTCGACGACGGCGTCCGCCTCGTCGCCGGCTTCGACCGCAACCGGCTGAGGCTGTCCGTCGACGTCGTCCCGGCCGAGATCATCGCCCAGGAAGCCGACGGCGACACCCTCACTGTCACCCTGCGCTCCCGCGTCACCACCCCCGCGGGCAAGTACCCCACCGCCCTGCGCATCGACCACGAGCCCAGCGGCTTCGCCACCGACCTCCCGCTCCAGCAGGGCGAGACCGGCGCCGACGGCTGGCTCCGCCACACCGCCCGGCTGCCCCTGGCCGCCCTGCCCGTCGACGGCGTGCAGCCCGGCAAGGCCGTCAAGTACCGCACGCTCATCGTCTTCGCCGACGGCACCACCCGCCGCGCCACCAACGGCACCGGCCCCGTCACCGGCGTACACCCGCTGCCCGAGGGCCGCGAGCTGGCGATCCTCACCGACGGCGCCGGCAACTTCACCCCGCAGGTCCGCACGGTCCAGCCGGTCGTCGACGGCGTCGAGTGGAGCGCCGACGGCGAACTCGTCCTGACCGGCGTCTACACCGGCCCCGCCGAGCAGATGAAGATGGTCCTGCGCCACACCGGCCGCAACGAGGACCGCCCGCTGCCCGTCGAGTTCGCCGACGGCCGCTTCACCGCCCGGCTGCGCCCGGACACCATGCCCACCTACGAGGGCACCGTCCCGCTGCGCGCCGGCCGCTGGATGCCGCGACTGCGCCGCACCACCGAGTGGGACCACACCCGCGACCTGCCCGTCACCCTCCGCCCCGACCTCGTCGGCACGCTCCCGCTGGCCCACCGGGGCGAGCACCGCACGTACACCGTCGAGCGGGTCGACTTCGACCGGATCTTCGTGGAGTCCGGTCCGGTCCTCGGCCCCGAGCTGCGCGGCGCCTACCGCCAGCGCCTGATGCGCGACGTCTACACCCCCGAGCAGCGCAAGCTGCCGCTGCGCGAGGCCGTGCTCTACAACAGCTTCGGCGGCAAGCAGTTCTCCGACTCGCCCCGCGCGGTCTACGAGGAGCTCAAACGCCGCGGCACCGAGGTCGAGCACATCGCGATGGTCCACGACCAGCAGGTCGTGCTGCCGCCCGGCGTCCGGGGCGTCGAGTGGGGCAGCAAGGAGTGGTACGAGGCACTGGCCCGCAGCCGGTACGTCGTCACCAACGGCGGCATCCGCGAGTGGTTCGTCCGCCGCGAGGGCCAGGTCGTCGTCCAGACCTGGCACGGCACCCCGCTCAAGCGCATCGGCGCCGACCTCCTCGGCACCCCCAAGGCGAACCTGGCCTACATCGCGAGCCTCCCGCAGCGCTCGCGCCAGTACAGCCTGTTCATCACGCCGAACGCCTTCACCACACCGATCATGACCAACTCCTTCCGCCTCCAGTGCGAGGTCCTGGAGGCGGGCTACCCGCGCAACGACGTCTTCCACGCCCCCGACCGCGTCAAGCGCGCCGCGGCCGTACGGGAGAAGCTCGGCATCCCCGCGGGCAAGAAGGTCGTCCTGTACGCACCCACCTGGCGCGACGACCAGCGCTACGGCGGACGCCGCTTCAAGCTCGACAACCAGATCGACGTCGAGGCCGCCCAGCGCGAGCTCGGCGAGGACCACGTCCTGCTCTACCGCAAGCACCACAAGGTCCTCGACTCCATCCCCGGCGCCGGACAGGGCTTCGTCTACGACGTCACGTACTACCCGGACATCGCCGACCTCTACCTGATCGCCGACGTGATGATCACGGACTACTCCTCGGTGCTGTTCGACTTCGCGCACTCCGGGCGTCCGATGCTCTTCTTCACGTACGACCTGGAGCACTACCGCGACACCCTGCGCGGCTTCTACTTCGACTTCACCTCCCGCGCCCCCGGCCCGCTGATCAAGACCTCCGAGGACCTGGTCTCCGCGATCCGGAACATCGACGCGGTCAGCGAGGAGTACAAGGAGAAGTACGCCCAGTTCCGGGTCGACTTCTGCGAGCCCTCCGACGGCCGCGCCTCCGCCCGCGTCGTCGACCGGATGCTCGCCGTCAAGGACGAGCAGCAGAGCTGAGCCCACCGGCCGCCCCCGCCCCCTGCCCGTTCCGCTCGGTGGACGTCACG
>NZ_QWFA01000095.1 GCF_003501885.1 Streptomyces globisporus
ACCCCCGGCACCCTGCGCCGCGCCGCCCGCCTCACCGCCCCCGGCGACGGGCGCATCCTGGAGCTGTGGACCACCGAACCGGGCCTCCAGATCTACACCGCCAACCAACTCGACGGCGCGTTCACCGACGGCACCGGCCGCCGCCACGAGCGCCACGGCTCCCTCTGCCTGGAGACCCAGCACCTCCCGGACTCACCCAACCGCCCCGACCACCCGAGCACGGTGCTGCGCCCCGGAGCCGTCCTGCACAGCCGCACCGAATGGCGCTTCCCGCACCTGCGGGTCCGGTAGGCGCGCATCCGGGCGGCCGGGACGGCCGGTCCCGCTACTTCAGGTACGGCCCCGCCGCGCCGATCTTCCCCGGCGCCGCGTTCTTTCCGCCGAGGTCCAGGACGTACACGCGCAGGTTCCCCTTGCCGGGGGCCGGGACGGAGAGTGTGCCCGAGGTGACCTGCCGGGTGTCGCCCGTGACGGCGTCCTTGTACGTGCCGTTCGGGATGCCCGTGTACGTGGCGCTCCCGGAGACCGTCACCAGGGCGAAGCTGTCCGTGCCGGTCGCCGTGTCGGTGTAGCGGCGCTTGTACGCCATGGAGCCGCTGATGCCCTCCGTGGAGTACTGGCCCATCTGCAGTGCCGGCACGGCCCGTCGGATCTCGTTGAGCCGCTGGAGGTGACGGGCGAGCGGCGCGGCCAGGGTGTCGGCTACCTTGCCGGTGGCGGAGGAGACCTTGCCGAAGTCCGAGGCCGTCACCTCACCGGCCAGGTGGTCCCCGAAGTAGGCCCGCCCGGTCGTCGCCAGCGGACATGTCGGGCCGCAGTCGATCTTCTTCCCCTTCTGGAACTCGATCTCGGAGCCGTAGTAGAGCGTCGGGATGCCCCGGAAGGTCCACATCAGCGACATGTTCTCGGCCCAGGCGTCCGTACCGCCGGTGTAGCGTTCGCTGCTCTTGTTGGGGCCGTAGTCGTGGCTGTCGACGTAGACGACGTTGTACGTGGGGTCGTTGGTCGCGTCGTCGGAGTCCTTGCCGGAGTGGAACGCGTTGTCCGCGTCACCGAAGTTCATGTGCATCCGCATGTCGATGATGTTCATCCCGGAGAACCGGCTGCGGTCGGGCGCGTGGTAGGCATTGCCCTTGAGGAACGCGTTGTCCGAGACGGGCTGGGCCGCCGTGCCCTGCTGCTGCTCGTAGTCGTACATCTCCAGGGCGGCCTTCTCGTCGTCCGCGCTGTACTTTCCTCGCTCCTTCCACGTGAAGAACTGCGCCGAGTGGTTGACCGAGCCGCGGTTCCACTTGTCGTTGACGAAGGCCGCGACCTCCCCGAAGACGAAGAAGTTCTTCGCCGCCTCCGCGCCGAACCGCTGCGTGACGCGCTCCTGGATCGCGGGCAGGAAGCGGCGGTTCCACGTGGTGCGGGGGATGTGCACCGCCGTGTCGAGCCGGAAGCCGTCGACGCCCATGTCGATGTACTTGTTGTACGCGCCGATCAGATAGTTCTGGACCTGAGTGCTCTCGGTGTTGAAGTCGGCGAGGTCGTCGTGCAGCCAGCAGGATCGGGAGTCCTCGCCCTCCCAGTTGCCGATCCAACAGGTGTGGTAGAGCGCCTTCGGGAACATGCCCGAAGTGGGGCTGGGCCACTGGCAGTTGTAGATGCGGTAGCCCTCCGGCGAGGTGTGCCCGGTGGGCGTCCCCCAGCCCACACAGGTGTTGCCCGTCGGCTCGGCCGTGGACCACAGGTCGCCGTTGTAGTGCGACTTCCCGGACTTGGGCTCGACGGTGAGACCGTCGTACTCGAACCCGTCGTTCCTCTCGTCGTAGTACCAGCTCCACTGCGCGTCGCGCACGCCGTACGCCTTCGGGGTGAACAGGCTCTTGGCGCCCCACCGCGAGGAGTGGTTGTGGACGACGTCCTGGTAGATCTTCATGCCCTTGGCGTGGGCCGCGTCGATGAGGTCCTGGTAGGAGGCTCCGGCGGACTCCAGGCGCGGATCGACCTTGTAGAAGTCGTAGCCGTGGTAGCCGTGGTAGTCGTAGTCCGAGCGGTTGAGCACGACCGGGGTGATCCAGATCGCGGAGAAGCCGAGCCCCTTGATGTAGTCGAGCTTCTGCACCAGCCCCTTGAAGTCCCCCCGGAACATGGGGTCGTCGTTGGCGGCGTTGCCGGACTTCTCGTGCTGGCTGCCGCCCCGGTTGTTCGTGGAGTCGCCGTCGTTGAAGCGGGCTGTGAGCACGAAGTAGATCGGGTCCTTGCGGGGGTCGGTGCCCAGCGGTGTGCCCGTGGCCGGGGCGGTGGGCTTCTCACCGGTGGTGACGGAGGCCGGGGCGGACTCGGCCGAGACGTTCCCGGCGGCGTCGACGGCCCGGACGGTGTAGCGGTAGGCGGTCTTCGCATCGAGTCCCGTGTCGGAGAGGACGGTCGAGGTGGTGTCGGTGACCGCCGTGCCCCTCGTCCCGCCGGTCCTGGTGACCTGATAGTTCGTCACGCCTCGGTCGTCCGTGGCGGGTTCCCAGGTGACCACGACCGACACCCCGTCGGCGACGGCCTTCACCGCGGTGGGCGCGGACGGCGCCTTCGTGTCCGATTCCTCGGCGGCGCACGGGTCCTTCGCCGAGGCCGTCACCTTCCGGTCCCTCACCGTGCTGAGCCCGGCCGCCAGGGTGTAGTCGCTGCCGTTGTTGTTGTCCCAGACACCGTTGCCGTTGTTGAACGCGGCCTGGAGGCCGGTGGCCGTCCCGAGGTCGACCGTGCGCTTCACCCAGCCCGTACAGGCGGCCTCCATGCCGGCGCCGGGGACGGTCGTCCAGGCTCCGCCGTGCGGGCGGTAATGGAGATTGACGGTGGCCCAGCCGACCGTGGAGGTCGCGTAGTAGACGGAGGCCGTGTTCGGCCCGCCGGGCTCCTCCGGTTCCTCGGGACCCGCACCCGCGCACGGGTCGCTGTGCGCCACGGCCCCGTCCTGGACCGTGATGTCCCCGGTGCCCAGGTCGTAGTTCCTGCCCGCGTTGTTGTCCCAGGTACCGGAGCCGTCCGTGAACGTGGCCTTCAGTCCGGCAGCGCCCCCGAGCGGGACCGTCAGCTTGACCCAGTCGGCGCAGGCGGCCTCCATCCGGGTGCCGGGGACGGTGGTCCAGGAGCCGCCGTCGGGGGAGTAATGCAGGTAGTGCGCCGACCAGTCGCGGGTCCTCGTGGAGTAGAAGACGGTCGCCGAACCCTCGGCGGCGGAAGAGGCGACGGGTTCGCTCGCCGGGGCGGGACGCGCTTGCGGTACGACGGTCAGGAGTCCCAGCAGCCCGGCCGCTGCCACGGCCGTCGCCAGCGGACGGCGCAGCAGCCGGTGAGGAGTGCGTCTCATGCGTGTCTCCAGGGGAGGGGAGAACCCTGACGCGCCTCGGGGTTCGGTGAGTGGACACGATCCGGCGGCAAGTTCTGCCGGAATTTTGCTGCAATTCCTTGCGGGATGGAAGTTACCGGTGCATGACAGGTGCGTAAAGGGATCCGGCACCCCCGGTCCGCCCGGAATGGACGGCCGGGCCCGGTTGTTCCCACGGTCATGACCTTCTCCGTTGATGTGACCGTGCGCGGCTACGAGCTCGACACCCAGGGCCACCTGAACCAGGCCGTCTACCTCCAGTACGCGGAGCACGCCCGCTGGGAGCTGCTGCGCGCCGCCGGACTGCCCCAGGAGAAGCTGCTGGCCGACGGAATCGGCCCGGTGCAGCTGGAGGTGACGGTCAAGTACCGCCGCGAGCTGCGCGGCGGCGAGCGCGTACGGGTCACCTGCCGGTTCGACTACGGCACGGGCAGGACGTTCACCCTGGAGCAGCGGATCCTCAAGGAGGACGGCACGGTGGCC
Source organism: Streptomyces globisporus (assembly GCF_003501885.1). Classification (GTDB taxonomy): domain Bacteria; phylum Actinomycetota; class Actinomycetes; order Streptomycetales; family Streptomycetaceae; genus Streptomyces; species Streptomyces globisporus_D. Next base: position 3,854 of record NZ_QWFA01000095.1, read on the forward strand.
GCGGAGATCACCGGAGTCGCCGGCGTCCTCGACCTGACCGAACGCCGCCTCGTCCCGGACCCGCAGGGCCGCCTGGCCGCGCTGGCGGGCAACCCGGACCTGTTGACGGGCTGACCCGCCGAGGAGTGTGGACGCCCCTTCCCTCGTGGGCGGGGCGTCCACGGTTCATCGGGGGCGCCGCTCAGACCGCGGTGCCGACGACCAAGTGGTCCCCGGGGATACCGGCCTTGCCCGGGGCGTAGTAGTCCTTGATCCCGGCGACCCAGGTCTCCACCCGGATCCGGTCACCGTCCGTCGGCTCGAAGGCGTCGAAGAGCGCGTCGATGTTCTCCGCCTCGAACCCGATCGCCCGCATCAGTGCCATGAACAGCGGGCGCTCGATCAGGCCGTCGCCGTCCGGGTCGCCCAGGGCGGCCAGCGCCTCGGCGAACACGGCGATGGTGGCGTCGAACCGCTCCGGCGACAGCACGCACGCCGTGAACTCCTCGAAGCTGATCTCGCCGTTCCCATCGGCGTCCAGCTCGGTCAGCAGGGTCGTCCAGTACCGCCTGAACGCCGCGCGCATCGCGTCCTTCGCCGCCCGGTCCGACGCGTGCGCCTCGCGGACGACCCGCTCGGCCATGAGATCGAAGTCGTCCTGCTCCAGGACGCCGTTGGCATTGGCGTCGAACAGGGAGAAGACGAGCGCGACCCGCCTGGTGGCCTCAGTGCCCATGAATCCGTAACCCTTCTCCGCACGTCACGTTCCGCCGGCCAGACCCGGTTGCCGGGCCGGCCCACCCACTGTCCGGCCGGGCGGCGGCGTCCACGGCGAAAGCGGTGATCCCTTCACCTGAAGGGCGTACCCCGACCCGCGTAAACGTCGAGTCGAGGCAGACGGAGGGGCTCACGGATCCCGCACGCCCCCCGGTGCGAGCCGAACCGAAGGCTCTACCCCGGGCGGATGCGCCACCCGTCCGCCGCGAGCGGTTCCCCTACCGCCCAGGGCCGCCTCCCAGGACCCCGTGTCCGGGCGGCCCCTGATGCTCCCGACCGGCCGCCACCACGTGCTGGACGGCGCGACACCGGTCCTTCAGGAATCGAGCAGCGCGGAGCCGTACCAGTCCGAGGCGTCGGCCACCCCCGGCAGCGCGAGGAAGTAGCCGCCGCCCGTCGTGGTGCTGAAGTCCGCGAACCGCTCGCCCTCCAGCCGCTTCTGCACCGTCGCGAACTGCCGGTCGACATCCCGCTGGTAGCAGCAGAAGACCAGCCCCACATCGAGCGTCCCGTCGGGCGCGAGGCCCCGGTCCACGTTGTAGCTGCGGCGCAGCAGGACCGAGTCCTCGCTCCCGGGGGTACGGGGGTTGGCGCGGCGGATGTGGGAGTCCAGCGGCGTCACCCGGCCCTGTGGGTCGCGCCCGTAGTCCGGCGTGTCGCTCTCCTTCTTCCCGTCGAGCGGCGCGCCCGTCGACTTGCGCCGGCCGAAGATCCGCTCCTGCTCGCCCAACGGGACCCGGTCCCATGCCTCGGCCCTCAACCGGATCGTGCGGAGGACCTGGTAGCTCCCGCCGCGCGCCCAGCCCGGCCCCTCCGGCCCGACCCAGACCAGCCGGTCCATCTCCCGCGCCGACGTCGTGTCCGGGTGCGCGGTCCCGTCCTTGAAGCCGGTGAACGACCGGGGGCTGCCCTCGGGGCGCGGCGGGTTCACGAACCCGTCGGTCCGCCACCGGGCCCGCAGCAGCCCCGTGGTCTCCCGCGCCAGATCCCGTACGACATGGAGGACGGCGTCCGGGTGCTGCGCGCAGACCTGCACCGAGAGATCTCCGTGACAGCCGCCCGGTTCGAGCCGGTCCCCGGGGAAGCGCGGCATCCGGGTGAGGCCCGGCGGCCGCGCACCCGCCAGCCCGAAACGCCCGTCGAACAGCGAAGCGCTCACCCCGACGGTGATCGTCAGCCGGTCCTCCGGGCCCCGCACCACCGCCACGTCCGGATCCTTCGGGGTGACCCCGGCGGTGAGGACACGGGACCGCACGGTCAGCTTCCGGAAGAGTGCCGCCAGTTCCTTCCGGTCCCGCGCGAGCACGTCGAAGGCGACGAAACCGCCGAACCGCTGCTGCGGGGTCAGAATCCCCGCCTGGTGCGCGCCGTGGAACGGCACCCGGCCCTCGTCCGGGGCCGCCGCGGGAGCACCGGAAGCCGCGCCCGCCGACACCGTGCCGACCAGTCCCGCGCCTCCCACGACACTCGCGGCACCCCGTACGAAGGTTCGTCGGCCGAGACGCGCGTCCCGGCTTTGGTCACTTTCCGTCATGGCCGTTCCCTTTTCGCGAGGCGGACGGACTGCTCTGTCCCTCTCACCTCTACCGCGCGGAGCACCAGCTCAGCGCAGCTTCCTCCGTGCGGGGCGGTTCGCCTGGGCCGGGAGGCCGAGCGCCGGGGCGTGCGCCCCCCTGATCGGCTGACGACGGACAGTGGGTGACATGTTTCGCGGTACGGCGGGGGACACAGGGGAGGTCTGTTCCCGGGCTCGGCACCGGGATGCCCTGAACACCCCGAACCGGCCATGGGGAGAACCTCGGTGGAGAACACCTCGGTGCAGCACAAGGAAACCGTACGGACCTGCCCGTTCGACTACGCGCAGCAGCTCGAGTTCGACCCCCGGCTCCGGCAACTGCTCACCGAGGAGCCGGTCTCCCGTATCCGGATGGCGTACGGCGAGGGCGAGGCCTGGCTCGTCACCCGCTACGAGGACGTCCGGACGGTCACCACCGACCGGCGGTTCAGCCGCAGCGCCGTCCTCGGCCGTGACTTCCCCCGGATGACCCCGGAGCCGATCGTCCAGGCCGAGTCCATCAACCTCATGGACCCGCCCGCCAGCAGCCGGCTCCGCAGCCTGGTCGCCAAGAGCTTCACCCCCCGCCGCGTCGAGCAGATGCGCGGCGGGACCCAGCGCGTCGTCGACCGGCTGCTGGACGAGATGGCCGAGGAGGGCGCACCGGCAGACTTCGTCGCCCGGGTCTCCTCGCCGCTGCCGCTCATCACCATCTGCGAGGCGCTCGACATCCCCGAGGCCGACCGCCCCTGGCTCCGCGCCCACGCCATGACCATGATGAACGTCGGGGCCGCCGGCAAGCAGGACGCCGTACGCGCCAAGGCGGAGCTGCGCGGCTACTTCCAGGAACTTACCGCCGACCGGCGCCGCTCCCCGGGCGAGGACCTCATCAGCACCCTGGCCGCCGCGCGGGACGGCGCCGAACTGCTGGACGACGACGAACTGGCCGTCATGGCGATGGTCCTGCTCATCACCGGCCAGGACACCACCACCTACCAGCTCGGCAACATCGCCTACACCCTGCTCACCCGCCCGGAACTCCTCCACTCCCTTCAGACCGAACCGGCGCGGCTGCCCCGCACGCTGGAGGAGCTGCTGCGCCACATCCCCTTCCGCAAGGGCGTCGGCATCCCGCGCATCGCCCTGGAGGACGTGGAGATCGGGGGCGTCCTCATCAAGGCCGGGGACGTGGTGCACGTGTCCTATCTGACGGCCAACCGGGACGCGGCCAAGTTCGACCGCCCCGACGAGCTGGACCCCGACCGCCCGTCCATCCCCCACATGACGTTCGGCTGGGGCGCCCACCACTGCCTGGGCGCGCTGCTCGCCACCATGGAGCTCGAAGTGGCCTTCTCCACGCTGCTGACCCGCTTCCCGGCCCTGCGTCTGGACGTGCCGCCCGAGGACATCGAGTGGAACACGACGTCCATCTGGCGTTACCCGCTCGCCCTGCCCGTCACGTGGTGACGAGAGCCTCCGCTCCGAGATACGAGGAGAACCCATGGCGACCCTGTGCAGACCCGCCATCGCTGTGCCCGAGCACGTCATCACGATGCAGCAGACCCTGGACCTGGCCCGCGAGACCCACGCCGGGCACCCGCAGCGCGATCTCGTCCTGCGGCTCATCCAGAACACCGGCGTCCAGACCCGGCACCTCGTGCAGCCCATCGAGGAGACCCTGAAACACCCAGGATTCGAACTCCGCAACCGGGTGTACGAGGCCGAGGCCAAGAGGCGGGTGCCCGACGTCGTCCGGCAGGCCCTCGCCCACGCCGAGACCGACCCGTCCGAGATCGACCTGATCGTCTACGTCTCCTGCACGGGCTTCATGATGCCCTCGCTGACCGCGTGGCTCATCAACACCATGGGCTTCCGGCCCGAGACCCGCCAACTGCCCATCGCCCAGCTCGGCTGCGCCGCGGGCGGCGCGGCCATCAACCGCGCGCACGACTTCTGCGTGGCCTACCCCGAGGCCAACGTCCTCATCGTCTCCTGCGAGTTCTGCTCGCTCTGCTACCAGCCCACCGACATCGGCGTCGGCTCGCTGCTCTCCAACGGGCTCTTCGGCGACGCTCTCTCCGCCGCCGTCGTACGGGGACAGGGCGGCACCGGGATGCGGCTGGAGCGCAACGGTTCGCACCTGGTGCCCGACACCGAGGACTGGATCTCCTACGCGGTCCGCGACACCGGATTCCACTTCCTGCTGGACAAGCGCGTCCCCGGCACCATGGAGATGCTCGCCCCGGTCCTCCAGGACCTGGTCGACCTGCACGGCTGGTCCGTCCCGGACATGGACTTCTTCATCGTCCACGCGGGCGGGCCGCGTATCCTGGACGACCTCTGCCACTTCCTGAAACTGCCGCCGGAGATGTTCCGCTACAGCCGGGCCACCCTCACCGAACGCGGCAACATCGCCAGCTCCGTCGTCTTCGACGCGCTGGCCAGGCTCTTCGACGACGGCGGAGCCGCCGAGTCCGCGCAGGGCCTCATCGCCGGCTTCGGACCCGGTATCACCGCCGAGACGGCCGTGGGCACCTGGACCGTCGACGACCTCCGCCCGTCCGTCGCGGCCGGCCTCGACGAGCTGGAGCTGACCGCCGGCGTTGCGCTGTCCGGCTGAACCGGCTAAGGCGACCGGCGGGCGGGGACGAAGGAACGGGTGTTCGCGCTTCGCGGATGCACTCGCTCCGCGTACGGACCCCCATCCCGAGGAGAATGCATGCGCCTGCCCGCCCGATGGGCCACGGCTGCTCTGTCGCTGATCGCCCCGATGATCGCCATCCCTGCCGCGGCCTCGGCCGACAGCGGACCGGAAGGGGTCACGGTGGAGCAGTCCACCCGGGCCGTACCCGGGCAGTACATCGTCACCCTGGAGCCCGAACTCTCGCCGGACACCGTCCTGCGGGAGCTCGGGCTCGACCCGTTGTTCCGTTACGGGAACGTCCTGCACGGCTTCGCCGCCGCACTCACCGCCGCCGAACTCGAAGCGGTACGCACCGTCCCCGGCGTCCTCGCCGTCGAGGAGAACGCCGAGGTCGCCGTGGAGGCGCCCAGGGCGGGAAGCCTCTTCAGGGCCCCCGCGGCCGGCTGGGGCACCGACCGCATCGACCAGCGCGCCCTGCCGCTGGACGACACCTTCACCACCACGGCCACCGGCGACGGCGTGAAGGTGTACGTCGTCGACACCGGGATCGACGCCGCGCACAGCGAGTTCGGCGGCCGGGTCGTCAACGGGTACGACGCCGTCGGCGACGGCCGTGACGGCATGGACTGCAACGGACACGGCACCCATGTCGCCGGCACCGCGGGCGGGGCGACCTCCGGCGTCGCCGAGGACGCTTCGCTGGTGAACGTCCGCGTCCTGAACTGCGAGGGCCGGGGCACCTGGGCCGGCATCCTCGCCGGGTTCGACTGGGTCGCCAAGGACGCCGAGCGCACCAAGACCCCCGGTGTGCTGAACGCCTCGCTGGGCGGGGCCCGCTCCAGCGCGGTGGACGCGGCGGTCGAGGCCGTCGCCGACGCGGGCGTGCTGCCCGTCGTGGCCGCCGGGAACGACGACCGGGACGCCTGTGACGTCTCCCCGGCCGCAGCCGACGGCGTGGTCACGGTCGGCGCGAGCGACCGGCAGGACCGGGAGACCTCCTTCAGCAACTGGGGCTCCTGCCTCGCGCTGTACGCCCCCGGGGCCGACATCGTCTCCGCCCGGCTCGGCGGCGGCACCGTCTCGCTGAACGGCACCTCCATGGCCAGCCCGCACGTCGCGGGCGTCGCCGCGCTCTACAAGGAGGAGAACCCCTCGGCCTCGCCCGCCGCCGTCGCGCGATGGCTCAACGACACGGCCACCCCCGACGTGCTCTCGGGCCTCGGCCAGGGCTCGCCCGACCGGCTGCTGTACACCGGCGGCCTCTGACGATCCGTCGAACGGCCTGTTCGGCCCCGTTGCCGGGGACCGGACAGGCCGTCCGGCTGTTGTCGGAACGGTGGACGGTCTCTCATTTCTCTGCAACTCTCTGACGGCACAACGCAAAACAGGCCGCAGCGTACGCAGAAATCCGTGTTCCCTGGCTGCGGTCACAGAGCCGCGCCCTCGGCGCGCCCCGCGCCGAGGCCGAAGATCGGGGAGCTATGAGAGCCCAACGCTGGAGATGGCGGGCGATATCCGCCCTCGTCACGACCAGTCTTCTGATGATCGGCATACCGTCGCTCGCCGCCGCGGCGGCCGACGGCCCCAACCTCGCCGCGGGCCGAGCCGCGGCCGCGAGCAGCGCCCACGCCGAGTACGGCGCGGCGAACATCACCGACGGCAACCGGTCGACGTACTGGGAGAGCGCCGGCGGCGGACTGCCCCAGTGGGTCCAGACCGACCTGGGCGCGGGCGCCCGCGTCGACGAGGTGAAGCTGACCCTTCCGGCGGGCTGGGAGACCCGCACCCAGACGCTGTCCCTCCAGGGCAGCGCGGACGGCAACAGCTTCGCGACCCTGAAGAACTCCGCGACGTACACCTTCGCCCCCGGGGCCGCGAACGAGGTCACCATCGCGTTCCCGGCCACCCTGACCCGCTTCGTGCGCGTCAACATCACCGCCAACACCGGCTGGCCGGCCGCCCAGCTCTCCGAGCTGGAGATCCGGGGCGCCGGGGACTCCTCGGCCGACCTCGCCAAGGGCAAGACCCTCACCGCCAGCAGCAGCAACGGCTCACAGACCCCGGCCAACGCCAACGACGGCAACCGCGAAAGCCACTGGGCGAGCCGCGACGACCGGTTCCCGCAGTGGATCCAGGCGGACCTGGGCGTGTCGCTGGGCGTGGACCGGGTGGTGCTGCGACTGCCCGACGGGTGGGCGGCACGCAGCCAGACCCTGAAGCTCCAGAGCAGCGCCAACGGCTCGGACTTCACCGACCTCACCGCGTCCAAGGCCTACCGCTTCGACGCGGCGGGCGGACAGTCGGCGACGATCACCTTCGACGCCACGTCGGCGCGCTATGTCCGTGTCCTGTTCACCGCCAACACCGGGGCTCAGGCTGCCCAGTTGGCCGAGCTGGAGATCTACGGTCCTACCACCGGCGACACGCAGGCCCCGACCGCGCCGACGAACCTCGCCCTCACCGAGCCCGCCACCGGCCAGATCCGGCTGACGTGGAAGGCGTCGGCGGACGACAAGGGCGTCACGGGCTACGACGTCTACGCGAACAACACGCTGCTCACCAGCGTGGGCGGTGACGTCACCGCGTACACCGACACCCGTCCGGTCGGGCAGAGCGTCAGCTACTTCGTCCGCGCCAAGGACGCGGCGGGCAACATCTCGGCCAACAGCAACACCGTCACCCGCGGCGGCGACACCGGTGACACCCAGGCCCCCACCGCCCCCTCCGCGCTGGCGTTCACCGAGCCGTCCAGCGGATCGGTCAGGCTGACCTGGCAGGCGTCCACCGACAACAAGGGTGTGACCGGCTACGACGTCTACGCCAACAACGTGCTGCGCGGCAGCGTCGCGGGCAACGTGCTGACCTACACCGACACCCGTTCGGCGTCCACCACGGTCAGCTACTTCGTGCGCGCGAAGGACGGGGCGGGCAACGTCTCCGGCGACAGCAACACCGTCACCCGCAACGGGCAGAGCGGCTCCGCGTCCAACCTCGCCGTGAACAAGCCGATCACGGCCTCCTCCGTGATCCACACCTACGTCGCCGAGAACGCCAACGACAACAGCACCTCCACCTACTGGGAGGGCGCGGGCGGCAGTTACCCCAACACGCTCACCGTGAAGCTCGGCTCCAACGCCGACACGGAGAACGTCGTCGTCAAGCTCAACCCGGACAGCAGCTGGGGACCGCGCACCCAGCGCATCGAGGTGCTTGGGCGGGAGCAGAGCTCCTCCTCCTTCAACTCCCTCTCCGCCGCCAAGGATTACGCCTTCAGCCCCGTGTCCGGCAACACGGTGACCATCCCGGTCTCCGCCCGCGTCGCGGACGTCCAGCTGAAGTTCACCGCCAACAGCGGCTCCGGCGCCGGCCAGGTCGCCGAATTCCAGGTCCTGGGCGCCCCGGCGGCCAACCCCGACCTCCAGGTCACCGGTATCAGCGCCGCTCCCGCCGCCCCGGTCGAGACGGACGAGATCACGCTGACCGCGACCGTCCGCAACGCCGGAGCGCTCGCCGCCCCGGCGAGCAAGGTCGAGCTGCGGCTCGGCGGAACCAAGGTCGCCGCCGCCTCGGTCGGCGCCCTGGCGTCGGGCGCCTCCACCCAGGTCAGCGCTTCCATCGGAACGCGGAACGCGGGCGGTTACGAACTGAGCGCGGTCGCCGACCCGGCGGGTGAGGTCATCGAGCAGAACGAGACCAACAACACCTACACCAGCGCATCCCCGCTGGTCGTGAAGCCGGTCTCCAGCTCCGACCTGGTGGCCGCCGCGGTCACCACCTCGCCGTCGGCCGCCTCCGCCGGCGACACGGTCACCTTCTCCGTCGCCCTCAAGAACCAGGGCACGGTGACTTCGGCGAGCGGTGCGCACGGCATCACGCTGGCCCTCGTCGACAGCAAGGGCGCCACGGTGAAGACCCTGACCGGCGCCCACAACGGGGTCATCGCGGCGGGCGCCACCACCGCACCGGTCTCGCTGGGTACCTGGACCGCCGCCAACGGCTCGTACACCGTACGGACCGTGATCGCGGCTGACGCCAACGAACTCCCGGTCAAGCGCGAGAACAACACCTCCACCCAGGCCCTGTTCGTGGGACGCGGCGCCAACATGCCGTACGCCATGTACGAGGCGGAGGACGGCACGACCGGCGGCGGCGCCCAGGTCGTCGGCCCCAACCGGACCGTCGGCGACATCGCGGGCGAGGCCTCCGGCCGCAAGGCCGTCACTCTCAACAACACCGGCAACTACGTCGAGTTCACCACCCGGGCCTCGACCAACACCCTGGTCACCCGGTTCTCCATCCCGGACGCCCCGGGCGGCGGCGGCATCGACTCCACGCTGAACGTCTACGTCGACGGCGTCTTCCTCAAGGCGATCGACCTCACCTCGAAGTACGCCTGGCTGTACGGGAACGAGACCGCTCCCGGCAACTCCCCGGGCTCCGGGGCGCCCCGTCACATCTACGACGAGGCGAACGTGATGCTGGGCAAGACCGTCCCGGCGGGATCGAAGATCCGGCTCCAGAAGGACAGCGCCAACACCTCCACGTACGCGATCGACTTCATCAACCTGGAGCAGGTCGCCCCGGTCGCCAACCCGAACCCGGCGACGTACACCGTGCCGGCCGGCTTCACCCACCAGGACGTCCAGAACGCCCTGGACAAGGTCCGCATGGACACCACCGGCACGCTGGTGGGCGTCTACCTCCCGGCGGGGGAGTACGGCACGGCCGGCAAGTTCCAGGTCTACGGCAAGGCCGTGAAGGTCGTCGGGGCCGGACCCTGGTACACCCGCTTCAACGCCCCGGCCACGCAGGACAACACCGATGTCGGCTTCCGGGCCGAGGCCAGTGCCAAGGGGTCGTCGTTCGCGAACTTCGCGTACTTCGGCAACTACACGTCACGGATCGACGGACCGGGCAAGGTCTTCGACTTCTCGAACGTGTCGGACATCGTGATCGACAACATCTGGAACGAGCACATGGTGTGCCTCTATTGGGGCGCGAACACCGACAACATCACCATCAAGAACTCTCGTATCCGCAACATGTTCGCCGACGGCGTCAACATGACCAACGGGTCCACCGACAACCTCGTGACCAACAACGAGGCGCGGGCCACCGGTGACGACAGCTTCGCGCTCTTCTCGGCGATCGACGCCGGGGGAGCGGACATGAAGAACAACGTCTACCAGAACCTGACCTCGATCCTCACCTGGCGTGCGGCGGGCATCGCCGTGTACGGCGGGTACGACAACACCTTCCGCAACATCCACATCGCCGACACCCTGGTGTACTCAGGGATCACGGTCAGCTCGCTGGACTTCGGCTATCCGATGAACGGGTTCGGTACCGAACCGACGACGATCGAGAACGTCTCGATCGTGCGCGCGGGCGGTCACTTCTGGGGATCGCAGACCTTCCCCGGCATCTGGCTGTTCTCGGCGTCGAAGGTGTTCCAGGGCATCCGCATCGACAACGTGGACATCGTCGACCCGACCTACAGCGGGATCATGTTCCAGACGAACTACATCGGCGGACAGCCCCAGTTCCCGATCAAGGACACCGTGCTCAGCGACATCTCCATCTCGGGGGCGCGCAAGAGCGGTGACGCGTTCGACGCCAAGTCCGGCTTCGGACTGTGGGCCAACGAGATGCCGGAGGCGGGACAGGGCCCGGCCGTCGGTGAAGTCACCTTCAACGGACTGAAGTTCAGCGACAACGCCCAGGACATCATGAACACCACACCTGGCTTCAAGATCAACATAAACCCGTAAGGGAGACGAGGGGCGGCGGAGTGATCGCAAGGGGCGCTTCCCGACGGCCGGGGAGTGCCCCCTCTGCGTGCAATCCTTGCGTTGATAAGTCAAGTGTTTGCGTTGCTTGCGCTAGCCTTGCGGCATGACGCGACGACTTGCTCAGGTTGCCAAGAAGGTTGGGGTCAGCGAGGCCACGGTGAGCCGGGTGCTCAACGGCAAGCCCGGGGTGTCCCGGGCCACCCGGCAGTCCGTGCTGACGGCCCTGGACGTCCTCGGCTACGAGCGCCCCACCCAACTGCGGGGCGAGCGCGCTCGGCTCGTCGGCCTCGTCCTGCCCGAACTGCAGAACCCGATCTTTCCCGCCTTCGCCGAGGTGATCGGCGGCGCCCTCGCCCAGCAGGGGCTCACCCCCGTCCTGTGCACCCAGACCAAGGGCGGGGTGTCCGAGGCGGAATACGTGGACCTCCTGCTCCAGCAGCAGGTCTCCGGGGTGGTCTTCGCCGGCGGGCTGTTCGCCCAGGCCGACGAGGCCCACGAGCACTACCACCGGCTCGCCGAGCGCCGTATCCCCGTCGTGCTGATCAACGCCCCCATAGAAGGGCTGGACTTCCCCTGCGTCTCCTGCGACGACGCCGTCGCGATCGAGCGCGCCTGGCGCCATCTGGCCTCCCTCGGCCACGAGCGCATCGGTGTCGCGATGGGCCCCTCCGACCACGTTCCCTCCCGCCGCAAGCTCGCCGCGGCCCGGTCCGTCGCGTCGGCCGCCGGCGGTGAGCTGGCCGAGGCGCACGTCGAGCGCTCGATGTTCTCCCTGGAGGGCGGCCAGGCGGCGGCCTCCCGGCTGCTGGAGCGGGGCGTCACCGGCATCATCTGCGCCAGCGACCCCCTGGCGCTCGGCGCCGTCCGCGCGGCCCGCAGGCGCGGTCTCGGCGTGCCGTGCGACATCTCCGTCGTCGGCTACGACGACTCGGCGTTCATGAACTGCACCGAACCCCCGCTCACCACCATCCGCCAGCCCATCGAGGCCATGGGCCGGGCCGCCGTCGAACTGCTCTGCGCGGGCATCCAGGGCGGATCGCTCCCGCCGCAAGAGCTGCTGTTCGAGCCCGAGCTGGTGGTCCGGGGCTCCACCGCGCAGGCGCCCCGCTGAGTCCGGACCCGCCGGTCCATCCGCCGCCGTCGGGGCACGCCAGGATCGCGGGGCGCGTGCGGCTGCGGCACAGTGGGGCACATGGACGACCTCAACGCACTCGCCGAGGAACATCTGACCGCCGCCCGCGCCTCCGCGCACGGCCGCAGCGCCCACCTCGTGCTCCAGGAGCCCCCTTTGCGGCAGACGGTGATCGCCCTCACCGAGGGGACCGCGCTCGACGAGCACAACGCGCCGCCCGCCGCCTCGCTCCTCGTCCTGCGCGGCGGCGTCCGCCTCACCGCCGCCTCCGGCGACGCGGAACTGAGCGCCGGGACCCTGCATCCGATCCCGCAGGAACGGCATGGGCTGCTGGCGCTCAGCGACGCCGTGGTCCTGCTCACCGCCGTCAACGACTGACCGGACACCGATCGCCGGCACACCCCCGGGTGTGCCCCGGCCGCGACGTGGCAGGAGAGGATCGAGCGGGGTCGGCCCGTCCGGGAACGGGCAGGTCACCCCGGTCGCCGCAGCCACCCACGTCCCCGGAGTACCAGCTTGCCCACCCAGACCGCGTCCGCCGCGGACAGCACCGCCCCCGCCGACGGGCACGCCCCGCCCCGCTCCTGGCTCACCGCTCTGCGCCGTACCCCGGTCTCGCTGTGGAACGACGACATCACCGACTGGGCCGCCGCCCTGACGTACTACGCCATCCTCGCCCTGCTCCCGGCACTCCTGGTCACCGTGTCCGTGATCGGCCTCGCCAACCCCGACGCGACCAGCGCCCTGATCTCCGACATCACCGCGTTCGCGCCCGCCGAGTCCGGGGAAGCGCTGCGCAGGCCGTTGGAGGCGGCGACCGAGCAGCGTTCCGCCGTCTGGCTGCTCGTCGCGACCGGGTCCGTGAGCGCGGTCTGGTCCGCGTGCAGCTACCTCGCGGTCTTCCGCCGGGCGATGCACGCGATGCACGGTGTCCGGGACAACCGCCCGCCCCTGCGCCAGGCGCACATCATCGTCGTCTCGGCGATCGGCCTGCTCCTCCTCCTGATGACCAGCGCCTTCGCCCTCGTCATGACCGGTCCGCTGGCCCGCTGGCTCGGCCGCCGCGTCGGCCTGCCGCACGAGGGGGAGACCCTCTGGGCGGCGCTGAAGTGGCCGCTGCTGGTCTTCCTCGTCGCCTGCCTGATCATGGTCCTCTTCAGCACCGGCCCCCGCTCCGCGCGGGGTGTCCGCCGGGGCCTGCCCGGCGGGATACTGGCCGCGATCTGCTGGCTCACCGCATCGGCGCTGTTCGCCCTCTACGCGACCCAGGTCGGCAGCTACAGCAGGCTGTACGGATCGCTCGCCGGGCTCGTCGTCTTCCTGATCTGGGTCTGGTTCGCCAACCTCTCGCTGCTGGCCGGAGCCCAGTTCAACGTCGAGCTGCGACGGCCCGAACCGCGACGGGACGCGGACGCGGGCTGAGCCGGGCCGGGAAGCCGGGGCCTTCCCCGGCTCAGCTCTTGGTGCGGTATCCGGCGACGATCGGCATGGTCTCGCGCAGCACCCGTACGCCGTCGTTGTCCGCGTCGCCCAGCCGGTGTCCCTGCCACGTCCCGGTCGCGCTGGAGAACCGGCTGATACGGCGGCAGTGGTCCCCGCACGCGGAGCGGTACGCCATGATCGTGTAGCGCTTGCCGTCCTCGGTGACCCAGCCGGTGTTGTACGGGCGGTTCCGGCTCACGCTCATCGAGCCGTCCGGGTTGCCCGCCAGCGTCGTACGGTCGTGGGCGAGGCCGAGGTTGTGGCCGATCTCGTGGCTCGCCGAATCCAGGTCGATCCCGTCGACGTCGACGACCGCATAGGCGTACTCGTCCGTGGAGCTGTCGAGGGCGGGCGTGTAGTCCGCCGTGCCGCCGCCCCGCTCCGGCCGGTCCACGACCAGCGTGACCAGATCGGCTCCGTACCGCGCCCGCTGCTCGTGCGCCTGGCGTCCGACCCCCGCCGACGTGTGGTCCTTGAGGAGGGCGTGCGCGGCACGGAACTCCTCCGACCCCGCGTAACCGGTCACCGTGTGCGGATGGACGACGCGGATGACGCCGCAGAGCCCGCCGCCCGCCAGGGACCGGTTCATCCGCGTCGCGATCCGCTGGGCCGAGGCGGGCACTTGATGCTCTCCGCCCACCTGCCGCGCGGCCTTCGGTGTGTAGAGGACCAGCACGTCGACCACGGGACAGGGCGCCGCCCTCGTCGCTTCCGCCACGGCACGCCCGGTGGCGGAAGCCGTGCAGAGCGACGCGCCGACGCCGACGGCCAGGACTGCCTTCAGAAGGTGCGCGCGCATGGGAAGCCGACTCCGTCCGAAAAGGGGCCGGCAAGGGCGCCGCCCGATAACTGGGAGCGACTTACTTCTAACACTGGGTGATGTCACGCGCCTGTTGTGCCCGAAACCGTCGACGGGCCGTCTGTTCGCTGGCCAGAGGGGTGTGGCGGTGAGGAGGTGGGCAGGTACACGTGTACGAACTCGCACGAATGGAACGGCAGTCGGCGGCAGAGGGGCGTGTGTGACGTGACGGATCAGAGCGAGTGGCGGTTCTCCGACGACCGGGGTCAGCAGTCGACGGCGCCACGGCCGCCCGTGCGGGTGCTGGCCTACATCCAGGCCGGGGCGACCCTGTGGGACCTCGGGATCCGGCCGGTGGCGATCTTCGGCTCCGACCACGACGGACCCGACCCCGACAGGGCGAAGGCCGGGACCCTGCCGCTCGCCGACGTCGAGTACGTGGGTGCGGGCAGCGCCCTGGACGTCGAGCGGCTGCTGAGCGCCGAGCCGGACCTCCTCGTGGCCGTCAGCTACGGCGGCGGCCATGTCTACGGGCTGGCCGCCGAGACGGCCAAGCCCCTGGAGGAGCGGGTCCCGGTGGTCGTGCTCGACGTCAGCCAGGCCCGTACGTTCGGCGAGATCGGCGACCGGTTCGCCGACCTGGCCCGGTCGCTCGGCGCCACCGGGCGACCGGACGCCGACCAGGACCTCGACGCCGCCCGGGAGCGGCTGCGCGCCGTCGTCGCCGCCACGTCCGCCGACGCGCCCCGGGTGCTCGCGCTCTCCCCGGCCGGCCCGGACCAGGCGCATGTCGCACGCCCCAAGATGTGGCCCGAGCTGAGGGTCCTCACCGAACTGGGCGTCCGGCTCGTGGAGCCCGCCGAAGGCCCGGGGGCCAACTGGGCCACGCAGAGCCGCGCCGACACCTTCGCTCTGCGCCCCGAGGTGATCCTGACCGACATCCGCGCCCACGCCGCGCCCCTGGAAGAGCTGAGGGGGAGTGAGGCCACGCCGACGCCCGTCGTCCCGTGGAACCCCGAGCCCCTCTACGGGCCCCGCGACCACGCCCGCTTCCTGGGCCTGGTCGCGGACGCCCTGCAGGCGGCGCGGGCGAGCTGAGTCCCGGTTCTACGGGGCGGGGACGAGGCCGTCGGCGACCAGTCCGGCGAGCACCGCCTCGCCCAGCGCCTGAACGGCGGAGGCGGGGCGGACCATCACGGTGAACTCCTTGATGCGTCCGTCCTCGTCCAGGTGCACCAGGTCGATGCCGTGGATCTCCTTGCCGCCGACCGTCGCCCGGAAGAGCAGGACCGCCGACGGGGCCTCGGTCCCGTCGGCGCTCGTCTGCGAGGCGCCCGCGAACTCGCCGACGTAGCGGAAGTCCTCGAAGGTGCGCAGCAGGACGCCGAACAGTCCCAGTACCGCCGGCCGGCCCTCGAACGGGGTGAACTTCACCGGGCTGTAGAGCCGGATGTCCTCGGTGAACAGATCGTCCAGGGCGCCGAGGTCGCGGTTGTCGACGGCGGCGCGGAAGCGGTCCACTGCGGTGGTCATGTGCCCTCCTCATAGTCAAGAAAGTGACTAGTCAGTTTCATGACTACCATGAGGGTCGGTGTGCCGGACAGGGGTGGACGGGGATCCGCCTCGGCCCGGCTGAGAGGAGGCGGTCCGATGGCGCTGCGCCACGCGGTGCTGGCGGCGCTGCTCGACGAGGAGCTGAGCGGCTACCAGGTGACGAAGGCGTTCGCGGCGGGCGTCGCGAACTTCTGGCACGCCCTGCCGCAGCAGGTCTACGCGGAGCTGGCCAGGCTGGAGAAGGAGGGCCTGGTCGCCGGGCGCGAGGTCATCCAGGAGGGGCGTCCCAACAAGCGGCTGTTCCGCGTCACCGGGGAGGGGCTGGCCGAGCTGGAGAACTTCGCGTCCTCCGCCGCGAAGCCCGCGTTCCTCCGGGAGGACCTGCTGGTCCAGGTCCAGGCGGCCGACCATCTCGACGTCGATGTGCTGATCGAACGGCTCACCGAGCGGTACGCGTTCGCCGAGGCCAAGGCCGCACTGTTCGAGGAGCAGTTGCGCAGGATGCGCGGCGGCCTGGACGAGGCGGAGTTCCTGCTCCGCGGGGCGCGCGTCGGCCCGTATCTCACCTGCCGCCGCGGGCGGGACTTCGAACGCGCCAACCGCGACTGGTGCCGGGATGTGATGGAGGTGCTGCGGTCGCGGCAAGCGGCCGGAGAAGGGGCCTGACGGTCGGCTCCCCAACTTTCCCAAAAATATTCTGCAAAAACTCTTTGGGAAAGTGCTTCCGTCTGCCTACGCTGCTGCCATGGACAGCGAAGACAGCCGTCGCGTACTCGATCCCGCACAGGACGGGGCCGCCCTCAAGGCCCTCACCCACCCCCTGCGCCTCACCCTGCTCGGACTGCTGCGCCAGCACGGCCCGGCCACCGCCAGCGAGCTCGCGGTCAGGACGGGGGAGTCCTCGGCGTCCACCAGCTACCACCTGCGGGTGCTCGCGAAGTACGCGTTCGTCGCCGAGGCCGACCACCGCGACAGCCGGGAACGCCGCTGGAAAGCCGTGCACGACGTCACCTCGTGGAGCAATGAGGCGATGCACCGCCGCCCCGGCGGCACCGTGATCCTCAGCGTCCTGCGCCGACGCCAGATCGAGCACCTCCAGCAGTCCCTGGACCGCCACGAGGCGGACCTGGACAGCGGCCGTCTCGGTGAGGTGTGGCAGGAGCCGTCGGGTCTCAGCGACCTGATGCCCCGGCTGACCCCGGAGTCCCTCGCCGAGCTGTGGGAGGTGTTCCGCGCGAAGACGGCCGAGCT
Source organism: Streptomyces globisporus (assembly GCF_003501885.1). GTDB lineage: Bacteria > Actinomycetota > Actinomycetes > Streptomycetales > Streptomycetaceae > Streptomyces > Streptomyces globisporus_D. The sequence continues at coordinate 20,819 of NZ_QWFA01000095.1, forward strand.
GACCGCCCGTGACGCCGAGGACCCCCGCGCCGAGCAGGTCGTGCTGTTCACCGCCGGACTCCCGCTGGCCCCGGAGGTCACGGCTGCCGGAGAAGACTCATGACCGGCGCGTCGGCACCCGCCGCCGTCTCCCCGGGCCCCGGCGGCCCGGACGGCGCGACCGCGCGCCGCCGTTACGTCACGGTCTCCTTCCTCTTCTGGCTCCCCATCGGCATGTCCATCGCGACGGGCGTGCTCCTGTTCACCGAACGCGGCATGGGCCTCGCCGCCATCGCCGGCTTCTACGCCGTCCACTCGCTCACGGCCGCCGCGATGGAGCTGCCCACCGGCGGCCTCGCCGACGTCATCGGGCGGCGCCCCGTCCTGGCCATCGCCGGGCTGCTCAACCTCACCGCCTTCACCCTCATCGGCCTCGGCGCGGCGGGCTGGGCCATCGCGCTCGGCATGGGCCTGATGGGTCTCGCCCGCGCCCTGTCCAGCGGACCCGCCGAGGCCTGGTACGTCGACACCGTCCACGCCCACGCCGGACCCGACGCCGACATACGTACGGGACTGGCGCGCGGCAGCTCCGCCACCGCGGCCGCCCTCGCGCTCGGCACCCTGCTCGGCGGCGGGCTGCCCTGGCTGCTCGGCTTCGCCCCCGCCGTGGGGGAGTGGCTGGCCGGCGCGACCGGTGGCCTGGTCATCCCGCTCTCCGTGCCCGCCCTGCTCGGTGCGCTGGTCGAAGGCGTCTTCGTGCTCTACGTGCTGAGCGCCCTGCCCGAACCGATCCGGCCCCGGACCACCCTGCGCCGCGTCGTGGGCGGCGTGCCCGCCGCCATCGCCGCCGGGCTCCGGCTCGGCGCCCGGGACGCCCTGATCCGGCGCATCCTGCTCACCGCGAGCGCCGCCGGGGCCGCCCTCGCCGCCGTCGAACTCCTCACCCCCGGCCGGGCCGCCGCCCTCACGGGCACCGCCGAATCCGGGGCCCTGATCTTCGCCGGGCTCGCCTGCGCCGGGTTCCTGTGCTCCGCCCTCGGCAGCCAACTCGCGCCGCTCGTCGCCCGGTTCACCGGCAGCAGTGAGCGCGCGGTACTCGCGAGCCTCGGACTGGTGACGCTGGGTCTGACTCTGCTCGGCCTCACCACGCACACGATGAGCCCCCTCGCCACGACGGTCGCCGTCACCGGCTACGGACTCGTCTACCTGGGCCTCGGGGCCGCGGGCCCCAACGAGAACGACCTGCTGCACCGCCGCGTCGACGCCTCCGGCCGCGCCACCGCCCTCTCCGTCCAGTCGCTCTCCCTGCAACTGGTCGCCGCCGGCGCCGGACTGGGCGCGGGCGCGCTGCCCCCGGGCCCGCTGCCCTGGCTGCTGGCCGCCACGGCCGTGCTGGCCGGCGCGCTGCTCTGGGTCCGCCGGGCCGCCCCGGCGAAGACCCCGGCCCGCCCGGTCGCCGAGGCCCGGCACCCGGTCGCCGCCCCCGTTCCCGCCGGCCCGCCCCATGACACCGCACCCCAGGAG
>NZ_QWFA01000096.1 GCF_003501885.1 Streptomyces globisporus
GTCGGCACCCCAGCTGGCGAGCAGCCGCACCCGGATCACCCTCCTCGGAGGGTGATCCGGGTGCGGCGTGAGAGGTGCTCGGATACTGGTCCTCGTCACCCTGGAGCGCGAGGGTCTCGTAGCGCAGGGTCAGCTCGCCGACAAGCGGATGCGCCAGCCGCATCGGGCCGTGGGTCTGCTGCTTGACGTCGTGTGCGGCCCACAGCGTGCGGAACTCCGCGCTCTTCATGGAGAGTTCACCGACCAGCGAGGCAAGCTGCGTGTCGTCCGGGTACAGGCCGGCCCACAGTCGTAGCCGGCCCACCACGTCATGGGCCTTGCTGTCCCAGTCGGTGAAGAGCTTGCGGGACGCGGGGTCGAGGAAGGTGGCCCTGGCCCCGTTCCGGTCCCGAGGGGCTCGGGCCGCCCAGTCACCGAAGACAGTGGCGGTCTGGTTCCAGGCCGCAGGCCGACGGTTTTGTGGGCGTTGAGGTCGTCCCGGATGAGCAGGATCGGGCTGCCCGGTTGCTGGTGGTCGGCGGTCAGCAGATCCTGGTCGTCACGCGAGGAGGAGCTCTTGCGCCCATCGCGGCGGCCTTCGTCCCGGCGTGGCCGGTAGATCAGCCGCGACCTGGGGCCGGGCTTGTAGGAGGTCAGCGCGGCGATCGGTATCCGTCTGCGGGAGCGGCCTCGGACCCGGACCACCGGGGTCCGGCCGCGCTGTGACCAGGTCTTCGCCTGCGGCAGCGTCATGGAGGATCCGGCTTCGTCCTTGAAGGCGAGCCAGGCTCCACGGGCCGCTGCGAGTCTTCGGCGCAGGGCCACACCTCCTTGACTCAACCGGTCACCGCCTTGTCGTCCCGCTCGACGGCGCGTCGGGCCGGGACTTGGCAGGACCAGCCGTTGCGTACCAGGAGCCTGCGTGCCCCTTGGACCGTGTAGGTCAGGTGGAAGCGTCGGCCGATCACCGTCTTGATCCGCGCGAGCGTCCAGCGCTGGTCCTCCCAGCCGTGCGCGGCGGGCGCCTTGGCCAGCTCCGCCTCCAGCTGGGCGAACTGCTTCTCGCTCAGTCTCGGCAGCGACGCCGGGCCCTGTGAGTTGGCAAGCTGTAGTCGCGGGCATCGACCTGCCTGAGCCACGAACTTGTTAGTGCAGTCGGGCAGGTGCTCGGGGAGGTCGCCCGCTTGGTGAGACCGGACAGGTGGACACAGACCGTGGCGTGGCCGGTCGGGCCGTCAGTCGGCTGTGTCCGTAGGTGCGGTATGTGCGGTGCCTTCCGGCTCCACGCCGGCCACCGGGCCCTCCGCTGGTTCGCCACACCTCGCGAGCCGACGGCAGGGAACGCGAAGGACCCCGGCGCGGTCGCACCCGGGGTCCTTCTCCTCACGCCACCGGGTGCTGCACATCACGTAGAGATCCGTGGCGAACGGATCGTCACTGAGGTAGCCCGCCTGGACCCACCAGCCGTCACGCGTGGCACCCTCACTCGCCAGGCCGGGCCTGGACGCGGACAGGACGCGGTAATCCCCGCTCGAGGAGGCGCCACCGCCCGACACGTACCGCCCGGCCGGGCACACGAGGAACCCCCGGACGGATTGGGCTTGGTGGTCTAGTGGGTCGTCCAGGTGACATCGGCGATGGGGTCGGCGCACATCGCGTAGCCGACGACGCCGCAACTGCTGCTGGACCTGTTGTGGCCGGCCACAACCCACAGGGTCGGCTGCCCGGGCGCCGTCGCCCTCGGGTAGGAACGGGTGAGAGAGCTGCCGTCACCTTGGACATCACCGCCGCCGCCGAGCACGGCCTTGCTGGCCGGGCAGGCCGCCGTGACCGGCTGATCGCCCGGAACCTGGAGAGCCGGCGTCTGAACGACCTCATAGCCTTGGGGCGTCGTGGCACAGACCGCCCAGACGGTCACGCTGGTCGGCTCCCGGAGAAGTCGCGGGCATTGGCGACCCATCCATACGACTTGTCTGCCCCTCGAAATTCTCGGGGAAGATCCCAACCAGACCTGCGGCGTCGTACGCCCCGGCCGCTGACAACCCTGTCGCGTCGACGCAGCTCGTAGAGTCCGGCTAGGGGAAAGGATCCCGAGCCGAGCCGAGGTGCGGTTGGCGTAGGCGCACGACGCAGGGTGCCGCAGAGGTGGGTGAGGACACCCGCTGGGTATGCAACGGCGAGAGGACCGGGCGCAGACGCCCCCCCCAGGGCGCTCAAGCGTCACTTGCCGGACTCCGGGACCTGACCTGGAAGGGCGCGTTCTTGGAGGAAAGCAAACCGTTCGCCCGCAACGACGAGAGGAAGTCCGCCATGAGCATTCCCCACCGCCTGATCGGTTCAGGCGACCACAAAGTGCTGGTGCTCCACGACTGGTTCGGCACCAGCGCCGGCTGGGGGCCCTTCCTGGACTACCTGGACGGCGACACCTTCAGCTTCGCCTGCCTTGACTACCGTGGCTACGGCGACCGCAAGCATGTCACCGGTACGTACACGCTCGCCGAGATCGCCGAGGACGCCCTCGCCCTGGCCGACGAGCTCGGCTGGGAGAGCTTCTCCCTCGTCGGCCACTCGATGGGCGGCAAGGCGGCTCAGCAGGTGCTGGCCCAGGCTCCGCACCGGGTACGGAAGCTGGTCGGCCTGGCCCCGGTCCCCGCCGGTGCCTATCCGCTGGACGCCGAGGGAGAGGCGCTGTTCTACGGTGCCGCGCGGGACCGCGACAAGCGACGGGCCATCGTGGACCTGGTCACCGGCCGGCGTGCCTCCCGGGTCTGGGTGGACCTGATGGTCGACCGCTCTCTGGAGTGGTCGACCCGGGAGGCGTTCGGCGGGTACGTGAAGGACTGGGTCACCGCCGACCTCACGGCCCGGATCACCGGCAACCCCGTTCCGGTCAAGGTCATCGTCGGGGAGCACGATCTCGCCCTGACGGCCGACGCGATGCGCGCCACGTGGCTCAGCCACTATCCGAACGCCGAACTGGAGGAGATCGCCAACAGCGGCCACTACCCCATGCACGAGACACCTGTGGCCCTGGCCACCAGCCTCGAGACGTTCCTGAACGCCTGAGCCCGCAGCGACAGCTCCAAGAACACCTACCGACCCGGCCTGGAGAGCTCCGGCAGGTGACCCAGCTGCGGAGCCACATCCTCCTCGCCGCCCGGCGGCAGGCGGCACGAAGAACCCGGGGTGAACCCTGACGCCACCGGACCCTCCGCCACCCGAACCGACGGTGCGCCGCCGCCGTGCCAGCCGGTCTCCACGCCACACTCACGCCCGGCCCAGCCCCGGCACCTGACGCATGCTTTCCGCAAAGGAAGCACCGGGACGGGCTACGTCGTACTCCTGATCCTCACGCGAGGCAGGGAGACCCCGCTCCGGCGCCGACAGCAGGTGACCGGCCCACGTCCTGGCGCCCGGGTGAGCGGCCAGACAGCGGAAGTGTTTCTGCGGTGAACCCTCTCGCCCGCGCGGGTGATGGCCTCCGGCGCCGGGGCGGCCTGCGCGGGAGCCGAGAGGAGAGGGACGAGGGCGAGGGAGAGTGCGCTGAATCCGCGCACGAGGTTCTTGATCACCACGGCGTTCTACCGGCCCCGTCCATTCCTTACGAAGCCCGCGAGCCCAAGTGATGACGCTGGCCGACGCCGTCGGGCTGGTGACGGTCACGGAGGAGGACCGCACCGGCGACACCTGTAGCAAGTTCAGGCACTGGAACGGCGGCGACGACGCAGGCGATGGGTGCACCACCCGCAACGGGGTGCTCTTGGCCGAAGCCGTTGTCGCGCCGTCGGTGGCGGTCGGGTGCAAGCTGGCCGGCGGCACCTGGATCAGCTACTACGACGGCCAGGGGGTCACCCGTGCCGGTGCGTTGGACATCGAGCACATGGTGCCGCTCGCCGATGCCTGGGACTCCGGCGCCTCGACCTGGGCGCCGACGCGGCGGGGGGCATACGCCAACGACCAGGGCGCGGACGTCTCACTCGTCGCGGTGACCGCACGCACCAACCGGCAGAAGGCGGAACAGGAGCCGGCGGACTGGATGCCGCCGTCCCTGGACGCGCAGTGCCGGTATGGAGGGGAGGGGGTGGCCGCCAAGCTCCGCTGGCAGCTCACCGCGGACGACCGCGAGCCGGAAGCGCTGAAGGTGCACGCCGAGGGCCCGTGCGTGGACAGCATCGTCCCCTACACCCCGGCCATCTGACCTGCACGTTCCCCCTCCCCGTGCAAAGTGCCGGGAGGGGCGTCGCGCCCTGCGCTGCTTCCAGCGAGGGCAGGGCCCGACGGCGGGGAAACGGGGACCCCGCAGGCATGCCGACCCGTTGCTGGGCCATCTGCAACTGGCAGGCGAGGAGACCTCGGTGAAACCACCTCTCCAGACGGCGCGGGCACCTGCTCCAGCGCGCAGAGCCTCGTCATCGCTACCGTCACAACTACCTTCGTGAAGCGGATAGTTCGCCTAGGGGGTTAACATCGGCGCATGTCGCCGGCAGCCGGTCCGCCTGGAGCGCTACCCGCCCGGTGCCGCCGCCACGCGGGCGTGCCTGTGGCGCCGTGAGCGGTGTGGCGGGGAGCCGCAGCACCTTGACCGTCGTGCGGATCTCCGCTGAACTGGCCGCGCAGGAGACGCCCGTTTCCTCGGCCCTCGGCATACCGGTGCTCGCCGCACGGACGGGCCCGGGCTGCGTGGTCCTGAAACACCTCCGCCGGTGAGCGCACCGAGCGGGCTATGTGTCGTGGTTGAGCCCGCATCGGCGTCTCGACTTGTAGGTCTGTTCGCTGCTGCCCATGGCGGGCACAATCGGCCCCATGACGATGAGTGTGGGTGCTCCGCCCGCGCACCACTCGCCTGCCGATCTCGCTTCGGGGTTTCTGACGGCCGGTGTCATCGGAGCGTCGCTGACGGCCTTCATCGGCGGTTGGATGGTCGAGAGCGTGCCGATGATTGTCACGGGACTGGTCGTGCCCGCGCTCTACGGTCTTCTCTTCTTCCTTGCCACACTGCCGCGTCGTGCCAGTGAGGCGGCAGTCGTTCCGCGCACGGCGCTCGCGATGATCGAGAGTCTGGAGGCGGTCAGGGGTGAGACCAGTGATGTGCCAGTGCGATTCGATCTGTCCGTCGTGCCGGACGACGCGCCTGCGTTCCGAGTCGAGATATGGCAGGACGTCAACCGCGTCGAGCTGACCGAGTACCGGTCAGGCGGGACCGTGGTGGTGGAGTACGCGCCGGACCGGCCGTGGAAAACGCGGATCGTGAGGCGTCCGACGCCGCAGTGGGAGGAACGGGCGGCTGTGGCCCAGGTGGTCTCGGTGCCCGGTCCGGTCATGAGGAGCGAGACCCCGGACAGCTCCTTCAGCGGGTTCCTCAATCTCTTCGGGCTGCTGCTCGGCGTGGCCGCCGTGCTTCTGCTGTTCCGTGCCGACCTGTTCGACTTCTACGAGGGCGACGACGGCGCCTCCCCCCAACCGTCTGTGTCCTCTTCGTCATCCACGATCACCGTGACGTCTGCGACAGGCACGGTCGCCATCGGCCCCGGCCGATCGATGCTCGATGAGAGCGAACTGCGCCGAGCCGTCGAGTCGTTGACGCAGGCCGCGGACAAGCGTCACGCCCTCACCGTCGTCGTGCGGGACCGCCTGCTCACGGTCGTCTTCCCGCCCGCCGGGGCGAAGGTTGCCGGGTTCGACCCGAGGTCTCTGCCCTACGGTCGCGTCGCCGGCCTGGTCGAGGAGGCCCGGACCGCCCTCAACGTCGAGTCACCGCGGAGCTGGCAGCTCACCGCCGACAGCGTCACCGGACCGCTCACGCTCAGAGTCGTGGTCACCGGGAACGGGGGCACGGGAACGCTCGAGGCGGACGGGAAGGGCGAAGTGCTCCGGCGTAACGGCAGCTGACCGGACCGGCAGGAGGTGGGCGTCATGGGTTGGGAAGAGTTCCTCGTGCTGTGGTGCGCGGTGTGGGCTGTGCTGGCGCTGGCCGGGTACGGCATGGCGCTGGCCGGAGTGACCAAAACACAGCGGATGGTCCGGTACACGGGGCGGATTGAGCAGGTGCGGATGCCCCGGCACGGCGGGTCCCGTACGGGCGGCATATCGGTGGTCATCTCCTACCGCGACGTCACCTCCGGTCAGGAGGTCACCGTGACCAACGACGGTGAGCGAGGGGAGGTGATCACCTCTGCGTGGGAGGGGCGGGAGATAGGGGTCAGCCACCCGCGAGGCAGGCCGCATGCCTACCGGCTCTCCATCTCTCCTGAGGAGCCGAGTCGTGGGCTGGGCCGGCCGACCCTCGCACTCTTCCTGGTCTGCTGCGGGCTGGTGGCCCTCGCGGCGGTCGGCTGGGGGTGGCCGTGGGCGCTGATCGGCCTTGGCGGGCCGTTGACGGTCTTCGCCGCCGTTCATCTGCCCGGAACGGTACGTGCCAAGAATCACCGCATCGAGCAACTGGCCGCGATGGACACCGTGCACGGACGGATCATCGCGGTCCTTGAGGACGTCACTGTCGACCAGGACAGCGGCACCTCCACCACCATCACCCCGGTGGTGTCGTTCACCACCTACGAGGGCACGGCCGTCACGGCTCACTGCACGTCCAACCTCCCGGACCCAGCCGCCTCGTACGGCCGTGACGTCACGGTCCACTACGCACCCGGCGACCTTGCCGACTTCACGTTGGACCGAGCCGCCGAACGCCGCGGGCAGAAGCTGGACGTGGTGATCAACGCGCTCGCTGTCGTCGTACTGCTGGCGACGACCGTGGCGGGAATGGCGATGCTCTGAGGCAACGTGCTGCTGCCGAGGCGCCGTAGATCCGCTTCCCGGCCGCGGCTCGGTAGAGCGCGACAGCGTCCTTCCTGAACTCTTTCGGATACGGAGGACCGTCAAGATCCATTGGCAGGGGTGTCAACTCCAAGGGATCAGCCTCCCTCCAGCCCTGCCCTCGGGCCGCAGGGGCCGGGCCGGGCGGGCAGAGCGCCGAGCAGGCCAGGTCGACGTCAGCGACCATCGCCCGGACGATCGCAGCGGGGTCGACCTGAGGGCGACCAGTGACGCCGCCGAGGGCCTGGCCGTTGAGGGACCGGCATGGCGATGCCCCCACCGGGCGAGTTCTTCGGGATGCGGTCCAGACGTGGCGTGGCCGGGATGGTCCGGGGCAACCTCACCCCGCTTCAGGCCACGCAGCAACCCTAGCCGGTCGGGGCAGCGGTCCAACCGGAGAAGCTGCTGGGTGCAGCGGCCTGGAGTGTCTGGCGGGTTCGCAGTGCCGCGAGGGCGAAGACAGTGGTGAGGTAGGACGAGCCGAAGTACACGGGGAACCGCCCCATCCGATAGTACGGGCTGGCCGGCCAGGATCCGTCGGACTGCTGGGCCTGGGCAATCAGCATGCGCCGCTGGTCCTGGCCGGCGGTGAGTCCGAGGTTGTCGGCTGCCAGCGTCCGGAAAGCCAGGGCCAGGGGGCCGGGCTCGCCACCAGGGCGCGGTGAGGAGTTCGCCTCTTCGCGTTCTTGGAGGGCGCGGCGCAAGGGGGCGGCGAGGACCTGGGCGCTGGAGGGGAATCTGGCACACAGGCGGGAGAGCGCGTAGAGGAACGCGTCGGGAGACGGGTAATAGCGGGTGCCGTTCAGGTACCGCCCGGACTCAAGGTGCTCGGCCAGGTATCGCGTCGAGGTGCTGATAACCGCCGCCGCGCTCTCGCTTTCGGTGTGGAGGTCGCTGAGCTGAGCCGTGTAGAGGGCGTTGGCACAGGCGACCGCGTCGTGCTTGCGTCCGCGGCGCACGGCATGGGGTTCCAGGCCGTCTTCCCAATAGACCATGAAGACTCGCGCACGGAGTGCATCATCGTCGCCGTACCGGCGGGGAACGCTGTCAGCGGGTGCTGCCGCGTGTAGGAGATCGGCCACGTGTGCTTCGAGGTCCGCAGGGGAGAGCAAGCCGTGCTCGTACAGAGCACCTACGGCCAGGCCCGTGCAGTCGGTGTCGGCGGGAAAGCCGTTGGATCCGAGGAAGAAGCGATACCGACGCTGCCAGCGGGCCGCCTCCATCTGACGGCCCAGTCGCAGGGCCAGTTCCTTCTCCCACGCGGTGGCGGCGGGAGACAGGAGCATCAAGGCGACCATGGCCGTGAATGCCTCGTCGGCCAGATCGAATCCCGGATCCGCACCCAGACGCTCGCGAAGTACCGCTCGTGCCCGAGCGCCGGCAAAGCTGCTGCTGAAGGAGACGTCGAGGGACAGCCGCGCCGAGGGGGCACTACCGTCCACGGATCGGTTCAAGTAGCACCAAGCGCGCTCGACGGCGCACTGCACATGCCGCGTGGCAGCCAGCGGCGTATCCGCAGAAGCCGAAACCGTCACCGTGCCTCGTTCCTCCTAAGACGAAACTGCTGCCGAAGCCGCCCGGCTCCAGGCCGCCACGCCACCGGGGCCCGAGCACGACCACTAGGAGCCGGGCAAGCTCCGCGGGCTGCCGCCTCACGCCGGACACGGGGCAGTGGCGGCATCGACGAGCAGCGGCCCGAATCAGGCTGGTGCCACGGGGGTCGAGAAGCTGTTCGAGGGTGCGGGCCAAGACACGGGGCACTGGCGCCAGATAACGCTGGTAAAGCGAGCGGGGGGAACAATGGGTGTGCAGCTCCTCGAGAGGGGCGGTGTCGCCGGTGTTGGGGGGCAGGGCGGATGTGCAGGGAGCTGCTCAGCGGCTTCGTGAGGGGCGCTCACAACGGGCCGCAGCCCGCCGCCCGCTGCGCTGTGTCCGTGCACGGTCTCGCCAGCATGCTGAGGCGGGAGACGGAGCGAGCAGCGGGTCCTGTGGCACACCGGGGCCCTCCGGCGGCGTACCGGCGCGGGCAGAGCAGCCGACGGAAGGCCCTGCGGCGTTCCTCAGCTGGGCTGCAGTACTCGTGCAGCGTTCGGGTGCGAGGTGTCGCGCACCAGATACCGCTGGTACCAGGCCCGTTCATCTGGGGTCATGGTGGTCCTGGTGCCGGAGGCGTCGAGACGCATGGCACGGGTGCGGACCCGGGCATGCTCACCCAGAGGCGACGAGATCGACGTGACCAGGTGCAGGCTGACCCGTCCGACCTTCTCCGCCCGCAGTGCCAGCTGGGTCTCCGGGGTGGTCCAGGGCAGCGGCCGGGTGAATTCCGCCTGGACTCCCACGGCCCCCCAGTAGGTCTGCAGACCCAGTTCGTCGCGCAACGCGCACACCCATTCCACCGCGGTGTCCTCGGCGTAGCGGATGATCGACAGGTTGTGCACGTTCCCGTGGATGTCGGCATCGCTCAGCCTGATGAGCCGCCGCGTGGTGAAGGTGAGCATCAATGTCCTTGTTCCGGGAGGCGCTGCCGGCAGGCCGATGACGCAGAGGTCTCGGACAGACGAGCCCGGGCACCTCGCGGAAACGGGAAGCGGCGCCCGAGTCAGGTCGGCCGCGGATCAGCCCCCCACCCGCGCGGCAGCGCCATGCTTGATCAACAAGAAAGGTGTACCACGGGCAATGCAGGTATTTGCTGTCGATTCGGCCCGGGCCGCTCCCATACTCAGATCGAGCGAGCGCGCGCAGCGCACACGGCCCGAGGTGAATGCGCCCCGCCGCCACACGGTGGGGCCGCCCTACCCCGCCGCGGCCAACACGCACCCGGCCGAGGCCCACTCCGCGCAGGCAGGACCGGTGAGGACGGCACGGGGATCGGCCGACGGTCCGAACCCGCTGAGGTGCGCAGAGCCAGAATCGCCGACCCGCTCCGGGGCACCCGCCCTGACCTGGACGGTGGTTGAGGGACGGTCTCTTGCCCGTCAAAGGCCGAGAGCGTCGGCGGGAACGGCCGCGGCCAGTGCGGCAACAGCGACCTGGGACTCGATCCAGGGGCGCAGTCGGGCGTCTCGCTCCGGGCTGTGGCAGGCGAGCAGGGCCGCAGCGTACCCGCCCCACACCAGCCCCACCAGCGGTGCCACAGGTGCAGAGACCAACAGACCCAGTACTGCGAACGCGTAGCCGAGCCGTTTGGCTCTGGCCACCCCCAGGAGTACTGGCAGGCTCCGGGTGCCGTCCAGGCGGTCCGCGCCGACGTCGCGCAGGTCGTTGTTGATGACCTCAACGGATCCGATCAGCAGCACACTCAGGGCCCACAACCAGGTCGACGCCAGCGTCAGCAGGTCGTTGTCGGCCGCGACAGGCAGGATCGCCACCGTCACCCACACGGCGACGACGTAAGGGACCTTCATCCCGGGAAGCTGCCGCAGGGCCACCCGTCGGCCGCGGGCGGAGATCCATGGCTTGGCGTACAACCGTGCGGAGATCCAGGCCAGGACGAGTGCGAGCGCACACCACGGCCGCAGCACGGCCGTGACGAGGGCAAGCAGTACACACAGGCCCATCCATGTCCGCATGGCCCGGTGGTGGCGGGCCATCCATGCTTCGCGGCTTCCCGGGGCCCCCTCGCTGTCGGGTCCGGTCAGCCGGTCGCGCGTGTAGGCGGCGGTGATGATGGCGAAGGCGAAGGCAGCTGCGAGGAAGTCCGCTTCCTCTCCTAGGACCTGACAGGTCGCGAACGTGGCTGAGGCGGCGGACAGCCCCATCAGAACATTGGTCCATGCCAGCAGCGTCAGCGCGGAGGGCCGTGGGCTGACCGGTCCGTCCAGCGTCGGGCTGCTGCCGCGGGGAAGAAGCGACATGAGTGCATCCGTTCTGTGCAGGCCGAAGGTCGGCGACTGCGAAGCGAAGAGCAGAAGGGCATGCCTGTGGGATACAAGCCAGGCTTGTGGGGCATTCGGAAGGCTAATTCTTCCCACCCGTTTCACTACGACCGCCCTCTTTAGCATGGTATGAGCGTCTTTGTTCAGTTCTTCATCACCCGATCGAGGACCCCTATCCTTCGAGTCGCGCTGTCGGTGTTGGTCATGTGGTGAGAGGTGGCGGCCGAGCGGCAGCAGTTCCGCGAGGGGTTACGACTCAGGGCGGCCGAGAGGTCCGCCCGGGGCGAAGCGAGCTCGGTGATCGCCAGGGACCTGCGGGTCAGCGTCCGCTCCGTGCAGGGATGGCGGCAGATGTGGGACGAGGGCGGCCCGCGGGCTCTGCGGTCACAGGGCCCGGCGTCGCTGCCGAGACTGAGCGAGAAGCAGTTCGCCCAGCTGGAGGCGGAGCTGGCCAAGGCGCCCGCCGCGCACGGCTGGGAGGACCAGCGCTGGACGCTCGCGCGGATCAAGACGGTGATCGGCCGACGCTTCCATCTGGCCTACACGGTCCAGGGGGCACGCAGGCTCCTGGTACGCAACGGCTGGTCCTGCCAGGCCCCGGCCTGACGCGCGCTGGAGCGGGACGACGACGCGGTGGCCGGGTGGGTCAAGGAGGTGTGGCCCTGCGCGGAAGACTCGCGGCGGCCCGTGGAGCCTGGCTGGTCTTCGAGAACGAAGCCGGATTCTCCACGACGCCGCCGTCTCGAAGGTGGGCACGGTGGTCTCCTCCGGGCAGCACGACGAAGCCCCGGCGGGTACCGAGGGCTGGTGTAGGCGGCGGGCGGTGCTCGTTCCTAGGGGTGTATCGAAAATGGATCTTGAGTGATGAATGATCTCGGTTCATGGGGCGGGGAGATCTCACGGACGAGCAGTGGGCGGTGTTGGAACCGTTGCTGCCGAAGCGCACGAGGGCGGGGCGGCCGCCTGTCTGGCCTCGGCGGCAGTTGATCGCCGGTACACCGCTCCGGGGCACTCTCGAACTCGCCGGGCCCGACGCCTATCCGCTGGACGAACCGGGCCTCATCACACTCCGCGCCAAGGGCGACAGCCGCTCGGTGACCACCGACGACACCGCCGGGATGTTCGCCGCGGTCACGGGGACGTCCTCACCCCGAAGGGACGCGCCCGAATCGCACCCACCCGCTATACCGACTGGCTGGCGCGGAACGCCTGACCCGCCCCGCGGACGGCGGCTCCCTCGCCGGGCGTCGGGAGCCGCCCGACAACGCGCGCCGCAACGGCTGCCCGTAGGGGAGCCGCCGCGGGCGGTGGGCTCATGAACGTCTCCCGGAATCCGATGAGTTCGGGGGACCGCGGTCGTCTACATCTGTGACCGTGCACCGCGGCCCGACGCCACTGTTTTAAGGACCCGGCCATGACCTCCACCGCGCTCTCCGCCGCCCCCGTTGTCTCCCGCCGCGTCAATCGCGCGCTGTGGGGTCTGCAGATCCTGCTGGCCCTGTTCTACGGCGTCGCCAGCGCCGCCCCGAAGCTCGTGGCCCACTCCTCGGCCACCGTCACCTTCGACGCGATCGGCTGGGGCGACTGGCTCATGTACCTCACCGGCGTGCTGGAACTGGCCGGTGCCGTCGGCCTGCTGGTCCCGCGCCTGGCGGCGCTCGCCGCCCTCGGCCTGGTCGGCCTGATGCTCGGCGCCGAGGTGCTCACCTGGGCCTTCCTGGACGGCGTCAACTGGGCCACCCCGCTGATCGCCGCCGCCCTCCTCGGCGCCGTCGCGTACGGCCGACGCCACACCCTGACCGTCCCGCGCCGCCGCTGACCGCACCCGAAGAGCACGAACGGTGGGTTCGTCGTCGGGGTGTCAGGTGGCTCTGGCCCAGTCGATGCCGAGGGCGGCGAGTTGCTCGCGCTGCTCGCCGGTCAGCTTTGCGCGGCGGCTGCGGGTGTTGCTGACCCAGGTGCCCAGCCGGACCGGTCCGTGAGGTGGCTCTTCAACGTGCGCTCGGGGTACGACGACCCGGCCTTCCCGCGGCGTACTGGGTGAGCGCGGCAGTCCCGCGCTCGAACGCCCCGCCCTCCTGGGGGCAGAGCCCGGAACGACGGGGCGTTCATCAATCCCGTGTGCCCTGTCGTGGGCCTGGCGTGCAGCTCTGGTCCCGAGAATGGGAGCGTGTCTTCAGGAGGGGCTCCCTCACAGCCGGGGATCGCGGTTTGCTGTCCGTTCGTGAGCCATCCCGCCGCTGCCGTCTCAGCCCGTTGATATTGGCAGTGGCTCGATTCGGTGGATTGCAAAGGCTTTGAAGCCCCGCCGTGCCTACTGCTGTCAGTCACCGCCACCACCGCCACCGCCACCGCCGAAACCTCCTGCATCCGCGCCGTTGTCCGTTCCGTGACCGCGGTCGCTGTCGAGGGCCTTGCCCATGCGGATCAGGGTGCGCCCGAGGGTGTCGGGGACGGGTTCGGCGCCGCCAGGCCCGCGTCTGGCGGAGCGAGGGACGAGTGCGGCGGGACCGTGGAGCGCGTACGCGGGCACATGTCCCGCCGAGGCAGCGTCCGCGAGGCGTCGCCGTCCGGCGCGGGTGGGCTTCAGTCTTCTGCGACGCACCAGACCCAGGGAGACAAGGCGGCGAGCGAGTTCGTCGACCTCGGAGGAATGCTTGACAGNCGCTGCCTCGGCGGGACCGTGGAGCGCGTACGCGGGCACATGTCCCGCCGAGGCAGCGTCCGCGAGGCGTCGCCGTCCGGCGCGGGTGGGCTTCAGTCTTCTGCGACGCACCAGACCCAGGGAGACAAGGCGGCGAGCGAGTTCGTCGACCTCGGAGGAATGCTTGACAGCCTCGATGACCTCCCGCACCGGCTTGCTCCGCGGGCAAGCAGCGATAACGGCAAGCTCCAACGGGTGTGCGGGGTGCTCCTCGCCGATGACGCGTAGGCGTGCGGCCCTCAAGGACAGCGTCCCACGCTCGATGAGGGCGACAATCGCACTCTCCGCGACCCGCAGGCCCCCGCCGGCAAGATAGGCGTACTGGTAGGCGTCCAGGTTCTCGCCGCAACTGTCCGCTCCTCCGCTCAGGAATATCCGCGTCATCCTGCGTCCCCCTCAAGCCCACATGCCGCCCTGTCAGAAGGCCGCTTCCCGCATGATCTCGCCGGCGCTGCCGCTCTGGCGAGCCTTTACCACGGCTCGTGCTTCTTTCTGAGCTTGAAGACGCCAAAAACGGGACCTCCGGGCCGGGAATCAGGCCGAACTCGCCACCGAAACCGCTGGCTCCTCCGACTCGCAAGATCTACTTCGGCGGGGACAGCCATCCAGCACCCCCAGGGTCACCTCACTCGCCTAGGTTCGCTGGCCAGGAAGGTGCAACCCGGCGGCGCTCTGCCTGGCAGCACCGGGCAGTGCCGAGGCCACCGGGCGGTGGAGGGTGCTGTGTGAGCCGTGGTGGTCCGCCGGTGCTGACTGAACGGGGCGCACGGTGGAGGGGCGACTGGCAGTACGCGCGCCGACGTGATGACCCGTCTCAGGCAACGAGCAATCGACGACGTGGCCCGTCGGTTCTACGTCTGCCGACGATGATGAGCACTGTCTCTCGGGTAGTTCGGGAGGCGCTGCCTGCGTCGAATATCGATGGTTTCGGGCCACATCCTGGAGTGGCTCACCCAGAACGGCGCCGTTTTCACCGCCCTGGAAGTCGACGCCGAGCGGATCGCGCACGGCTGCTCAGCCTCCGTCTCCTCACCAAGCTGCGCCTGATTCAGCGCGCCGGCGAGACCACTCTCTACCGCGTCAACCCGAAGTTCCACTTCTCCCAGAACCCCGACCTCGCCCAGATCGCCGTCGACGCCCTCACCACCTCCGACGTACAACCCGATGCCCGGGCCGGCCGACCCCGCTGCGCATCCGCCACCGACGCCGAGCGCCGCCGCAAGGTTCGCCCCGTCTCCCAACCCTCACAGCGACGGTCACTCTTCAAATAGGGTGACCGGGTGTCTCACAGTCCTGATCAGCCAGCTCTGCCCACTCGTCATCAAGTCGGAAGTCTCCGTGACTTCCTTCATGGAAAGACGTACTCAGCTACCTCAGTCACCATCCGGTTCAATGGTGCACCATCTCATGCTGCGGGCTCGCCTATGGATGACGTGAGCAGAGCCTCGAACGCCTTGTATGAGGTTGTCGACCGTCTTGCCAGGCGGGTGCTGGACGCGGTCTTCTCCGGGCAGTCGAACTCTGAGGCGCATGACGCTTGGGTCGAGCTCTTGCAGATCGCCCAGAACTGGCGGGACTCACCTGCTCTGCCTGCAGACCTGAAGACAATGGTCGAGGAGGCCCTTCCACTCTGACAGGCGGCTACGGGCGGGCCCGTTGGCATCGCACGGAGTGACTCGCGAGAATGAAACAACTCCCATGGAGTCCTTGATCTTCAGCATCGGCCGGTAGATTTCGGCGCGCGGCACCGGTTTGCTGCTCCGCACGCGAACTCGGCCCACGGTTCCAGGCGGAGGCGAAGAAGCACGCCGTGGGGCCGAAACAGTTCGGCCCCACAGTCCATCACTCCCACTATGTATAGGCAAGTGTGCGCCACATCTGCACAAGGCAGTACTGATCTTTACCTTTCAATCCTCCCTCCTGGCCTGGCGGGATAGGCAATGCGCGCGCTCCCCCAATCGGCGACAGGAAAGGCCCTCGATCCCCATTGAACATCCACTGCCACCGCATCTCGTACAGCCCAGCTGAGGGAAGAATTAAAGGGATGTCCTGAACCCCGCCATCAATGGTGTGAATGCCGATCTCCCCGGTGGGAAGTTCGACTTCCACTTCTTCCCGGCCGAACCAGTTGGCATGACTTTCCGGGGGTTTGCTGGACCAGCTCTCCAGACGCACGGCCGACTCAATGACTGCTGATGGCACTTGGAGATAGATCAGACCTGGGGCGGAGAGAAGCCAATGCGTGTCATCTGGATCCAGCCCGTACGGCTCGATGCTCATGTCCATCAATCCGAATAAGCGATAGCTGGGACTGACTACCATTTCGTGCGTGTCCAAAATTCTGTTCAAAGTACACCTATTTGACAGCTCGACCTCATGCTCCGACAGTGACTCGACCGTACAAGGCGCCGACAGGGTGGTCGAGGCGGACTGCAGTGGACCACTGCCCTTCCAATGGCCCTGTCCCGGATGGTCGCTGAGCGCGGGCTGGGCTAGACCGGCGGTCGCGGCCGCAACAGCGGGCAGCGTCATCGACCAGGGTCTTTGGCTACCTCACCCCGACCGAGACCCGCCAACGGCACCGACACACCCTCGCGGCATAACCATCGAGTGTCCAAGATCACGGAGAAGCTTCAGGGGGCTCGGAGTGAAACCACTGATCGCCCGCCGCGGCACCGAACACGGCTTCGGTCTGGGCGCCCAACGCTGGGTCGTAGAACGCGCCGTCGCTCACCCGCACTGGTTCCGCCGCCTACGGATTTGCTGGGAGATACGCGACGACATCCACGAAGCATTCCTTACCTTGGGATGCGCACTCATCTGCTGGAGGCGACTCCTCTCAGCCCGGCAGACGGCCCCTGTACCGCATGGACCGTGAACTGTAGAGGCTGGTCAGTGCACGCGTTCACCGCACCTTGCTGGGAACAGGACAGCGCTGGGCGGCAGTTCGGCTGGTCGCCGTCCCGTCACCCGCAGGCACGCTTCAGCAGAGCCGTCTTCGGGTGGGTATTCGAGGGCAACCTCGTCCAGCACGGCGATCTCGCCGCCGACGTGTAGTTCCGCTGCGTGTACGCCGCTCGGGAAAAAGCCGACCAGAGCCCCGAAGGCTGCCGTGTCATTGCTCTCGGCGACGCACTCTCGGATCTTGAAACGCCAGTGCTCGGCTGCATCGGCAAGCAGTGCCTTGCCCCGCATGCCCAGTCCAGCAAGGAGAGCTGAGCGAGCCTGCAACTGGTGGGCGATGGCGCAGCAGATCGGCACCGCTGTGCCGTAGGACGTCGTCACCCGCGAGTACTCGCCGTGGGGATAGGACGACAGGGCCTCATCGACCAGCCCCAACGCGGCGTCCCGCGCCGCCGGGTGACCCTGCTGCGCGATGTCCAGGAGCAGAGGGGTCGCGACCGCCGCCGCCGGAAACACCGCGGCACTGTGGCCATGGACAATTCCACCGCCGCCGAGCAGTGAGCTGGCCTCAGCCGCCTCCACCAGGTTCGCTGCATCCGCCAGCACGCGCAGACCGTGGGCGGCACGAGCCGGTTCGTACCAGTCAGGATGGCCTGGTATGGCATCCCAGTCCACCGAGTTGATCGCATCCAACACGACAGCATCCTCGCACCTGGTTGTCACCCACTGCCCCAGGGCCCGCGGGCAGCCATTCTCACCCGGGCCGGACTGCGGTGCGGCGGATGTCCGCGTACACCCGGCTCGTGACGCCGGCCCGGCCCGGCACTCGCCGTACCAGGGCCGGGCCCGAGGTCGCCCAGCGCTCCTCCAACTGGGCCACCACCAGCCCAAGGGTGTCCTCGTCCGCTGCGGTGATGTCCAGCACCACCAGGCCGGGTTCGCTGATGTGCTGCTCGCTGATCTCCTTCATGCCGTCCCTGACGCCCAGCCGGTGAGCACGGTTCGCGCCCGTCTGACCCTTCACCCATCCGGCGGACGGGGTGAGCGGCTCGGATGCAGGGGTCGTAAGCCTGGGCGCAGGCGAAGGGGCCCTGCCGACGTTTCCCGCAGGGGTCTGCTCAGATGCGGGTCGTGATGGAGCGGCAGGCGGCCAGCAGGTCCTCGTCGTTGGGGATGTCGCGGAAGCGGCCGCTGCGGCGCAGGAGCGTGAGCTCTTCCCGGACCCGGGGGAGGGCCGGCCGGGCGGCCGGCCCCATGCGGCTCAGGCAGGCCAGGACGTGGTTGGACGTCGAGTCGTTCTCCGCCCACGCTGCCAGAAGCGTTTCCACGACGGCGGGCGCCTCGGCGTCGCCGCCGATGTCCCACAGAGAGGCCGCGGCGTAGACCCGGGTCCACTCGTAGCCCGCTGTCAGCATCTTCCGCAGACGCGGCAGGGCCGGTGCGGCAGCCGGCCCGATCCGCCCCAGGACGGCGGCTGCCTCGTCGTCCGCGTGGGTGTCAAGAAGCTCAACCAGCCTCGGCACGACGTCGGCCGCGTCGCCCTCAAGTTCCCACAGTGCCGCGGTCGCAGCCGCCCGGACGGTGACGTCCTGCGCATCGGCCAGCCGGCGAATCACATCGAGGGCGAAGGCGGACCCAGGGCCGAAGGAGGCGAGTGCCTTGAGGGCAGAGGCGGCCGTATGCCACTGCTCCTCACGCACGGCCGCGGCTACGGCGCTGGCCAGCGCCGGTCCAGCCGCCGGGTCTGCCAGCTCTTTCAGAGCGGACACCAGAGCATTGGCGCTCATCGACTGCGACGCATCCGAGAAGTCCACCTCCGCCAGGAGCTTCGACAGCCTCGGCGTGAGGTCACCGGCCGCCTCACCCAGGTGACCGGCCACCTGCACAGCACGCCAGGCGTCGATGCCCTCGTCCAGCGCCTCCAGCACACAGGGCAGCGCCCGCAGATCCCCCAGGCATGCCAGAGCTCTGACGGCTTCCTGGTGAGCGCGGCGAACCAGCCGCCCCCGGGCCGCCCACACGCCCGGCCCGTGTTCCGCACGGGCCGCCTCGACATAGGCGGCGAGGGCATCCCTGGCCGGCTCGCTCACCGGCACGAGCGCCCCGAGAGCCTCCGCCGCCGCAGCCGAGGTATACGGGTCCTCAGGTCTGAGACACTCCGCGACCAGCACGACCAGGCCGGAGTGATCCCCACGCCACTGGCCGATCAGCTCCCTCGCCATGCGGATCGCGTCGTAACGCACCCCAGGGTCCGCACTGCGCAACTGCTCGGTGAGCAACGCGGTGCGCTCCAGCACACGATCGTCCAACACCGTGTGAAACGCCTCCAACAGGGAGGTCGTCGGCGCGTGAACGCGGCCGTGCCGCTCCAGGTCCTCGAACGCCGCGGCGATCTGCGGCGGCACCCCCGGGGAAGGCGCCGTGCCCGCGGCAACCTCCGGCTCCGCCTCGGTCCGGCAGGGCGCGTCGTCATCCCCGCCGGTCTCCTCCGGTGCGATCTCCCGGATCAGACCGACCGCCGCAGGCACAACAGCGTCGCCGAGCTCCCCCGGAGTGCACCGGACCCGGTGAACGAGAGCAGCGAGCCGCACCTCGGGCACCTGTGCCGTGTCACCGGCCAGCGTGTCCAGCCAGCCGGCGGCCGCACCGTGCACGGCCGCATCCCGCAGCGCCACCGTAGCCACCGCCCTCACAACGAGCAGCCGCTGCACCATGCCGCTCCCGGCAAGCAGACTGCCAAGGACCTCCAACGCGCGTGCACTGTCGGCGAGGAAGAGGCCCAGGCACTCGATCGCGGGCCGGCGCACCTCCTCATCCGGGTCCATCACCCAGCGGACGAACACCTCGGCACGCTCACCTATCAACGCCAACGCGTCCACATGGGCTCGGGACTCGGTGCCGTCCGGCGTGAAGTACACCACTTCGGGATCCATATCCAGGCACTCTTGCCCGATGCTGAGCAGCAACTCGATGACCGAACCCCGGTCAGGGGTCGCGGGACTGTCGGCCATCTCGAACAGGAACGGCAGGCTGGCCGCCGTGCACGGATAGACATCCCCCTGATGGTGCGCCGCACTGTAGAAGTCGCTGAACGCCTCGTCCCGTACACCGGGGTCTGCTGAAGCCATTCCCTTGAGCCAGCCCGGAACATCGCATGCCGGACCATAGGCGTGGCCCATGGACTCCCAGTCCACGCCGTCGATTTCATTGATCATCATGCGGGGCACTATGCCGAATACCACTGACACCACCCAGAAGTCGCCTGGGGGAAGACGCGTGGAGGAGCGAAAACCCTGTGCAGGAAAAGGTCTGTGCTCTGTCGGCGGCGACAGGTCTCCCGGGCAGGCGACGTTGCCGGTGCAAGCAAGCGGCTTTGACGCCCAGGCCATCGGCCTACGCGAAGGCGGCGGTGGGAAGCGGAGCCCGGGCGGACTACTTTGATCAGAAACTGCGGCGTAGCCCCAGGGCCCGGCCTGCCGACGGGATCGCATATGGGACCTGGGGGTGCTGCGCTCGCAGAGCTGGCGGACCTCTATATAGGGGTGGGCTACCGCTGGTTACAAGGCGGTCTCGTACTCGACGGTCGAGTCGGCGCACGGTTCGGCGAGTTCGAGGAGGGCTGCCTGCTCGGTCTCGTCCGCGCTCAGGTCCCAGCAGAGTTTCGTTGCGGCCCAGTTGACGAGGTACGTGCACGTGGCGGAATCGGCGGGCGGCATCCACGCGGCCGGGTCCTTGTCGGCTTTCGACCTGTTGGTCTTCGCGGTGACCGCGA
The DNA here is from genome assembly GCF_003501885.1 of Streptomyces globisporus. Classification (GTDB taxonomy): domain Bacteria; phylum Actinomycetota; class Actinomycetes; order Streptomycetales; family Streptomycetaceae; genus Streptomyces; species Streptomyces globisporus_D. The sequence goes on from NZ_QWFA01000096.1 coordinate 20,048, forward strand.
CCAGGGAGCGTTCGGCGGCGAGGTCGCTGGTGTAGGCCTCGCGGCGTTCGGGCGTCCAGTCGTGTGCGCCGACTGGTGGGGAGCGTCATTGCAGAGGTGCTGTATTCGAGGCCGGCCCGGGCTCGGCGGCGGCGGTCACCTCGACCGGGGCCGCGTCCGTGGTGGCGTCCGGGCTGTCGCCGCGCACCGAGGCGGCGAGGGCGTCAATCTCGGCGGCGGCCTGCTCGTCTCAGATCGCCTTGACCCCGTCGCTCAGGGCGCGCCGGGCCTCAAGGTCCTTCAAGGTGATCGTCTCGGCGCGGGAACCGGCGTCGAACGCGGCGATGGCCCCGCCGAGAGCGTCGGCGAGCTGCTCGTCGTCGAGGGCTGTGACGTCCTTCGGGAAGCTCGAAGTCCATGGACGGATCTCCAGTGGTGATCTTGGAGACCCGGCCTATAGCCAGCAGTCGCACTATGCGGGACGCATCCTGGTCCCGCCCTGTCGAAAATGACACTTCTTCCTGCAGGACCACGAGGCCCAGGTCGCGGTAGTCGACAAACCAAGGCATCCAAGCCAGCTACGCCGACTCTCGAGGAGGCCAGAAGCCACGCATACGCCACACCCTTCCCCCAGTGGGGAGTTCGGCACATCTCGACGCCCTGGCGACGTGGGCAAAGTGAGCCTCAGGAACGAGAACGACGCATTCCGGATTACGGAGCAGCACAGAATGACCGAAAGGTGGCTGCCCATATCGGGCGCATGGGGAGCATTCAAGGTAAGTACGCGCCTCGCATACTCGCCAGATCAGCGCTGCCCAGGATAGGCCGCCAGGCGCGCATGCTATCGTGACCGCTGCACATGGGGGGACCATGTTGCTATTCGTGCACAAATTCTTTTTGGGGGGATTATGAATTCTCTGCTTTCCCGTGCCATGCAGAGCAAGGCAGCTAAGGGGGCTGTGATCGGAATTATGGCTGCTACGGCCATCGGCCTTGCTGCCCCGATATCCAGCGCCTCCGCAGAATCCTCATGGGATCGCGGCTGCCGGGGCTACTGGTACACCACTTCCGGGCACGGGTACTGCTCGAACGCGCAGTGGATCGTCGAGAGGTTCCAGGTCACCTACGACTGCAACGCCGAGATCGACACGCAGCGCAGGAAGACGGTCAAGGTCGGCTACACAGGAAAGTTCGACGCCTACGAGTGCACGTTCAAGATCAACGGCACGGACGTATCTTCCACCTACTGAGAAAAACTAACCGAACGAGAGCCCACCAAGCCGGTGGGCTCTCGCTCCATATGAAAGTCCTGCAATGACGCTCAGCCCTATCGCCCGACTCGCTTCTGTCACACAGGGGTACGGCAGTCACCGTATAATCGAGAATCTCGATCTCTCCGTTTACCCCGGTGTCACTGGACTGCTGGGCCCTAACGGCGCGGGTAAGACCACGCTATTTCGGACCTTGTCTACGATCACGCCGCCGTGGAGCGGGCATGTTGAGCTGTTCGGCCAGCCGGTCGATGGTGAGCGGCAGGCTCGTCGAGCTCGCCGCCGAATCGGTTATCTGCCGCAAGACTTCGGGTTCTACCCGGCGTTCTCGATCGCAGATTTCGTCCGCTACTGCGCATGGTTGCGGGAGGTGCCAGCCAAGAACGCCGACTCTATGACCAGGGAGGCGCTAGGGGCAGTTGGCCTGGCCGATCGGGCGCAGGACCGGATGAAGTCCCTGTCCGGTGGCATGCTTCGCCGGGCCGGAATCGCAGCCGCTATTGTCGGGGCACCGTCGCTACTTCTGCTGGACGAGCCAACTGTCGGTCTCGATCCCGCTCAGCGCCTTGATTTTCGTGAACTCATTCGTTCCCTTGCTCTCGCGGGAACAGCAGTTGTTCTGAGTACACATCTGGTCGAAGACGTCGGCGCAGCGTGTGACACCGTCCTCGTATTGAATGAGGGCCGTGTGCTGCACAGCAGCACACCGCTACAGCTGGCCGAGCTGGCGGACCTCGCTGCCCCCGGCGACAACCCTCTGGAACGCGGGTACATGACGGTTCTCGGAGGACACCGGGTCAACGGCGGGAGCTCATCGTGAACGCCTATCTCATCGAGCTGCGCCGCTCTCCCCTCTTGACGGCCTTGCCACTATTGGTCGTTGTCGATCTTGTCGTTCTCTTCGGCCGCTCCCGGTACTGGATCGGCGTCTGGCCTGAAGCGAGCGTGGCCGCCCAGGTTGTCACTATCTTTCTGGGGCCGCTGCTCGCTGCCGTCTCGGCGTGGCAGGCTGGTCGCTCGTCTCGTTCGGGCATGCCCGAAACGGTTCTCGCTGCGGCCAGGCCTCTTTGGCGGATCGAGACAGCGCGGCTCGCCGCGACCCTCACGCTCGGGCTCGCCGCATACGTGATCGGGTGTCTCACTGCCGCCGGGTTCTCCCTCAGCGAGGCAGGCCCCGGTTTCCTCTGGCCTTCCTACCTCCTGCTGGGCATGGCAACGCTGGTCATCTTCGCGTCTGTCGGGCATCTCGCTGGCCGGTGGTGGCCTTCCGCCGCATTCACTCCGATCGTGTGCGCGCTGGGCTGCTTCATCAGCATGTTGGCCTTGCCTATCAAGTTCAACGTCTTGGCCGGCCCGCCCGACCAGCGCCTACAGCCTCTCCCCGTCGCTCTGCGGTTGCTTTTCGCGCTCGCCCTTGCGGTTCTGGCGGTGACAGCACCACCATTGCGCCGGTCCGACGAGGTCCAGATGCGGCGGCAGAAGACTGCCTGGCACATTCGTCTTGTCGCCGTCGGATCAGCCGTCGTTTCCCTGACTTCGCTGGTCGCAACGTCGGCAGCAGGTGAACTCCGCGTCGACCGGCCCGCGGCAGCGGTGGTGCCTCTATGCGGGCGTGCCGAGAAGGGCTCTCCGGAGGTATGCGTGTGGCCCGAGCACCGCAAGTACCTCCCCGAGCTAACTCTCATGGCGCAACGTTTGGACCAATCGGGGTCGTGGCTGAAGTCGCCGCAGTCGTTTCACGAGTTCGGGCTGCGGCGGACCGACCTGGGCGATCGAGGGTTCGACATCGCCGAGGGGCACGTCCGCACTGCGGCGATCGCCATGGCCGACGGAGTCTTCGCCAAGTCTCTGGGACGCTGCTCTCCCCCTCCCGAAAGAGAGCGGGTCTGGCAGGCCATGGACAACATACGACTCTGGCTTGAATACCGCTCCATGGGTCAAGATCCGTCTGTATCCGACAAGGGGCTCCACATGCAGGGGGTAGAGGCTGCCCAGAATGAAGCAACTCGCGCTTCACGGGCGTCGGAGTCCGAGCAGCGGAAATGGCTCGCTAAGGAGCGCAGCTACATCCTTCAAGATTCTGCCTGGTGCACCGCTGATGATCAGATCTGATTTCGCCCGGTATGCCAGAGTCCACCGCGCTACGGCCATTCTGACGGGTACAGCCGTCGTCGTGGTTCTGTCAGCACTTTTCGGTGGCTCCAATATCGCTCTGCCTTCTATCGGCAGCGGAGGACTCACCACAGGGGTCCCGTTCAGACGCGAACTCCCGCTCCTCTCGGCTGTCTTCCTCTCTGCAGCGCTCGGTAGCGCCATGGCGAAGCACGAGGAGATGGGCGGATCGGCCATGCACCGGTATCGGTTGAGGTACTGCGTGGGCCTCATGTTGACTGTCTGTGTCGTCTCCTTCGGAGTAGAGGGACTCGCCGTTGGGGTGGAAGCCGGAGTCGTGTTCGTTCGCTCCATCCTGATCTGGTTCGGTCTCGCGCTGTTGTCGATAAGGATGTTTGGTCCGCAGCTCAGTTGGCCTCTGCCCTTGGCATCGGCACTCGTGCTGATCTGGTATCCACAAGAATGGTGGGACTGGACGGCGAACTCCGCTACAGATTTGGTCAGCTGGGCGGCCGCCGCGGTCGCCCTGGCTGTTGGAGCGACCGCGAGCGCGGCGACTTCTTGGCGGACACGGGATTGGTCACGTAGGTGAGTGGTTCGTTCCCACTCCCCTAAGAACTCCAAACGAAATGAGCGCTGGAAGACGGTAAGGTCGGTGGACATGAGCCAGAGTGGTGCGGAAGCGGCGGCGTTCTTCCGCGACGTCAGCCAGAACAGCGCGGTCTGGCTCGTCCGGGATGACGATGGAAGCCCGACTCACCTCTCTGCGGATGGCACGCGAAGTCTTCCCTTCTGGTCGGCCTCGTCGCGGGCCCAGAGGGCAGCAAAGATCTGGGGGCATGGGCTTCGCATCGATTCCATGGCCTTGGGCACCTGGTGCGATCACGTGCTGCCCGATGCCGCCCGGGATGGACTCGTGATCGGCATCAACTGGAGCGGGCCGCGCCTGGTCGGTTGGAGCTTCACCCCCGACGAAGTTGTCAACCGTCTCGTGGCGGCTCGCACAGTGACCTGATGTGCCGGTGGGTGATGAGGTAGCAGGCCAGTTTGAGGAAGGCTTCGTGAATGTCGGCTCGACGTTCCCAGCGAACGCGGAGTTGACGGAAGCCGTGGAGCCAGGCAAAGGTCCGCTCTACCACCCAGCGGTAGACGCCGAGTCCGGTGCCGTGGCGGGTGTTTCGGCGTGCGATGGCGGGGACGATGCCGCGGGCTCGGACTTGGTCGCGGTAGATGTCGTGGTCGTAGCCGCGGTCTGCGAAGAGCGAGTCCGGCTTGCGTCGAGGATGCCCGACCCGGCCGCGGACGGGCGGGATGGCGTCCAGCAGCGGCATGAGCTGGGTGACGTCGTTGCGGTTGCCGCCGGTGAGGAGGACCGCCAGCGGGGTCCCGTGGCCATCCGTGATCACGTGGTGCTTGGAGCCTGCCCGGCCCCGGTCGACCGGCGACGGGCCCGTGTAAAGCCCCCTTTTAGCGCCCTGACGTGCGAGGAGTCGACCACGCAGCGGGACCAGTCGAGCCGGGCGGCCGCGTTGAGCTCGGCCAGCAACGTCTCGTGGAGCCGCTGCCAGACGCCGGCCTGGTTCCAGTCCCGCAGTCGACGCCAGCACGTCATCCCGGAGCCGAAGCCGAGCTCCTTGGGGAGGTGTTCCCACTGGATGCCGGTGTGCAGGACGTACAGGATCCCGCACAGGACCCGGCGGTCCGGGACCGGACGTCGACCGGGGTAGCGGAACCGCCGTTCCTTCTTGGGCAGCAGCGGTTCGATCCGCTCCCACAGGTCATCCGGCACGATCCACGGTGAAGTCCCCACGGTCCGGACAACGTCCAACTCGCCTACGAGGCACGGCCACCGGGGCTGATGTAGCTCATTGTGTTAGCCGTTCTAAGAACTCCTAACGAAATGATCTTCGAGGTGGTTGGATCACTCCGGGGCCGTTGATCTGGGGGTGCGGAGTGGCTCGGCGGAAGCCGTGGGACGTCGACGACGAGTTGTGGGCGGTGGTTGAGCCGCTACTGCCGAAGATCGAACGTCGCACTCGTCATCCCGGGCGGAAGCGGCATCCGGACCGGCTGGTGTTCCAGGGCATCCTGTTCGTCCTGCATACCAGGATCGCCTGGGAACACCTGCCGCAGGAACTCGGCTTCGGGTCGGGCATGACGTGCTGGCGACGCCTGGCCGAGTGGACCGAGGCCGGCGTGTGGCCCCGGCTCCACGAAGCGCTCTTGGCCAAGCTCCGCAGCGCGGACGCCCTGGACTTCTCTGCGGCGGCCATCGACGGCTCCCACATCAGAGCATTAAAAGGGGCCCCAAGACGGGACGAAGCCCTGTCGACCGGGGCAGGACGGGCAGCAAGCACCACCTGATCACGGACGCCACCGGCATCCCGCTCGCGGTCACTCTCACCGGTGGCAACCGCAACGACGTCACCCAACTCATCCCGCTGCTCCAGGCAGTGCCGCCCGTGCGGGGCAAGCGTGGCCGACCTCGGCGCCGCCCCGACGTCGTGCTCGGTGACCGCGGCTACGACCACGACAAGTACCGCCGTCTCGTCCGCGCGCTCGGTGCGAAGCCGCTGATCGCGCGACGTGGCACTGAACACGGCTCCGGACTCGGCACTCAACGCTGGGTTGTCGAGCGCGCCTTCGCCCACCTGCACTGGTTCCGCCGCCTTCGGATCCGCTGGGAGATCCGCGACGACATCCACGAGGCCTTCCTCACCCTGGGCTGCGCACTCATCTGCTGGCGACGCCTGTCACAGCCGACCCGAGCCCTCACCCTCTCGCAGTAGCCACTCCCGGACCGAAGGAGCTTGGTCAAGGAGCTGCCTGACCTGTATTCCCTCTTCGCGTGAGGTCACCTTCGGCAGCGGGGCGAAGTCGTCGGGGATCACGTCCAGCCAGCTCACCACGCGGTCCCCCGTATGCAGAGTGATCAGCAGTTCCCACCGCACGTGATCGGGAACGTCAGGGCGGTGGGACAAGGTGTGCCACAGGGCTGGCCACAGATAGTGAGTGCCGCCGGGCGCCACATTCACCCGCACCCACGTCGGGTCCAACCGCTGGCTCAGGCCGAGGTCGCCCGCCCGCTCTTCCAGCCGGAACAACGAGGCCGAATCGATGAACTTCACCTCGCGTGGCAACGGCCGCTCAACGTCCATCGCCCCATGCTCCCCGACAGCACCTCACGTCGGGCAACCGACCCCAAAGAGTCATTCCGTTAGGAGTTCTAAGACGTCGCTTCTTATGGCTTGATCGTTCGTTGAGCCGTGCATGACGGATCTCCTGGAGCGGTTGGTGCCGGACGATTTGTGGGCGTTGTTCAGGCGGGTGGTGCCGCCGACGGTGGTGATACGTCCGCAGGGTGGTGGCCGACGTCGGGCGGGTGACCGTGAGGCTCTGGCGGCGATCATCTTCGTGGCGACGTCGGGTTGCACGTGGCGGCAGGTGCCGCCGATGTTCGGCCCGGCCTGGCCCACGGTCTACCGCAGGTTGGCCCAGTGGAGCCGGGACCGCGTCTGGGCGAAGCTCTACCGCGTGATCCTCGATGAACTCGGAGCGCGAGGCGAACTGGACTGGACGCGGTGCGCGATCGACTCGGTCAGTCTGCGGGCTGCAAAAAGGGGCCTCTGACCGGACCGAATCCGACCGATCGCGGTAAGCCGGGATCGAAGATCCACCTGATCTGTGACCGGACCGGACTGCCGTTGTCCCTGGGCATCTCCGGCGCGAACATGCACGACAGTCAGGGCCTGGAGCCGCTCGTACGCGGCATCCCGCCCATCCGGTCGCGCCGCGGGCCCCGGCGCCGACGGCCGGCGAAACTACACGCCGACAAGGGCTACGACTACGACCACCTGCGTCGATGGCTCCGTCGGCGGGGCATCCGCCACCGCATCGCCCGCAAGGGCGTCGAGTCCTCGCAACGGCTGGGCCGACACCGCTGGGTGGTCGAGAGAACCGTGTCCTGGCTGGCGGGCTGCCGACGGCTGCACCGCCGCTACGAACGCAAGCCCGAATGGCTTTGTCCACGAGAACGGGAGTCGTTTGTCGATGAGCGCGGGAGGCACCCCGAAGGCGGCCAAGTCGATGTTCACGGCTTCGGGAGGCCCCCCGCCGCTGTCCTGGTGGGTACATGTACCCCGAACTCCAGGCGCCGAGCGTTGGGAACCGTGCTGCCGAGATCGTCACCAGGCTGGCGGCTGCGCCCGCGGGCAGGGCCCTGTCTACACAGCCGCATCGGTGGGTGATCCGTCCCGCTCCGGGAGCAGCGCGGGTATCCCCGCCACCAGCACCACGACGCCCGTTACCTCACCGGCCTCGGAACGGCCGACCCACACCGGGTAGGTGCCGTCTCCAGTCGTCGCGAAGGACATGAGCTCGCCGCCGGAAGCCTCGTCCCAGGTGCGCTGCATGAACATGGAACCGTCGTCGATGCCCTCGTACCCGTCCAGGTCCGGCTCCCCCCGCACCAGCTCTCTCTCGAAGAGCGCGATGAGCGGATCCCAGGACCCGGCGTCGGCGAAGCAGCCGGTGGCACCGTCGGTATCGAAGCCGGCTATCTGCTGCTCGATGAACAGCCGGGGATCGTCGTCCGGACCGAGGGCCATCTCCCAGGTCGCTGCGGGGGTCTCGCTGACGAGCAGGCGGACGGCTGTGGGTTGTGTGGTCGTGACCTCGGCGTCCCGCCACTCGCACTGGTAGCTGAGGCGGACCCGCGCCTCGTCGAGTACGTGCTCTCTGGGCGGGACAGGGACGGTAATGCGCGGTCCGTCGCCGTGGTCGATGTCCGGGCCGGAGACGGCCAGCAGCCCGCTGGGTACGCGCAGGGTGCCGACCCGGCGCGGCTCCACGACGGTCATCTCGGGGTGGTACCCGTCGGTCACGCGCACCCCGGGCCGGAACAGCTCGTTGATCGGCCCGGGCTGCGCGGGGCGCGGCGGACGCCAGCAGGTAGCGGGGGCGCCTCCGTCGTCTGGCTCGGGGGCCTCGGCCACTTCAGCCGCCTCGAAGGCCGGCGGCTCGATGAGCCCGTGTACCTGGGCCGAGAGCAGCGGCCACTCCCCGAAGGCGGGGCGGTCCATCCAGCGCTCGTCGTCCCGGAGTCCGGGCGAGGTGGCGTAGGAGCCCCCGCCCTGCCCCTGCCGCTCCTCGGTCCGTCGGCCCCTCCCGTCCGGGAGGAGGTCCACGGTGATGCGCGGGCACGCCTTGTCGAACTCCGCCATCTCTGGGCCTGTGTAGTACCAACCGACGGAGTACCGGCGCAGCAGCCGCGACGGGTCGTCCAGTAGCCGCATGTCCAGATCGCAGGTGCGGCGGCCTTGGGCGTCGTAGACCCACAGCCCGACGTAGTGGTCCCGCCAGGAGACCAACCGGACTTCCAGCGGGGCCTTCCGACCCGGCTCCCGATACACCACCACGTACGGAAGCCCGGCGGCATCCCGCTTTCGGGCCTCCTCGGCGGACATCGGCCGCCAGGGCGCACAAGCCTCCAGGTCCCACGCCTGCGCGTACCCCACCTCGACGACCATCGCCGCTCCTCTCCCTGCAACCTGCCTGGGTTCTGTGCTGCAAGGTAACCGCTGCCCGTGACAACGGCCCTACTGGGCGGACGGCGGGCCGGCTCCGGTGCCGAGACGGTTATGCCGGTGATCCGGCCGATGGCTCGCTCAGCGAGTGGCTTGCCAGCGTGATCCGTTGAGCCGCAGGCACTCAGCGACTCCCGAACTCATCGACATTGATCAAGCGGCAGGGTGATGCGGTGGCTCCCGAAGCCGTCGACAAACGACTCCCGTTCTCGTGTACAGAGCCACCCGAACACTTCCTCGCCTTCGTCGGCATAGCCGCAACCCTCATCGGCTACCGCCGTTTGGCGACCCTGCTCACGGCCTGATCCGGTCCTGCTGCACGTCGAAGCAGACCAGCCCCATGGACTCCGCCACGACTGCCGCATGGGCCGACGCTTCCGCGGCCCTGCGCCAGGCCAACCCGAAGTAGACCAGAGGACCACTTGCGCCGTCGATCAGCGGCCCGACCGACCACGGCGACGTCTCATCCTCGTCCTCAGTGATGTCACACCACCGGTCAAGAAGCCCCGCAACGTAGGCAGTGATGCGCTCGGACGGAGGCTCCTTGACCTCACCGTCGAGATAGCGGTCGTACAGGTCGCTGAAGGTCCGGCGGGCGCTCTTGTCGTCCGCCGGTCGCTCGCCTTCCCAAACGGCCAGGTCGTAGCTCATGCCAGGAGGCTCTCACACTGCTCTGACAGCCATAAGAAACGACGTCTAAGGGGGCTGTCCCGCAACGTTGAGGCGGGCGGTTGAGAGACCGAGATGTCCGCCGCTTATCCTCCTGTTGTGCAGCTGCCTCGGGATCCGTCGAACGTCGCCTATGCCCTGGTGGCAGCGTTTCCGACCCGTCTTGCCGGTGACGTAAAGAGCGTCCTGGCGGTCATGCCGGAGGCCAGACTCGCGCCGACGATGCCCTTTTGCCCTTCGAGGTCGAGGTGCAGGGCGAGACCGTCGCCATCCCGTCGCGCATATACAACGAGGAGCCGAGCCCTGACTCGGAACGGCCGCCCCTGGCCGGAACTCAGCAGGTGATTTTGCACTGCCTGTACTCCCGGCTCAATGAGCTTCTTCAGCGTTGCCGCTCCAGTGTGAGGACTGCTTTGGCGATTGACGTCATGCGGTTGGGGCTGCATCGGGACCTGCGGAAGATCCGCCAGGACTTCAGCCTTGCGACCCCGCGTTCGACGGGTGCTCGCGCTGCGGCCAGTGCCTGATTGCGGGACTTTTCGGTGGGGGTGAGTTCCTGCAGGGGCCTGCGTTTGATGCCGGTGGTCAGCCACGGGCCGGCGCCCTGGTAGGCGAGATCGGCCAGGATCGGGACGCCCTGGCGCTCGCAGATCCGGATGATCCGGTGGGCGCGGGCGGCGGTCAGGTCGTGGGTGCGGCCCGGCAGGGCGGGCGAGAGCCACAGCAGCCGGCCGCCGGGGTCGGTAACGACCTGCACGTTCACACCATGGCGCCGGTGTTTGTGGGAGTAGTCGGCCCGGCCGTCGCCGACCCGGTCGCATTCGGCGAGGGTGCCGTCGAGCAGGACGAAGTCGGGGTCGTGCTCGCGCAGCGTCTTGAGCAGGCCCGGTGCACGTGCGGCAAGCAGGTCGACGACCGTGCTGGTGTAGGCGTGGGCGGTGGACTCGCTGATCCCGAACCCGGAGGCGATCTTCGCAAGTGTGGTGTGTTCGCGCAGGTACACCAGTGAGCCTTTTCCAACCTGCCTCTGGGCCACGGCAGTTGAGCTGACAACATGGTGAAGCCCCTGGTAGATGGGTTTCCGACCCAAAATCCGTCTCCACCAGAGGCTTCACGTGCTTCTCTACCCGTCGGGCGTCGACGTATCCAGCTCCGCACTCCGCTTCCTCGCGCAGCAGTTGCGGCAGCACCGCCGTACGATCGGCTCCCGCTGGCGGCGCCTGAGCGCCGGTCGCCAGGCCCTGCTCACTCTCGCCCACCTGCGGGTGGGGCACACGTATGCCCAGCTCGCGGCCGGGTTCGGCGTCGGCACCACTACGGCCTACCGCTACGTCACCGAGGCTGTCGAACTCCTGGCCGGTCTCGCCCCCAGTCTGGCCGACGCGGTACGGACCGCGCCGGTGAAGGCGTACCTGATCCTGGACGGCACACTCCTGCCGATCGACCGCATCGCCGCGGACCGGCCGTTCTACTCCGGAAAGCACAAGAAGCACGGGATGAACGTGCAGGTCATCGCTGACCCCTTCGGTCGACTGCTGTGGGCATCACCGGCCTTGCCCGGCGCCGTCCACGACATCCGCGCCGCCCGCGAACACGGCATCGTGGGCGCTCTGGCACAGGCCGGCATCCCGTGCTGGGCGGACAAGGGGTATCGGGGCGCCGGCGGCACCATCCGCATCCCGTGCTGGGGACGGTGGGAGAACCTCTCCGTAGGCCAGAAGACGGTGAACCGGTCCCACGCAAAGATCCGGGCCCTCGTCGAGCAGGCCATCGCCACCCTCAAGTCCTGGCGGCTCCTCCGCAAACTACGGTGCTCGACCACCCGGATCACCAGCATCGTCCAGGCCGTCCTCACCCTTCATCTGACCGGATCAGAGTGAGGGGGAAAAGGCTCATTGAGTCGCGCGGACTGCATGATTGTCAGTCGGTGGACGTACCGAGCGGTCACCACAGCGGCAGGGATGACGAAGAGGCGGAGGGCAATGGTGATCCAGCCGAACTGCTTGAGGTCGGCTGTGCCGTCGTCACCGCCGCGAAAGAAGTCCACGCCGAAGGCCAGCCAGAACACCGGCCAGGTAACAAAGGTGACTAGCCAAAAGATCCACCAGATGCGCAGAGGGGAATCCGAGGTCATTCTCGCCTGTCCCGGCGGGCTGGAGGCGTGCCAGATGTCATCGGCAATCTGCTTGGGTAGATACAGATTGCGGACTGGGATGAACCAGGCTCGGACCGCCATGGAGGGGGCGTACCGCAGACGCCGAGGAGCGAAGCCCTCGGCGATGTCGCGGACCTTGGCGAACCAGAGCAGCCAGCATCCGACCAGACCGATCCCGGCGACGAACTGAGAGATCGCCCAGATGGCCATCATCTCCTCCTCGTAGGAGTGGTAGTCGTCCGGGCTGTTCAGCACGTAGATCATGTGTCCGACGATTCCGGCTGAGACCAACGCGAACAGGCCGAGCGCCGCATACAGGGCGACGGCGTAGGACTTCGCGGTCCGATCCCCACGGGGTTCGCCGTTGCGTTCGTCGGCAAGCAGGTGCAGGGGGTGCTCTCGCGGTCCGCTTCGGGGCAGTGGGACGACGTTGTGGTCCGTCGGCTGAGGAGCGGTGTCACGTGCAGTGTCGCCCCGAGCGGCGGATTCGTGCGCGGCGGCTCGCTCGCCCCTCGGCTCCGCAGGAACTGTCGGCACCTCCGATCCCGCCACGCCCGCCCGTGACATTCCAGACCGAGGGATGGCGTCGATGCGGGTGCGCGGGTCCTCGTGTTCGAGCAGTTGCGCCACGTCCTGCCCCAGCCTGGCCAGGATTTCCGCTGGCAGCCATGGCCCGAGGCTTTGGTACAGCGTCTCCTCTCGTGCCCGTAGTTCGGGCAGGGACGGGCGTGCGGCCGGGTCCTTGGCGAGGCAGTCCTGGATTAGTCCGAGCAGCGGTTCTGGTACGCCTGTGAGATCCGGCTCCTCGTGCACCACTCGGTACATGAGGGCGTGCAATTGGCCTTCGCTCGCCTCGAACGCCATGCGCCCGCAGGCCGCGAAGACCAGCGTCGCGCCGAGGGAGAAGACGTCGGCGGCCTCGGTGAGGCGTTCGCCGCGGACCTGCTCGGGGGCCATGAACCCGGGTGTCCCCACCACCATCCCGGCCGATGTCAGCCCGCCACGGGTGGCCGCGTCCAGTGCACGGACGATACCGAAGTCAATCACTCTGGGGCCGTCGATGGTGATCATGATGTTCGACGGTTTCAGGTCCCGGTGCACAAGCCCGGCGGCGTGGATGTCGCCCAGTGCCCGGCACAGCCCGAACGCCAGGCCACGCACCGACCGTTCGGGAAGTGGTCCATGCCGGGCCACCACCTCCGCCAGTGTCGGTCCGGGCACGTACGCAGTGGCGACCCAGGGCCGTTCCGCGTCCGGGGCGGCGTCCAACACAGCGGCCGTCCACTCCCCACCCACTTGTCGTGCCACGGCGATCTCATTGGCGAACCGACTCCGGAAGTCAGGCACCTCTGCCAGCTCCGCCTTGATCGACTTCACCGCCACCATCCGGCCCCGCGACGATCGGGCGAGGTACACCACACCCATCCCGCCCTCACCGAGCCGACCAAGCAATCGGTAGTCCGCGATCCATTCTGGATCATGGTCTCGCAGCGCCAGCACAGCAGCACAGCCCCCTCCGCCACAGGCGCGCACGGCGCGCGAATAACCAGTCAGGCTAGTGGAGACGGCCGGAGGAGACCTGTGGTTTCGTGACGCAACTCCAGCCCCCTGTTCTTGCTGAGGTTTTTCGTCAGTTCTGTGGGGGCGGTGGACTCGCTAAAGGGTGTTGCACAAGGCCGTGATCTGGGCATCTCCGGGGTATGGCTGGGGTGCTGAGGGCTGAACGCGTGTGGGTGGATACGTTCACGGGGTTGCGGTTGGAGCAGTTCGGGCGGTTGCTGAAAGTGGTCCGTGACCGGGGTGGGAACGGCACACTGCAGGGTCGGCCGTGGAGTCTGCCGCTGGCTGAGCGGGTGCTGGTGGTGGCCGTGCACTACCGGACGAACCTGACCATGCGGCAGCTCGGACCGCTCTTCGGCGTCTCGTCCTCGACGGTGTGCCGAGTGGTGCAGAAGCTGGGCCCTCTGCTCGCGCTCGAGCCCGTGGTCCGCCCCGCCGATGCGGCGGACCGGTTGTGGATCGTCGACGGCACCCTGGTTCCGGTGCGTGACCGGCGTGTCGGTTCCTCCAGCCGGAACTACCGGTTCTCGGCGAATGTGCAGGTCATCGTCGATGCCGACACCCGCCTGGTGATCGCTGCCGCCCGGCCGGTGCCGGGCACTATGGCGGACGCGCACGCCTGGCGCGACTCCGGTCTGGCCGAGCACTGCCAGGGCCTCACCGTCCTGGCTGACGGGGCCTACCTCAACTGCGGCATGGTCACCCCGCACCGCAAACGCCCCCGACGGGCCCTGCTGCCGGGCGAGGAGGACGACAACGCCGCCCACCGCAAGGTCCGCGCCCGGGTCGAGCACGTGATCGGACGGATGAAGAACTACAAGATCCTCCGCGATTGCCGGCAACACGGCGACGGCCTCCACCATGCCGTCCAGGCCGTCGCCCAGATGCACAACCTCGCCCTCGCATCATGACCAGAGAACCGTCTCCGCCGGCCCTGACCTGCCCGAACACGGCCTTGTGCAACACCCTTTAGTGGAAGCCTGTTTCCGTGTCCTCCAAGCCGTCTTTCGTTCTCTCCGCGTCTGTCATTCCTCCTTTGATGTGACCGCAGTCGGCCGAGGCCCGGGCAACTGCGTTGTTCGGGCAGGGAAACTCGAATGCCGAGATTGCACGAATGTTGGTGTTCTGTGGTGAAATCATGCGACGGTGAGAACGGGTGTGGGAAAGGCTGGCGCGCAGGCTTTACGGCGGCGTCAGGACACCAGTCGCCCGCCCAAGCTGGACAACGCCCAGGCCGATCGGCGGCAGCGTCCCGGCGAGGATCACGAACGCCTTGTGTGCCGCCGTCCTCACCGCAGCAGCCAGGTCTGGGGCGAGTGCGGCCAGTGCGTTGACGGCCTCGGCGATGTACCGGTAGGTGGTGGTGGCGCCGACACCGAACCCGGCCGCGAGCTGGACACAGGTATGCCCGCACCGCAGATGGGCCGGCCCGACAGGGCCTGGCAGCTGGCGCTCAGCCTTCGTCGGTGGGTGCCACGACGTCGGCGGTCCGCCCGCATCTGAGCCGAGAGGAAGCACAGGGCGGAGCAGGACACGTCGATCCTGGACGGATAGGAAAGCATGCGAAGCCCCTGGTGGAGATGGTTCTCTTGGTCGAAACCACTCATCTCCCAGGGGCTTCACTAAGCTGCCAGCCCAACTAACCATCATCGGAACAAGGTTGGAAAAGGCTCAGTGGCACCATCGCGCGCTGGGACTGGCGGAGCTTGCAGCGCCGGTCGCCCTCACGGGTGATGATCAGCATGGGTGACCCACTCCACGAGTGCATGCGGCAGGTCGAGTGCGGCAGGATGGACGACCAACGAGGCCCCCGAGCAGTGTTGTTGAGACGTCAGACATCTCGAACAACAGCCCGGGGGCCTCGTCCGTTGCGCCCCACGGCCCATCACCCGATCGGTTGCCATCTCGAAGAGGCTCGGTGATAGTCAGGTGACGATCCAGCTCACGAGTGACGAGGCACTGGTGCTGTCGCGCTGGCTGGAGATGCTCCAGATGACGGACCTGAGCCGCGTTGTCGACGATCCGGCGGGTCTGGGCGCCGATCCATCGGACCGCCGGCGGCCCTGTGGGCCCCGGGAGAGGGGTCTATGGTCGCTGCCTCAACCGGTCGACGATCCCCCACTCGACTACATG
>NZ_QWFA01000097.1 GCF_003501885.1 Streptomyces globisporus
GGGCTTTCCGGGGGCGCGAGGGGCGCGGGCCGTGCCGAGGGGGCCGCCCGCCAGCTCGTCCGGGGCCGGGACGCGCATGCTCGTGTGGGTGTCCCGGTTGGAGTCGGGGGCGGAGCCGGGCACCAGCGGGACCGCGCCGCGACGGCGGGGCTCGTCGGCGGCCGGGGTGTACTGCTGCTCGTCGTAGCCCGGGGCCTGCTCGCTCTCCTCCGGACCCGGCTCGTCCACCTCCAGCGGCGGTATCCCCGCCAGCAGGGGCAGCAGATCGCGCAGCCGTACGGCCAGCTCCGAGGCGCGCAGCCGGGATGCGGGGGCCTTGGCCAGGCACTGGACGAGGAGCTGCCAGAGCTCCTCGGGGATGCCGGGGAGCGGCACGACGGTCTCGGTGACGTGCCGGCGCAGGACCGCGCCGGGGTGGCCGCCGCCGAAGGGCGTGAACCCGGCGAGCAGCTCGTACAGCACGGTCGCCAGGGCGTAGATGTCGACGGCGGCGCGCGGCGGGAGGCCCTCGACGATCTCGGGGGCCAGATAGTCCGGCGTACCGATGATCTTCGTGGCCTTGGTGCGGCGCGGGGTGTCGATCAGCTTGGCCACGCCGAAGTCGGTGAGCAGAGCGGGGTGGGCGCCGCCGGGGCCGAGCGGGCCCTCCATGTCGAGCAGGATGTTCTCGGGCTTGACGTCCCGGTGGACGATCTGGGCCTTGTGCGCGGCGGCCAGCCCGTCGGCGACGTCCGCGATGATCGCGACGGCGGCCTCGGGGGCGAGGCGTCGCTCGCGGTCCAGGCGGGTGCGCAGGTCGGTGCCGCGTACGAGAGTCATGACCAGCGCCAGGTCGTTGCCGTCCACGACGAGGTCCCGGACGGCGACCACGTGCGGGTGATCGAGTCCGAGCAGGGCGGTGCGCTCCTGCACGAAGCGGCCCACGAGCTCCTGGTCGGACGCGAGGTCCTCACGGAGCAGCTTGATGGCGACCGGGCCCTCGGGCCCTTCGCCGAGCCATACCGTGCCGGCGCTGCCGCGCCCCAGGATCTGGTGGGCCGTGTACCGGCTGCCGATATTCCGTGCCAAGACTGCTCCCTCAGCGGCTGGCGGTGGGCCCCCGGTCGACAAAGTTACGCGGCGTTCGGGGTGTCACGCGCCCAGGATGGCACCGACCTCGGCTTCTCCGGGCGGAATGGGCCCGGAGAAGTCGACAAAGAGACAGTTTTGCAGGTCAGGCGCCGCCCGAGCCTCCGGCACTGTCGCCGAGCTTGGAGAACCAGTCGGTGACCGTTCCGATCGCGTCGCCGATCGCTTCCCAGTAGCCCTTGCCCTGGGCGACCCAGTCCTGGAGCGGGGTCAGCTCCCAGATCAGCCAGCCGGCGACGACCAGGAGCACCAGGGTGAACAGACAGCCCTTGAGGCAGCCCAGTCCGGGGATGCGCATCGGGTTGGCGCTGCGCTGCCGCGGGGGCCGCGGCTCGCGCGGCGGACGGGCCGCCGGCTGCTGGGGCTGCTGCGGCTGCGGGGGCGCGTACTGCTGCCGCTGGGGCTGCTGCGGCTGCTGGTAGCGCTGCGGTTGCTGCTGCTGTTGGTACGGGTACTGCTGCTGGAGCGGCTGCTGCCTGCGCTGCGCGGGCTGCTGCTGCCGCTGGGGCGGCTGCTGCGGCGGCTGCTGGCGCTGGGGGCGGCGGCGCAGCGGGTCCTGGCTCGGGTCCAGGTACTGCACCTGGGTCTGCTCGTTGCGGTCGCGGGCCGCCTGGAGCTGCGACTGCCAGGGGTGCGGGCCGTCCGGCTGCGGCGGCCCGTCGGGGCGCTGCGGCACGGGCGGCATGACGGCGGTCGGGTCGGCGTGGCCCTGGTTGCCGCCCGGGCCCTGGCCCTGGCCCCCGGGGCCGGTCTGCGGGAGCACGCTGGTGGCCGCGGCGGGGTCGTAGGAGCCCGCGTTGCTCGGCAGCACCTGCGTGGGGTCGGCCGCGCCCGGGGTGTCCGGGACGGCCGTTGGCGCCGGGTCGGGGGCGAGCAGGGCGCCCACCCCTTCGGCGGCGGCGATCTGGGCGGAGTTCGCGTGGACGCCGATGCCGGAGGCGACCGTACGCAGACCTCGGGCCAGGTTCTCGGCGCTGGGCCGCTGGTCCGGGTCCTTGCGCAGGCAGCGCTCGATGACCGTCCACAGCGGGTCGGGGACGGTGGAGGGTCGGCGGGGCTCCTCGCTGAGGTGCCGGTGCAGGACTTCGAGGGCGGTGCCGCCGGCGAACGGCGGACGGCCGGTGACCAGCTCGTACAGCAGGATGCCCGCGCCGTAGATGTCCACGGCGGAGGTCTGCGGGCGGCCCTCGGCGGACTCCGGCGCCACATAGGCGGGCGTGCCGACGAACTCGTGGGTCCGGGTCAGCCCCGGGGAGTCGGCGAGCCGCGCGATGCCGAAGTCGGTGAGCATCGGGGTCATGCCGCCGTCGCGCTCGTCGAGCAGCACGTTGGCGGGCTTGAGATCGCGGTGGACGACGCCGTCGGCGTGGCTGGCGGCGAGCGCGTCCGCGATCTGCGCGGTGAGCAGGGCGGCGGCGACCGGGGTGAGCGGGCCGTTCTCGCGGAGGTAGCGGTGCAGGTCGGGGCCGTCGATCAGGTCCATCACGAGGGCGAGGAGATCGCCCTCGACGACGAGGTCCCGGGTGCGCACGATGTTCGGGTGCGTGAGCCGCAGCAGGACCGAGCGCTCCCGGAGGAACCGCATCACCACGTCGGCGTCGTTGGCCAGCTCCTCCTTGAGGACCTTGATGGCCACGGTCTCGCCGGGCTGACCCGCGACGGCTGCCTCGGCGCCCGCGGTCTCCCGCTGGCGGGCTCGCCAGACGGTGCCCGTGGCACCGCGCCCGAGCGGCTCCTCCAGGAGGTACTTGCTGCCTACAGGCCGCACGTCATGCGCTCCCTGCTGATCGTGGTGCTTGCGGACCCCAGGGGGTGTCGTGCCGCCGGGCCCGCCCGAATGTTCCGGCCCACTGTAATGCCGCCGAACGGGGCACCGGGGGCTCACGTTTCGAGGGAAGACGCGGAGACCCGGCGGAAGGTTGCCGCACAGCTGATCACAGGCCGGTCGGACGTTCGGTGATCCGGTGCGGTTTCCGCCCGGCGGGCGGCGGACAACTCCCGGGAAACCCCTCCGAGCGGCGGGATCCGGACGCAAGCAGGCACTTTTGCGCCCACAGCCGACCATTCAAGATCATTTAAAGGTGACCGCCGGGCGTGTTGTCAGTGGCAGGTGCGAGGATGCCTCCAGCACGGATCTGCGGGCTCGGAGTCCCGCGGTCCGTGACGACCTGTACGGACGACGTGTCCGTGCCGGGTGGGGGGGAACCACAGGGCGTTTCCCCTGCCGGGCACCCCCGCGCAGAAGGGACCGCTGACGGCGATGCAGATCCGGCTGACCGTCCTCGCGCCGCGCAGCGGCCAGACCCCGGCGCGCTCCTGCGACGTGCTCGTGACCGCCCCCGCCGGGACGGCGCTGGCCGCCGTCGCCTCCCAGCTGGCCGCCGCCGTATCGGGGCCCGAGAGCTCCCAGAGCGGCGGGGCGGTCGTGCTCTTCGCCGGGCGGGAGCGGCTGGACGGGCACCGCATCGCGCTGGGTGAGCCGCCGCTGGTGGACGGCGCGGTCCTCTCGCTCCAGGTCCCCGGCGACGACGAGGCGACGGACGACGCCGTTCCGGCCCAGCTCCACGTGGTCGCCGGCCCCGACGCGGGCGGCGTCCATCTGCTGCACGGCGGGCAGATCCGGATCGGCCGCTCCGCCGACGCGGACGTCCCGCTCGACGACCCGGACGTCTCCCGGCTGCACTGCGCGGTGACGGTCTCCGACGACGGCCGGGTCTCGGTCGCCGACCTCGGTTCGACGAACGGCACCTCGCTGGACGGCGTCGAGGTCCGCGAGCGGCCCGTCCGCCTCGCCCCCGGCGCGCTGCTGCGGCTCGGCGAATCCACGCTCCGCCTCACCTCGGGCTCCCGTCCGGCGACGCTGCCGACCGCCCCGGACGGCGAGGGGCACCTGCGGGTGACCCGCGCCGAGACGGGGGCCGCCGCCGCTGGCACCGGTGCGCCGTTCGCCGGGGCCACCCCCGATCACGGCGGCCAGGTGTACGGCGCGCCCGCGCCCTCTTCGTTCGCCTCCTCCGGGGCGTACGGGGACCCGGAGCCGTCCCCCGACGAGGCCTCCTGGCCGGAGGGCGCCGAGGCCGGGCCAGGCACGTATGCGGGCGGCGCCCACGTCCGCGGCGAGGAGGCCGCCGAGGCCCCGGCGCCCCGGCGGGGCATAGGAGCCTGGGCGAGACGGCTCAAGGGCGGCGCGAAGGGCGAGCCGGCAGCGGGCCCGGAGACCGGGGAGCGGGCCGACGCGTACGGGCCCGCCCGTACGCCGGCCGGTCCGGGCGCCCGGGCGGCGTACGGATCGGCGTCGTACGGAACCGGGGCATACGACTCCGGGGCCCAGGGGGCAGGCGCGCAGGGATCCTCCGCGTACGGAGCTGACGCGTACGGCTCCGGGGCGCGCGGGTCCGGAGCCGGCGGGCCCGGTTCCGGCGGGCGTGGCTCGGCTTCGGGTTCCTCCGGCGGGCGCGGGTCCGGAGCAGGGTCCTCCGGTGTGCCGGGCGGGTCCGGCGGCCCGGGCTGGTCGGCCGATCCGGTCGGCGGGCCGTCCGGGGCAGGGCACCTCGCCTCACCGTCCTCCCCCGGCTCCCCTTTCTCCGCGCTGCCCTCCGCCCCCGAGGGCACCTGGCCGGACCCCGCGGCCGTGCTGCTGACCGCGCTCGGCCCGGGGCCACGGCTCTGGGAGCGCCACCCGCGCCACCCGGAGGCCCTGGTGGTGCGGCTCGGCACGACCGACCGGGCCGAGGTGCCCTCCGTGCCGGTGACCGTGGGGCTGCGGGAGGCCGGTTCGCTCGGGCTCGCCGGTCCGCGTGCCCGGCTGGCGGGGCTGGCCCGCGCGACGGTGGCGCAGCTCGCCGCGCTGCACTCCCCGTTCGACCTGGAAATCGTCCTGATCTCCACGGACCGCTCCCGCACGCTGGAGGAGCGGCGGCGCGAGTGGTCCTGGCTGGGGTGGCTGCCGCATCTGCGCCCGACGCACGGGCAGGACTGCCGGCTGCTCCTCGCGTACGACCGTGAGCAGGCGGAGGTCCGTGCGGCCGAGCTGGTGCGCCGTCTCGACGAGGGCCCTCTCGGTCCCGGCTGGCCGCATCTGGACCGGGCCGCGGTGGCCGAGGCCGCCCGCGCCCACACGGGCCCGCACACGGTGGTCGTCCTGGACGGCGACCCGGGTACGGCGTTCCTGCGCGAGACCACGGCACGGCTGGCCGGGGCGGGCGCGGCCGCCGGGATCCACCTGATCTGCCTGGCCGAGACCCCGGCCGCCTCCCCCACCTCGCCGGTGGCCGCGACGTACGAGGCCGCCTGCCGCAGCTCCATCGCCTTCCGGGAGTGCGGGGCCGTCGCGATGCTGAGCGGCGACGTCGCCACGGCGTTGCGCCTGCTGCGTACGGCGGGCGGACAGGCCGCCGGGCACGGGACGGTGGCCGCGGTGGACGCGGTGTCGGCGGCCTGGGCCGAGCGGTTCGGGAGGGCGCTCGCGCCGCTGCGCGAGGAGGGTTCGGCCGCGCTGGCGGGTCGACCGACGACCGCGGCGCTGCCGCCGTCCGCCCGGCTGCTGGACGAGCTGGGGCTGGCCCGCGCCACTCCGGCGTCGCTGATGGCCCGCTGGGCGTCCACGGCGGAGGCCCAGCCGGGCGCTTCGGCACCCCGGGCAGCCGCTGCTCCTCAGCCCCGCGCCGACCTGGACAGCCCCAACTCCGGGCGCACCCTCAGCGCGGGCCCGCGCGTCGGCCCCCAGCGCACGGCGGCCTCCTCGCACCACGACTCCGGCCGCACGCCGTACCCGGCCGCGGGCGCCCCCGACCCGGACCGCACCCCGTATCCGCCGCTGGACTCCCGGGACTCAGGCCGTACGCCGTACCCCCCGCTGGACACCCGCGACTCCGGCCGCACCCCGTACCCCTCGCCGGACTCCCGCGACTCCGGCCGCACCCCGTATCCACCCCTGGACACCCGCGACTCCGAGCGCACGCCCTACCTGGGCGCCCAGCGCACCGGACCGGGGCGCGGCTCCGGCTCCGGGGCCGGCCCCGAAGCCCGGGAGCGGGGCGACGCCACCACCCCGGCGTCCGGCTCCGGCTCCGGCGGGGCGGCCCCCGCCCACACCGGCCGCCCCGTCCTCGTGCTCGGGGCGGGCCCCCGCGGCCCCCTCGGCGTCGATCTCGCCGACGAGGGCCCGCATCTGCTGATCGAGGGGCCCCCGGGCAGCGGCCGCACGGAGCTGCTCCGGGCCGTCGCCGCCTCGCTCGCCTCCGCGGCCCGGCCCGACCGGCTCGGCATCCTCCTCGTCGACGGCTCCGGCGGCGAACAGGGCGAGCGCGGCGAGGGCCTGCTCCCCTGTACGGAGCTGCCGCATGTCTTCTCCCACCTCGTGGCGTCCGACCCGGTCCGGATGCGGGAGTTCGCGCAGGCCCTGGGCGGCGAGCTGAAGCGGCGCGCCGAGCTGCTCGGCGAGCTGGACTTCGCGACCTGGCACGAGCGGCACGGGGAGCAGCAGGCCCAGCAGGAGGCCGCCCCCCGCATCGTGGGCCAGCGGCCGCCGAGCGGTGCCGAGCGCCGGGGCGACCTGGACTCCCCGGCCAGCGGCACGCTGCGGCTGCGCCCGGCAGCCGCCCGGTCCGCGGACCCGGGCCCGTCCCCGCTGCCCCGCCTCGTCGTCCTCGCCGACGACTTCGACGCGCTGGTCGCCCCGGCGCTCGGCTCCCCCGGCCGGCCCGCCGCCGGTTCGGTGGTGCGGGCGCTGGAGGCCGTGGCCCGGGACGGCGGACGGCTCGGGGTGCATCTGGTCGCCACCTCCGCGCGCCCCGACCGTACCGAGGACACCGAGCTGGCCCGTGGCGCCCGGCTGCGCATCGTGCTGGACGCCCCGGTGCTGCCGCCGTCCCCGGACGAACCGGCCCCGGGCCGGGGCAGGCTGGGGCATCCGGACGGCCGGGTGACGCCGTTCCAGGGCGGCAGGGTCACCGGCCGCATTCCGCGCACGGCGACGCTCCGTCCGACGGTGGTCCCGCTGGAGTGGGAGCGGATGGGCGATCCGCCGACCCGGCGCCCGGTCCGGGAGCTGGGCAACGGGCCGACCGACCTCGCGCTGCTCGCCAGCGCCCTGGAGCGCGCGGCCCGCTCGGTGAACGCCGAACGGCTGCCCGCACTGGTGCCGTTCACCACCTGACGCCGCCCCCGGGACAACCGCTCCTACCCCTGCCCGGCCCCGCTTCCGACATGCCCTGACTTGACGTCACGAGGCGATCACGATCAGCGCGTTGGGGCCTCCGGCGGTACTGCGGGGCCCGTGCCCCGGGCGTAGGATTGTGCGCACGGACGACGTGGTCCGGGCATGCGACGTGACCGGGCGCGCAGGGAAGAAACGGGGCAGGAATGCGCACAACCTTCTCGATACGCAGGGCCGCAGTCGTGTTCGCGGCGGTCGGCGCTCTGGCGCTCACCGGGTGCGGGGGCGACGGCGACGGCAAGAAGAAGTCGGGCGACGACTCCGGCAAGGGCACGGAGAGCGCGTCCACGGTCGACCTGCCGAAGCTGGACGGGGAGAAGGTCTCCGTCGCCGCGGTCTGGACCGGGCCCGAGCAGGCCAACTTCACCAAGGTGCTGGACGAGTTCGAGAGGCGTACGGGCGCGGACGTCACGTTCGTCCCGGCGCAGGACCCGATCATCAACTTCCTGGGTACCAAGATCGCGGGCAAGCAGCCGCCGGACGTGGCGATGATCCCGCAGGTCGGTGCGATCCAGCAGGCGGCCGCGAAGAAGTGGGCCAAGCCGGTCGGACCCGAGGCGCGGGCCCAGCTCGGCCAGAACTACGCCCAGGTCTGGCAGGACCTCGGCGCGGTCGACGGCACCCAGTACGGGGTGTATTTCAAGGCCGCCAACAAGTCCCTGATCTGGTACAACGCCGCCGCGTTCGACAACGCGGGGGCGAGCGAGCCGAAGACCTGGAAGGACTTCCTGACCACCGCCGAGACGGTGGGCGCCTCCGGCGTCACCCCGGTCTCGGTGGGCGGCGCGGACGGCTGGACGCTGACCGACTGGTTCGAGAACGTCTACCTCTCGCAGGCCGGACCGGAGAAGTACGACCAGCTGGCCCAGCACGAGATCCCGTGGACCGACCCGTCCGTGAAGGACGCGCTGACCACGCTGGCCGAGCTGTTCGGGAAGCCGGAGCTGATCGCGGGCGGTGCGGACGGGGCGCTCCAGACGGAGTTCCCGGCCTCCGTGACCCAGACCTTCACCGGGGGCGACCAGCCCAAGGGCGCGATGGTCTTCGAGGGTGACTTCGTCGCCATCAACATCGCGCAGACCGAGGCGAAGATCGGTACGGACGCCAAGGTGTTCCCGTTCCCGGCGGTCGGCGCGGACTCGCCCGTGGTGACCGGCGGCGACGCGGCGGTGGCGCTGAAGGACAGCAAGGGCGCGCAGGCGCTGCTGACCTGGCTGGCGTCGGCGGACGCGGCGAAGATCTGGGCCGAGGCGGGCGGGTTCATCTCCCCGAACAAGGGCCTGGACCTGAAGGCGTACCCGAACGAGGTGCAGCGCACGATGGCGCAGGCGCTGATCGACGCGGGCGACGACGTCCGGTTCGACATGTCCGACCAGGCCCCGCAGTCGTTCGGCGGGACGCCCGGGGCGGGCGAGTGGAAGATTCTCCAGGATTTTCTGAAGAATCCGAAGGACATCGCGGGGACCCAGAAAGAGCTGGAGTCCGAAGCGGTCAAGGCGTACAAGAGCTGACGGCGTGACGACAGCGACCGCGGGGGGCGCCGGTGCGGCACCCCCCGCCGACGACACGAGTCCGCGCCCGTCCCCCGACCCGAAGAAGCCCGGCCGCAGCGTGACCGGCACCCGCAGGGTCGTCGCGGCGGTGTTCCTGCTGCCCGCGCTGGTGCTGCTGGGCGCGCTGGTGCTCTATCCGATCGGGTATTCGGTCTACCGGTCGTTCTTCGACCAGGCCGGTACGGGCTTCGCCGGGTTCGACAACTACGAGGCGCTGTTCACCGACGACACGATCCTCACGGCGGTGAAGAACAACGCGATCTGGGTGGTCTTCGCCCCGACGGTCGCCACCGCGCTGGGGCTGATCTTCGCGGTGCTGACCGAACGGATCCGCTGGGGCACGGCGTTCAAGCTGATCGTCTTCATGCCGATGGCGATCTCGATGCTGGCGGCGGGCATCATCTTCCGGCTGGTGTACGACCAGGCTCCCGAGCGCGGGGTCGCCAACGCGGTGGCGGTGAGCGTGCACGACACGTTCAACGAGTCCGCGGGCTACCCGAAGGCGCGCCCGCTGCCGGTCCACCCCCTGGAGAAGGCGGCCGGCGGGACGTATCTCTCCAAGGAGCCGATCCGGGCGGGGCAGCCGCTGCGGGTGCCGCTGGTCGGTGTGGCCCCGGCGAAGATGCCGGGCGACGCACGGCCGGCCGAGGGCTCTCCCGCGGCCTCCGGGGACAAGATCTCCGGCACGGCCTGGCTGGACTTCACCCGGGGCGGCGGCGGAAAGCCGAACGTCGTCGACCCGAAGGAGCTGGGGCTCAAGGGCCTGAAGGTCGAGGCGGTGAGGGACGGCAAGGTCGTCGCCACCGCGACAGCGGGAGCGGACGGGGTGTTCACCCTGCCCGCCTCGGCGGACGGGGCCCAACTTCGCCTGCCCGCCGATAACTTCCGCGAGCCGTACAACGGCGTCGACTGGCTCGGCCCGTCCCTCGTGACGCCCGGGATCATCGGCAGTTACGTGTGGATGTGGGCCGGGTTCGCGATGGTGCTGATCGCCGCCGGTCTTGCCGGACTGCCGCGCGAGCTGCTGGAGGCGGCCCGGGTGGACGGGGCCAACGAGTGGCAGGTCTTCCGCCGGATCACGGTGCCGATGCTGGCGCCGGTGCTGGCGGTGGTCCTGGTGACGCTGATGATCAACGTGCTGAAGGTCTTCGACCTGGTGTTCATCATCGCGCCGGGCTCCTCCCAGGACGACGCGAACGTCCTGGCGCTCCAGCTGTACCGGTCCTCGTTCGGCACGGACGCGGACCTGGGGATCGGCAGCGCGATCGCGGTGCTTCTGCTGCTGCTGGTGATCCCGGTGATGCTGGTCAACATCCGCCGGATCCGGAAGGAGGGACGGCGATGAGCAGCGCACCGGACGTGAACACCGCCCGCATCGGCCGCCAGAGGGCGGTCGCCCGGAAGCCGGGCGCCCCTGAAGCGCCCGAGGCGAAGCTGTCCCTCGGGGCCAGGATCGCCGCCCGCGCGGGCGGCGGGGTGATGCGGGTCTTCCTGGTCCTGGTCGCCCTGTTCTGGCTGATGCCCACGATCGGTCTGCTGCTGTCCTCGCTGCGCGGTCCGCGGGACATCGCGGCGACCGGCTGGTGGAAGATCTTCACCGCCCCGTCCGAGCTGACCTTCGAGAACTACCAGCGGCTGCTGGACAATTCGACGATCACCGGCTCGCTCGGCAGCACGATCATGATCACCGTGCCCTCCACGGTGCTGGTCGTGCTGATCGGGTCGTTCGCCGGATACGCCTTCGCCTGGATGGAGTTCCCCGGCCGGGACTGGCTGTTCCTGCTGGTCGTCGGGTTGCTCGTGGTGCCGGTGCAGGTCGCGCTGATCCCGGTCTCCGAACTGTTCGGCACCATCGGGATCTTCGAGACGACGCTCGGGGTGGTGCTGTTCCACACGGCGTTCGGCCTGCCGTTCGCGATCTTCCTGCTGCGGAACTTCTTCGCGGAGATCCCCCGCGAACTGCTGGAGGCCGCCCGGCTCGACGGGGCGGGCGAGATCCGGCTCTTCACCCGGGTCGTGATGCCGCTGGGCGGTCCGGCGATCGCCTCGCTCGGGATCTTCCAGTTCCTGTGGGTGTGGAACGACATGCTGGTCGCGCTGATCTTCGCGGACTCCGAGTCGCCGCCGATCACCGTGGCACTCCAGCAGCAGGTACGCCAGTTCGGCAACAACATCGACGTGCTCGCGCCCGGCGCGTTCGTGTCGATGGTGATCCCGCTGGCGGTGTTCTTCGCCTTCCAGCGGCAGTTCGTCTCCGGCGTGATGGCGGGCGCGGTCAAGTAGCCCGCACCGCACGGCCGTACGCCCTCGAAGGCGCGCCGCCGAAAACGTACGGCTGTACGTCAACACGGAGCGGCCCGGTTCCCCGGAACCGGGCCGCTTCGGCGTCCGGGTCCCCCGATTGCCACGTCCGGCGTAACCCTGTCATTCCATCCGACGTTTGCGCTCTGCCTGGATTTCCGCAAACGATCGACCCATGGATGTGTAGTGCCCCGGTTCTCCGTCATCGTGCCCGCATTCCGGGTCCAGGCGTATCTGCACGCGTGTCTGGATTCCGTGCTGGCCCAGTCCTTCAAGGACTACGAGGTCATCGTGGTCGACGACTGCTCCCCCGACGCCTGCGGACCGATCGCCGACGAGTACGCCCGCCGGGACCACCGCGTCACCGCACTGCACCTCCCCCGCAACATCGGCCTCGGCCCGGCCCGCAACGCCGGGATGGGCCGCGCGGCCGGCGACTACCTGATCTTCCTCGACGGTGACGACACCCTCCTGCCGGACGCCCTCCAGGCCATCGCCGACCGGATCGACACGACCGGCGAGCCCGACGTCCTGATGTACGACTACGCCCGTACGTACTGGACGGGCCGCAGCGTCCGCAACATCCTGGCCGCCCATCTCGACGAGAGCGGCCCCGAGCGCTTCCGCCTCACCGACCGCCCCGAGCTGCTGCAACTCCTCATGGTCGTCTGGAACAAGGCGTACCGCCGCGCGTTCGTCGAGGCCGAGGGGTTCACCTTCCCGCCCGGCTACTACGAGGACACCCCCTGGACCTACCCGGTCCTGATGGCGGCCGATTCCATCGCGGTGCTCGACGCGGTCTGCGTCTCCTACCGGCAGCGGCGGCGCGGCAACATCCTCTCCACCACCAGCGAGAAGCACTTCGACGTCTTCGACCAGTACGACCGGGTCTTCGCGTTCATCGACTCCCGCCCCGAACTCGCCCCGTGGCGCCCGGTGATATTCCGCCGCATGCTGGACCACTTCTCGGCGCTGTTCGCCTCCCGGGACCGGCTGCCGCTGCACAGCCGCGCCGCGTTCTTCCGCCGGGCCACCGCCTCCTGCCGCCGCTATCACTCCCCCGGCGCCCCGGCCCCTCGCCGCGCACTGCTGCGACACGGTCTGATGCACCTCGGCGCGCGGCGCACCTACCGGGCCCTGTCGGAGGCCCAGCGCCTCGGCGGCCGGCTGCGGAAAGGAGCGGCGGCCCTGCGCCGGGCGGTGCGGGGCGCTGCGCTGCGGGCGCACTACCGGATCCAGTTGCGGCTGCCGCTGCGCACCCGGGACGCGGTGTTCACCGCCGGGGGCGGCGGGTACGCGGGCAGCCCGGCGGCGATCGAGGCGAAGGTCCGCGAGCTGGTCCCGGGGCTGCGGACGGCCTGGATCTGCCGTCCCGTCGACGCCCACACCGTGCCGACCGGCACCCGGCATCTCGCGCCCGGCACCTTCGCCCACCGGACGGCCCTGGCCCGCTCGGCCTATCTGGTGAACGACGGCTCCTTCGACCGGGGGCTGGTCAAGCGGCGGGGCCAGATCCTGCTGCAGACGCACGAGGGCACGCCGCTGCGGACCGTGGGTACCGATCTGCTGGACCGGCCCGCCGCCGCCCGGGGCACGGACTTCGACGAGCTGCTGCGCCAGGTCGACACCTGGGACTTCTCCCTCTCGGCCAACCCGCACTCCACCCTCGTACGGGAACGGGCCTATCCGTCCGCGTACACGACGCTGGAGTACGGCTCACCGCGCAATGACGTCTACCACCGCACCGGCCCGGCCGATGTGGGGCGGCTGCGCGAGACGCTGGGCA
The DNA here is from genome assembly GCF_003501885.1 of Streptomyces globisporus. GTDB lineage: Bacteria > Actinomycetota > Actinomycetes > Streptomycetales > Streptomycetaceae > Streptomyces > Streptomyces globisporus_D. The sequence continues at coordinate 12,986 of NZ_QWFA01000097.1, forward strand.
TCCCGGAGGGGGCCGTCGCCCTGCTGTACGCCCCCGTCCCCCGCGACTACCGGCGCTTCCAGCGGCCCTTGCTGGACCTGGAGCGGCTGGTCCGGGTCCTGGGCCCGCAGTTCGTGATCCTCGCCCGGGCGCCGCGTCCCGCCGGTCCCGGCGGCAGGGGCCGGGCGCCGCATCCCCGGATCATCGACGTGAGCGCCCACCGCTCCGTGGAGACGCTGGCGCTCGCCTCGGACGCCCTGCTCACCGACTACGCCTCGCTGATGTTCGACTACGTCAACCTGGACCGCCCTGTGGTGCTGCACCTGGACGACATCCAGGCGTACGAGGCGGCCCGGGGCACGTACTTCGACATCACGGCGTTCCCGCCCGGCGTCGTCGCCCGGAGCCAGGACGAGCTGTTCGACATCTTCGCCACGGACCACTGGCGGGGCTCCCGCTCGGCGCAGCTGCGGGCCGCGTTCCGGGCCCGGTTCTGTCCGTACGACGACGGGTACGCCGCCGAGCGGGTGGTGCGGCGGGTCTTCCTCGGGGAGACGGACGGGCTGCCGCTGCCGGTGCCGTTCTCGGCCCGCCGGACGCCCGCGGCCCTGCCCTCGCAGGACGGGGCCGGGGCGACCGTCGGAGGCTGACCCGGCCCGTACGACCGGGGTCGGCTCGGCGTTTCAGGAACTCCGCTCAGCGCTCCAGGAACGCGAACAGCTCCTCCCAGCGGCGCAGGGTCTCCGGTTCGGAGAACCGCTGGACGCCGGAGCGGGCGCGCGCGCCCATCGCGTCGCGCAGCCGGGGATTGCCGGTGAGTCGGAGCAGCCGGTCGGCGAGGGCGGCGACGTCCCCGGCGGGTGCGAGGAGCCCGTCCTCGCCGTCCCGGACGATCTCGCGGACCCCGGGCGCGCAGTCGAAGGCGGCACACGGCACGCCGCTGGCCATCGCCTCCAGCAACGCGAGCGGGAAGCCCTCGCCGCGGGAGGACTGGACGAAGACGGAGGCGTCCGCGAGGGCCCGCTCCACGTCGTCGGTGCGGCCCATCCACTCCACGGAGCCGTCGAGGCCGAGGCCCGTGCACTGTGCCTTCAGCGCGGCCTCGTCCTCGCCCGCCCCGTACACGCGCAGCCGCCAGTCGGGGCGGGCGGGGGCGACCATGGCCCAGGTGTCCAAAAGCAGGTCGATGCCCTTCTGGTCGCTGAGCCGGCCGATGCTGGCGACGGTCTTCGCGGTGCGCGGGGAGGGCACGAGCGGGAGGCGGGAAAGGGCGTTGGGCAGGAAGCCGACGTTGTTCATGCCGTCCCCGGCCCACCGGTCGGCGTCCTCCTCGGTCAGGACGAGCCAGTGGTCGAGGTCCTTGTAGTGGTTCTTGATCCAGCGGTAGCGGTGGCTCGCGCGGGAGTAGTCGTAGGACTCGTGGCTCATCCCGATGACCCGCAGCCCGGTGGTGTCGGCCTCCCCGACCCACTCCATCGCCCAGACCTGGGTGACGATGACGACCGCGCCGGGCCGGGCGGTGGCGAAGAGCTCCGAGAGCCGTCCGACGGCCTGCTTCTTGGCGGCGGCCCGGGCGGCCTCCTTGCGCCGGGTGGGGATCCGGAAGCGGTCGCGGACGCCGTGGGGCGTCCAGGGGGTCGGGGGGTGTGCGGGATAGAGGGCGGTGACGGGGTGGTCGGGCTGCCGGGGCAGCGTCATCTTGAGGTCGGAGGCGTGGATGCCGACGGTGTGGACCCGGTGGCCCTGGCCCGCGAAGAGGCGGGCCATCTGGTGCATCCAGCCGGTGACGCCGCCGAGTTCGTCGGTGCTGTTGGAGACGATGAAGATGTCGCGGCTCATCGGCCGGCCCCCCGGTCTTGGTCAGTGGTCTGGCGGACGCCCCGGGAGGCGGTGGGCCCGAAGACGGCGGCGACGGCGGCGCGGGCCGCGTCGCCCTGGTCGTAGGAGCCGAACCGCTCGGCGAAGGACCGGCGTTGATCGGCGTACCGGATGTCGGACTCCTTCAGTTCCGCGAGGGCGGCGAACAGCTCGTCCTGAGTCTCGGCCACCGGCCCCGGGGCCTGTTCCCGCAGGTCGAAGTAGCTGCCGCGGTCCGCCGCGTACGTCTCCAGGTCGGGGGCGAACAGCACGACGGGCCGGTCGAGGAGGGCGAAGTCGAACATGATGGAGGAGTAGTCGGTCACCAGCACATCGGTGATCGTGAGGAGTTCGCTGACGTCGTGGTGGCGGGAGACGTCGACGACGGTGCCGGGCGGGCAGACCGGCAGCCGGGCCGACTCCAAGTAGTGGGCCCGCACGAGCAGGGTGTGGGTGTCGCCGAACCGCTCCGCGAACTCCCGTACGTCCAGCAGGAGTCGGCTCCTTCGCTGCTTTCCGGGGCCGCCCCGGAACGTCGGGGCGTACAGCACGGTCTTCTTGTGGTCGTCGAGCCCGAGCGCCCCGGCGAGCGGCGGGCGCGGCAGCCTTCCCTCGGCCTCGGCCCGGGTGCGCTCCGCGATCAGGGCGTCGTTGCGCGGGTAGCCCGTGCGCAGGAGCCTCTCCTCGGGCAGCCGGTAGGCGCGGGCGAGGGTGGTCACGTCGTGCTCGGAGCGGACGAGGAAGTGGTCGAAGCGGTCGACGGCCTGCTGGAGCCGTTCGCGCTGCGGGGCGTTCTGGAGCCGTACGCGGGTCTCGTCGAAGCCCATCCGTTTGTACGCGGAGCCGTGCCAGGTCTGGAGGTACGTGGTGCGGTCGGGCTTGCGCAGATGCTGCGGGAAGCCCTGGTTGTCGACCCAGTACTCGGCGCGGGCCAGCGCCCACAGGTAGCGCCAGGACCAGCGGCGCACGAGGCGGGCGTCCTCGGGGAATCCGGCCGGGGACGGGTCGTAGGACCAGGTGGCGTGGAGCTTCAGGCCCTGGCGGCGGATCTCCTCGTACAGGGAGCGCGGGCTGTCGCCGTAGCAGGTGCCCATGTGGCTCTCGAAGACCACGGAGCCCCGGCGCACGGGGAGGCGGGTGAGCCAGGTGTTGTAGACGGGGGCCTTGAAACCTCGGGAGCGGTATCGGTCGAGGCGCTTGCGCAGGGCGCGGACGAGGAGCTTGGCCTTGCGGGCGGGCCGGAAGCGGGTGGCGTAGCGGACCAGGCGGTGCGCGGTGCGGGCCGGGCGGCGGCGGGCGGCCAGCCGGAGCGCGAAGTGGTCCTTGACGGTGATGTAGGGCTCCCAGGTGTCCCCGGCGAGCCGCCCGAGCCGGGGCCGCGCGGCGAAGCGGACCGCCCCGGCCACCTGGTCCTGCGGGGCGAACAGGTCGCTGACGGACCGGACCCCGTCGGCCTCCACGATCAGCCGCGCGTCCCACGCCGTGTCGCGGACGCCGACGGGGCGCAGGCGGCGCGAGACGTCGGCCCGCGCGCGCCAGGTGATTCCGTCCCCGTCGCGCCGGACCACCTCGGCCGGGAACGCGACGGCGCGCGCCCCGCCCCGGGCCCGGAACTCCAGGGTGGCGGTAAGGGAAGCGCCGGGGTCGGGCCCGGTGGGCCCGGGCAGCACGAGACGGCCTTCGAGGAGCAGGCGGCCGTGGTCGGCGGCGGCGCAGCGGGTGAGCCTGTTCATCAGCCGCATCTCGCCGAACCGGCGGTACTGGTGGCCGAGTTCGGTGATGTCGGCAACGGGCTCCCCGTCCTCCCCGACCCAGCCGACCCGGCCGTCCGCACCCGTTGTCAGCGGTGCGCACACGGTGGCGGGCCGGCTCAGCGCGTAGGCCGCGGCCAGGATCCCCTCGGCATCACCCCGGCCCAGCAGGGTCACGGCGACCCGCTCCGGCGGCGGCAGGTCCGGCGGGACGGGCCCGGTCAGCGCGCGGGCGGCAGCGGCGGCGACCCGGTCGCGGCGGACGGCGGGCAGAGCGGGGAAGGAGCGGACCAGCGGCACCAGATGGTCCCGGTGGAACGCCTTCTCCCGCTCCTCGCGCAGCTCGGGCAGCCCGCGGGCAACGAGGGTGTTGGCGACACGGCGGTGCGCCTCGACCAGGGCGACGAGGTCGCGGGCCCGGTCGGGAACGGCCCGGCCGGTCACGACGAGCCGGCGGACCAGGGCGATCCGGCCGACCGACGCGGCGGCGAGCGGGCCGAACAGGATCTCGCCGTGCGCCAGATCCTCCTCGTACCGCAGCCCGTGCCGCCGGGCGGCCTCGCGGCGAAGACAGAATCCGGTCACCAGCGCGTCCCGGACGACGAGTTGGGGGGCCTCGGTGAAGCGGGTGAGGGTGCGGGAGCGGGCGAACAGCTCCCCCTGCCAGGACGGTTCCCGCTCCTTGCCGCTCTCGTCGGTGATCCGGCTCCAGCGGCCGGCGATCAGATCGGCGCGGCTGGTCTCGCCCGCCTGCCAGAGGTTGCGGCAGGCGTGCTTCTGAAGCCGCTCGCCGCTGCCGAGGACCAGGACGTACCGGCCGGTCGCCGCGTCGAGACCCGCGTTGCGCAGGGCCCCGGTGGTGCGGGCGGCCGGGTCGGCGTGGACGAGGCGGACCCGTTCGGGGGCGCGGGCGGCGAGGGCGCGGGCGGCGGCGCGGACGGCCGGGTCGGCGGCGGAGGCGAGGACGACGAGGGCCTCGGCGGCGCGCATCGACTGGCCGAGGACTGACTCCACGGAGGCGCGCAGGGCGTCGGCCCCGCCGGGGCCCTCGCCGTCCCCGCCACCGGTGATCACACAGCTGAAGTCGCTCATGCCTGCTCCCCCTCGGCAGCCCGGTCGCTTTTCAGCATCCGGTCCACGACCCGGGCGGCGGCGGTCCCGTCGTCGAGGTCGCAGAACGCCTCCCGGAACTGCTCGTACGCCTCCCGGTGTTCGGCGGTAGCCGCGTCCGGGTCACGGAGCGCGGCCACGATCCCGGCGGAGTCGGGGATCAGAGGGCCGGGGGCGCGGTGCTCGAAGTCGAAGCAGAAACCGCGCAGGGTGTCGCGGTAGTGGGCCAGGTCGTAGGTGTGGAAGAGCATCGGGCGGCCGGTCTGCGCGAAGTCGAACATGATCGAGGAGTAGTCGGTGACCAACACATCACTGATCAACATGAGTTCGGCGACGTCCGGGTGGCGGGAGACGTCCCGGACGAAGTCGGTGTCGGGCACGCTGCCGCCGACGAGGTAGTGCCGCCGGACCAGCAGGACGTGGTCGTCGCCAAGGGTCTCGCGGGCCTGCTCCAGGTCGAGATGGAGGTCGGGGGCGTACTTCCCGCCCACCCGGGGCTGGTCCTCGCGCCAGGTCGGGGCGTACAGGATCACCCGCCGCCCCTCGGGGATCGCGAGCCGCTCCCGTACGGCGGCGGCGACCTTGGCCCGGTCGGAGGCGTACAGCAGGTCGTTGCGTGGATAGCCGCACTCCAGGACCTCGCCGCCGTAGCCGAAGGCGCGGCGCAGGACGGGGGTGGAGAAGCTGTTCGGGGAGACGAGCACACTCCACTGGGCGGACCGGCGCTCCATGGACGCCATGTACGCGGCGTCGGCGTGCGAGCTTCCCGCGAGATCGCGGCCGATGCGCTTGAGGGGGGTGCCGTGCCAGGTCTGGACGACGCACTGGCCCTCCGCCCGCTCGAACCATTCGGGGAGGTGGGTGTTGGTGACGATCCAGCGGCTGCGGGCCAGCGCCTGATACCACTCGGCGCTGTGCAGGGCGACGGGCCTGACCCCGTCGGGCACGGCCGCCTGCTGGTCGCGGACGACCCACAGATGCTCGATGTCCCCGTCCCTGGAGGCGAGTTCGCGGTGGATGGCCCGGGGCGAGTCGGAGAACTGGCGGCCGTCGAAACTGGAGTAGAGGACGGCGGGGCGCGTCGCGGCCGGGGCGACGGCACGGACCACGGCGTACCGATCGCGCCGGGCTCGCTGGCCGTACGGCCCCCGGTCGGCGGCCGGGAGAGCGCTGCCGGACTCCAGGACGAGCCGGTCGTGGTAGCGCCGCTGGAGGATGAAATCCCTCCCGTTCCGATGCTGTTGGCGGGGAAGGGTGCTGTGCAGGGGGGTGCTGAGCCGGAGCGGCCGGTACGCCTCCGGGTCGCGCTCCCCCGGCGTGCGCAGGAAGGGGTACCAGCGCCCCTCGGCGAGCGGCAGCGCTCCGCCGGGACCTTCGACGGCGGCGGGTGTGATGACGGCCCGGAATTCGTCGCCCTCGCCCCGCTCCACCTCGACGACGACTTCCTCCTGGTGACCGCTGTGACGCAGGACGAGTTCATGGGCGGTGCCGGTGGGCTCGGAGAACGCCCCTTCGAGGACCAGATCGCCCGACCCTTCCCAGACGGCGGAGGTGACCACGGGCTGGACGGCCCGGTCGGTGAGGACGAGGTCGCCCGAGGGATTGGGGGCCACGTACACCTCGCGACCACCGGGCAGTGCGTAACGCCCGTCCGGACCGTCGGACCGGGCGGCGACGGTCAACGCCGCGCCATCACAGAGGAGTTGGACGCCCCAGACGTCGTCCTCCCCCCGGAACGCGCTGAGCGGGATGTCCGCCGCCCGGGAGCCGGGCGAGCCGCGCAGGGCGAACTCCCGGGTCTCCTTGGTGCGCCACTCGGTGAGCCGCAGCGCGACAGGACCGGAGTCGCCGAGGACCTTCACCTCCAGCCGGACGGTGTCCTCGACCGCCGACTGCCCGGTCAGGACGGCGGCGACGCGTTCGGTGCGCAGCTCCAGCTTGTTGCCGGACAGGACGGGGACGATACGGGTCCGCTCGTCGGTGTACGTCACGGCGGGCGGGGCCGGGGTGCCGACGAGCCGCATGGGCCCCCGGCGCGGCCGCCCCGCGCCGACGACGACGGCCTCCAGCTTCCACGTCGTACGGCCGCTCTTGGTGGTGAGCCTGCGCGGGTCGACGGTGGCGGTGAACCCGGCACGGTCGTACCGGTGCAGGGAGCGGCCGGACCGGGCAGTGGCCTCGTCCCCGCCGACGGGGCGCAGCCGCAACGGGATGAGCCGCTTCCCGGCCCGCAGCCAGCCGAGGCGCGGCGGGCCGCCGGGGGCGTTGCGCACATAGGCGTACCCGGTCAGACGCAGCAGCCCGTCCCGCCAGACGGCCTCGGTGAGGTGGGCGTGGACGGGCAGGTCGGCGGGGGTGAGCGCGGTCGCGGCGGGGGGCAACGGGTCGCGTACGGCGGGGTGGTGAGCGCGGAGGCGGAGCAGTCCGCGGACGTGGAAGGTGTCCCGGTCCTTCTTCTCGTCGGCGAGGAGGGCGAGGAGTTCGGGGAGCCGGCGCTCGCGGATGAGCTGCCACTTGACCCGCAGATGCAGGGGCAGCGAGGCGAAGACGTCGGGTTCGACGGTGGAGGCGAACGCGCCGGCGTGCTCCAGGAAGGCTTCGTGGAACTCCGCGTCGCCGTCCGGCAGGGCCTCGATGAACAGCCACAGGTCTCCGGAGAGGGCGTGGGCGTCGTAGCGGCGCTTGGCCTCGGCGGCGTCGGCCGCGCCTTCTTTCGTTGACCGCTCGGCGAGGAAGCCGCTGACGGTGGTGACGGCGGTGACCCGGTCGCGGATGCCCCGGGGGACGGCCCGCCGGGTGGTGATCGAGCCGTCGCGGTCGCGCCAGTGGTAGACGGGTTCCTCGACGACGTCGACGGAGCGGGCCAGGAAGTGGGCGGGAAGGACGACGGCGATGTCCTCGTAGAGCACGCCGGTCGGGAAGGCGAAGGCGTGCTCGTCCCAGAAGGCGCGGCGGAAGACCTTGTTGCAGGCGATGCGGTCGCCGAGCAGGATCCAGTCCCGGGTGACATGGGTGGCCGGGCGGGCCTTCTCCATCGGTTTGCGGAACATCGGGGACTGTTCGAGATCCCCGTTGGCCCGCAGCCGGAGGACGTTGCCGGTGGCGAAGTCGGAACCGGAGCGGTCGAGTTCGGCGAGCATCCGGGCGTACGCGCCGGGCGGGACGACGTCGTCGCTGTCGACGAACGTCAGGAACTCCGCGTCGGGATGGGCTTCCCGGGCCCCGGCGTTGCGGGCCGCGCCGAGCCCGGCGTTCGCCTGCCGGATCAGCCGGAAGCGGGGATCGCGTTCGGTGAACTCCTGGGCCAGCGCCGGGCCGTCGTCCGTGGAGCCGTCGTCGACGAGGACGACCTCCAGGTCGGGCATGGTCTGCTCGGCGAGCGAGGACAGGCAGGCACCGAGGTACTCCTCGACGTTGTACAGGGGGACGACGACGGTGAGACGGGGTGCCATCGCAGCGCACGATCCTTCCGGGGACTGGGGCTTCGGGGGGCGTGGAGGGCCCGCCGGGGGCCATGGGGTACAACCCGCGCCGTGGTCACCGGTCACCCGAGGGGGTCCGTTCGGGTGACGGGAGGGGCGGAATCGGGCGCCCGGGGGCGCACCGGTGACGCGTTCGAGCCCCGCACCGGGAGGGCACGGGGCTCGGCGTCGCCGCGAGGAATGCGGGTCAGGGCTTGACGGCGATCCGGCCCTCGTCCATGCGGAGCAGGAGGAGCCGCTCACCGGTCTTCTCCAGAAACTCGTCCACCGCCTGGCGGGATCCCTGCCAGTAGCCGTAGTCGTCGATCAGGAGGACGCCTCCCGGGACCAGCCGGTCGTACAGGTGCTCCAGTTCGTGCTTCGTGGAGGCGTACCAGTCGGTGTCCAGGCGCAGGATCGAGATCTGCTCCGGGGCCTGACCGGGGACGGTGTCCTCGACCCGGCCCTGCACGTAGTGCACGCGCTCCTTCGGGTACGGGACGCTCTCGAAGCCCGCCTTGACGTCCTCCAGGGACGCGACCGCCCAGATCGGCCGGTCCTTGCCCTGGGCGTCCAGCAGTTCCTGGGCCGGCCGGCCGTCGCGCCGCAGGTCCTCGGCGGTGGGCGGGGTCATCCCCTCGTACGTGTCGAAGAGGTACAGCCCGCGCTCGGTCTCCCCGACGGACAGCAGGGTCCGGGCGCACGCCTGCATCGAACCGCCGCGCCAGACACCGCACTCGACAATGTCGCCGGGGATGTTGTGCCGGGCGATGTACCGCGTGGCGAGGATGAAGGCGTTGAGCCGCTCCGGCGAGGTCATCGAGTACGGCTTGACCGCGCGGATGATGTCCTTCGCCTCGTCGTCGTAGTCCGCCGGGAACGCGAGGGCGGGCTTCTTCGCCTTGGGCTTCGGGGCGGGTGCGGGGGCCGCCGCGAAGCCCAAGGC
>NZ_QWFA01000098.1 GCF_003501885.1 Streptomyces globisporus
GACGCGGGGCCTGCGGGGCGGCCGGGCGCTCCGGTGCCGGAGCCGAGAACTCGGCGGCCGGGACCGGGGTCGCCGGGGCCGCCTTCGGCGCGGGCTTCGGGCCCGGACGGGGGCCCGCCGACGGCGCGGAGGGCGCTGCCGGGGTGCTGCTCGGGGCCTCGGCGGCGGCCGGCTTGGGGGCCGGGGCGCCGGGCTTCGGGGCAGCGGGACGTGCCGCAGCGGCCGGGGAGGGCGCTGCGGGCTTCGCGGGCGTCGCCTTACGGGGCGCGCCAGGCTTGGCAGCGGGCTTGCCGGCGTTGCCGCCGGGCCCCTGCAGTGCGTCGGTCAACTTACGTACAACCGGCGCCTCGATCGTCGAGGACGCCGAACGGACGAATTCACCGAGTTCTTGGAGCTTGGCCATGACGACCTTGCTCTCGACGCCGAACTCCTTGGCGAGTTCGTATACCCGGACCTTAGCCACTTCGCTCCTTTTAGGTCCGGGTTACCGCCGGACCGTCGCTACTTCATGGGCGTACTCATCGCGTACTCATCGAGTGCTCATCGCAATCTCGACCTACTTCCAACTCGCGAGGTACCTGACCGCACGGGGTCCCGTGCCGTTCACTTTCTTACGGTGTCACCCGTTCGACGAACCGCGTGAGTGCCGCGGTGTCGAACGGCCCCTTGGCCTTGAAGGCCCGGGGGAACGCCCGGCGGCGAACCGCCAGGTCGAGACAGACAGAGGTGGGATGCACATATGCACCCCGGCCGGGCAGCGTACCGCGTGGATCAGGGGCGCAGGCGCCCTCGTCCACCACGATGCGCAGCAGCTCGCTCTTGGCCACTCGCTCCCGGCATCCCACACAGGTTCGCTCGGGGCAAGCGCGGGCTTGCGTCCGGCCAGACACGTTTAAGTCTACCTCCCCGCACCGACCTCACCCCTTTGGGGCAAAAATCGAACGGATGTTGTCGTGATCTCAGCGGCGTGCGTCCAAGATCTATTCCCTGGAGCGGCTCCGGGTCAACGCCTTTCCGAGCGCTCCCGGGCCCGCTCGGCCCGCTCGCGGTCGGCGTTCTCCCGCTCCTCGTCCGTCTCGGTGTCCGGCCGGATGTCGATCCGCCAGCCGGTGAGGCGGGCGGCGAGGCGGGCGTTCTGCCCCTCCTTGCCGATCGCCAGCGACAGCTGGTAGTCCGGCACGGTGACACGGGCGGAGCGGGCACCGAGGTCGACGACCTCGACCTTGCTCACCCGGGCGGGCGAGAGCGCGTTGGCGACCATCTCGGCCGGGTCGTCGGACCAGTCCACGATGTCGATCTTCTCGCCGTGCAGCTCGGCCATGACGTTGCGCACCCGGCTGCCCATCGGGCCGATGCAGGCGCCCTTGGGGTTCAGTCCGGCACGGGTGGAGCGTACGGCGATCTTGGTGCGGTGACCGGCCTCGCGGGCGATGGCCTCGATGACCACCGAGCCGTCCGCGATCTCCGGGACCTCCAGCGCGAAGAGCTTCTTCACGAGGTTGGGGTGGGTGCGCGACAGCGTCACCGACGGGCCGCGGACGCCCTTGGCGACCCGGACGACATACGTACGCAGGCGCAGGCCGTGGGTGTACTCCTCGCCCGGGACCTGCTCCTGCACCGGAAGGATGGCTTCCAGCTTGCCGATGTCGACCAGGACGTTCTTGGGGTCCTTGCCCTGCTGGACGACGCCCGTGACGACATCGCCCTCGTGTCCGGCGTACTCGCCGAAGGTCTTGTCGTCCTCGGCGTCGCGCAGCCGCTGCAGGATGACCTGCTTGGCGGTGGTCGCGGCGATGCGGCCGAAGCCGGAGGGGGTGTCGTCGAACTCCTTGGGCTCCTGGCCCTCTTCGAGGTCGGCCGGGTCCTCCTTGGCCCACACGGTGACGTGGCCGTTCTCGTCGAGCTTCACGCGCGCCCGGCGGTAGCTGCCGTCGGTGCGGTGGTACGCGATGAGGAGGGCCGACTCGATCGCCCCGACGAGCACGTCGAACGGGATCTCCTTGTCCTGCGCCAAGCCCTTCAGAAGCTTCACATCGATGTCCACGGCTACGCCTCCTCTTCCTTCTTGTCCTTGCGGTTGAATTCGATCTCCACGCGCGCCTTGGCGATCTCGTCGAAGGCGAGGCGGCGGGCGGTGGGCTTGCGCCCCTTGACGCCGGGCACTTCGAGGTCGAGCCCGTCCTCGTCGACGGCGAGGATGCGGGCGACCAGCTCGCCGGAGCCGTCGCCGGTCAGCTGGAATCTGGCCAGCCGACCGGTGGCGCGTACGTAGTGGCGGTGCTCGGTCAGCGGGCGGTCCGCGCCGGGGGAGCTGACTTCGAGGACGTACTCGCCCTCGCCCATCGCGTCGGTCTCGTCCAGCTTCTGGGAGATCGCGCGGCTCAGCTCCGCACAGGCGTCCAGCTCGACGCCCTCGTCGGAGTCCACGATGACCCGCAGCACTCCCCGCCGGCCGGCCCGGGACACCTCGATCTCCTCGAGGTCCAGCTGCTGGGCGCTGACGAGCGGTTCCAGCAGCCCGCGCAGCCTCTCGCTCTGGGTGGTGCTCATCCGGGTGACTCCTCGGCCGCGTGTGCTGTTGTGGGGATCGTCGTGCGTCAGGTCAAAGGGTATCCGGTCGCCAGGGGTGTTGCCGTCCGCCTGCCGCCCGGCCGCGGGTACGCTCGCCTGCGGTGATCACAACAGGACAGATCCTGTCAGGACCGGTCCAGGCCCGAAGGAGAAACGTGCGGCGCACGGGGACGACGCGCAGGGGGGCGCTCACCGCGACGGGAGCCCTGGCCCTGGGTGCGGTGCTGACCGGCTGCGGGGGCGACGACGAAGGCGCCGGGGGGAAGCAGCCCGCGCACTCCGGCGCGCGGGCCCCCACCGCGAAGACCGAGAAGGCGCTGCGCGAGAAGGCGGTGCGCGACGGCGCCCTCCTGCTCGCCCGGTACGACCTGGTGACCGAGGCACATCCGGCCACGGCGGCGGGCCTCGAACCGCTGCGGGCGGCCGTGGCCGAACACGGGAAGGCACTGGCGCCGCCGCGCGCCGAGGACGCGCCGAGGAAGGGCGCGCCGAAGGGCGACGATGCCCCTCCGGCACCTGCCGGTCCGGTGTCGGCCGACCCGAAGGCCGCTGTGCGGGAGCTGGCCGCCGCCGAGCGCCGCCGGGCCGACGGGTACGGCGAGGCCCTGCTGACGGCCGGGCCGGAGCTGGCCCGGCTGCTGGCCTCGGTGGCGGCGGCCGCCGCGGCGCACGCGTATCTGCTGACCGAACTGGCCGAGGAGACAGCCGTATGAGCACCCGTTCGATCCGGCGGTCCGATGACGACTCCGACGCCGGCTCCCCCGAGCTGACCGCCGTCCAGGCCGCCCTGGCCGCCGAGCACGCCGCGGTGTACGGGTACGGCGTGCTCGGCGGCCGTCTCGACGGGAAGCAGGGCGCCGAGGCCCGCGCGGCGCACGACGCCCACCGGGCCCGCCGGGACGCGCTGGCGCGCACCGCCCGGGACCTGGGCGGGCGCCCGGTCGCCTCGAACGCCGCGTACGCCCTGCCGTTCGCCGTGCCGGACGGCCCCGCCGCTGTGCGGCTCGCCGCGGTCCTGGAGGACCGGATCGCGGGCGCCTACGCCGATCTCGTACGGGCCACCGAGGGCGCGCGGCGGGGGGACGCCGCGGGCGCGCTGCGGGAGGCCGCGGTGCGGTCGGCCCGGTGGCGGGGCGGCAACGTAGCCTTTCCGGGGCTCACCGAGCGGGCCGCCGGTGCGGATCCGGCCGCGACGGGCCCGGTGGAGGCCGCGGGCGCGGACGGGACGCGCTGAACCGAAGGATCCGGAAAGGGAACACACGACGTATGGGTTTCGAACCGCCGCAGCGCCTGGTGCGCGCGCTCGGTGAGATGTACGGGGACGCCGCGGCGGCCGACTGGCTGGCCGGGCTCCCCGCGCTGACCGAGCGGGCGCTCGCCGCCGAGGACGGCCTGACCGTGGAGCGGGTGGCCGCCCCCGGCGGGCGCAGCTCCCTGGTGGTCCTGGTGCGGCGGGCCGACGGGACCCCGGCCGCGCTGAAGCTCGCCCCGCCGGTCGCAGGGCCTGAGCTGGAGCGGGCGGCGCTGGAGCACTGGAACGGCTGGGGCGCGGTGAAGCCGCTGGACACCCCGGAGCCGGCCGGAGCGGCGCTCGACGCGTCCGGGGCTCTGCTGCTGGAGCGGCTGCACCCCGAGGTGTCGCTGCGCTCGCTGCCGGAGGCGAAGGCCCTGCTGGAGGCGGCGGGCACGCTGCGCCGGCTGTGGGTGGCGCCGCCCGCCGGGCACACCTTCGAGACGGTGGCCGGGCGGACCGAACGGCAGAGCGCCGGGATGCGGGCGGCTGTCGAGGCCGACCCGGAGCTGGCCCCCCTGGTGGACGCGGCGCTCGTGGCCCGGGCGGAGCTGATCGAGGGGGAGCCCGAACTCCTGCTGCTGCACGGCAACTTCCGGCAGAGCAAGGTGCTGTCCGGGGAACGCGCGCCGTGGCTGACGGTGGGCCCCGAGCCGCTGGTGGGCGAGCGCGCCTACGACCTGGCGCGGCTGGTGCGGGACCGGGCGGAGGATCTGGTCGCCTCCCCCGGCGGCCCGGCGACGGCGCGGCGGCGGGTCAAGAAGCTGGCGGAGTCGCTGGAGGTGGACCAGACGCGGCTGCACGGCTGGACGCTGTTCCGCGCGGTCGAGTCGGGCACCCGCGCGCTGGCCGAGGGGCGGCGTCAGATGGGCGAGGTGAACCTGGAGTTCGCGGGCTGGCTGTAGTCCTGCCCCGTACGACGAAGGCCCCCGCGCAACGCTTGCGCGGGGGCCTTTCCCATCGGCTGGTCAGGCCAGGTCGGCCGTCAGGCGGGCGATCGCCTCGTCGACGGTCAGCTCCTCGCGCTCGCCGGTGCGGCGGTCCTTCAGCTCCAGGACGCCGTCGGCGGAGCGGCGCCCGGCGACCAGGATCTTGGGCACGCCGATCAGCTCGGAGTCGGTGAACTTCACGCCGGGCGAGACACCGGGGCGGTCGTCGACCAGGACGCGCAGGCCCGCCGCGTTGAGCTTCTCCGAGACCTCCAGGGCCAGCTCCGTCTGGAGGGCCTTGCCCGCGGCGACGACGTGGACGTCGGCCGGGGCGATCTCGCGGGGCCAGCACAGGCCCTTGTCGTCGGCGGTCTGCTCGGTGAGGGCGGCCACGGCGCGGGAGACGCCGATGCCGTACGAGCCCATCGTGACGCGGACGGGCTTGCCCTGCTGGCCCAGCACGTCGAGCTGGAAGGTGTCGGCGTACTTGCGGCCGAGCTGGAAGATGTGGCCGATCTCGATGGCGCGGTCCAGGACCAGGCCGGTGCCGCACTTGGGGCAGGGGTCGCCCTCCTCGACGACGACGACGTCCAGGTACTGGTCGACCTCGAAGTCACGGCCCGCGACGACGTTCTTCGCGTGCTTGCCCTCCTTGTTGGCGCCGGTGATCCAGGAGGTGCCGGGGGCGACGCGGGGGTCGGCGAGGTAGCGGACCTTCTCCAGGCCCTGGGGGCCGACGTAGCCGCGTACGAGGTCGTCGCGGCCGACGAAGTCCTCGGCGGTGACCAGTTCGACGACGGCGGGGGCCAGGTGCTCGCCCAGCTTGCCGAGGTCGACCTCGCGGTGGCCGGGGACGCCGACGGCGACGATCTCGCCGTCCACCTTGACCAGCAGGTTCTTCAGGGTGGCGGAGGCGGGGACGCCCAGGTGCTCGGCGAGGGTCTCGATGGTCGGGGTGTCGGGGGTGTCCAGCTCCTCGACCGCGCCGTGCGCCGAGCCGTCGACCGGGGCGAGCGCGAAGGTCACGGCCTCGGTGTTGGCGGCGTAGTCGCAGTTCGGGCAGTCGGCGAAGGTGTCCTCACCGGCGGCGGCGGGGGCGAGGAACTCCTCGGAGGCCGAGCCGCCCATCGCGCCGGAGACGGCGGAGACGATGCGGTGGTCCAGGCCCAGGCGCTCGAAGATCTTGATGTACGCGGCCCGGTGCAGGGCGTAGGAGTGCGCGAGGCCCTCGTCGGTGGTGTCGAAGCTGTACGAGTCCTTCATCTGGAACTCGCGTCCGCGGAGCACGCCGGAGCGGGGGCGGGCCTCGTCACGGTACTTCGTCTGGATCTGGTAGAGCATCACCGGCAGGTCCTTGTAGGACGTGCACTGGTCCTTGACGGTCTGGGTGAAGATCTCCTCGTGGGTGGGGCCGAGGAGGTAGTCGCCGCCCTTGCGGTCCTTGAGGCGGAAGAGCAGGTCGCCGTACTCCTCCCAGCGCCCGGACGCCTCGTAGGGCTCCTTGGGCAGCAGGGCGGGCAGCAGGACCTCCTGGGCGCCGATGGCGTCCATCTCCTCGCGGACCACGCCTGAGATGTTGTCCAGGACCTTCTTGCCGAGCGGCAGCCAGGACCAGATGCCGGCCGCGTTGCGGCGGACGTACCCGGCGCGGACCAGCAGCTTGTGGCTGAGCGTCTCGGCGTCCGCCGGGTCGTCGCGCAGTGTCTTGATCATCAATCGGGACATGCGCTGGACCTGGGCCATGGTGAACTCCTGCTCGCGAAAGTGGTGAGCCCGAGGTTAACCGGGCGGCGCGGGCGGGCGGAAATCCATAAGGTCTAGCGCAGCAGCGGCAGGGGCGCTCCCATGACCGCGTACGGCTGCGGGGCGCTCGGGAAGACGACCTGGCGGGCCAGGTCGCGGTAGCCGAGCGAGCGGTACAGGGCGCGGGCCGGGCTGTCCTTGTCGATCGCCGAGAGGATCGACCGGGGGTGCTCGACGGCGTCGGTGATGGTGGTGATCAGGGTGCGGCCGATGCCGCGCTGCTGGTGGTCGGGGTGGACGTGGAGTTCGGTGATGACGAAGGAGTCGTCGAGCCAGCCGTCGGACCCGGTGGCCCGGAGATAGGGCTCGACGACGGTCGACCACCACTGGGTGCGGTCGTTGGGCAGCCCGTAGACGAAGCCGACGAGCCGGCCGTCGGGGGCAGTGGCGCCGAGTGCCCGGGCACGGGGGTGTTCCAGGTGCCTGAGGACGATGTGGCGGCGTACGTCGATCTCGTCCTGGCTGAGTCCGAAGGCGGCCGCCTGGACGTGCAGGGCTTCGTCGACGCGGCCGGCGAGGTCGAGGGGGCCGATCTCGGCGTCGGGTGCTGCGGGGCCTTCTGCGGGGGCTGCCATGCCGGAACCCTACTGGCCGGGGCGGGCGCCCGGGTAAGCGCGGCGGTTCAGAACAGGACGCTCATGAACGCGCCGACCTCGCGGAAGCCGACGCGCTGGTAGGCCTTGCGGGCGGGGGTGTTGTAGTCGTTCACGTACAGGCTGACGACGGGGGCGACGTCGGCCAGGGCGTAGCGCAGGACGGCGGCCATGCCCGTTTCGGAGAGGCCCTTGCCGCGGTGTTCGGGGGCGACCCAGACGCCCTGGATCTGGCAGGCCTGGGGGGTGGCCGCGCCGATCTCCGCCTTGAAGACGACCTTGCCGTCGTCGATGCGGGCGAAGGAGCGGCCGGTGCTGATGAGTTCGGCGACACGGGCCTGGTAGAGGAGGCCGCCGTCGCCGGCGAGCGGGGAGATGCCGACCTCCTCGGTGAACATCGCGACGCAGGCCGGCATCAGGACCTCCACCTCGTCCTTGCGGATGCGACGGACGAGCGGGTCGGGCGTGACGTCGGCGGCCGGGCGTTCGGTGACCATGAGGGGCTGGTTGCCGCGTACCTCGCGGGCGGGCCCCCAGCTGGGTTCGAGGAGCCGCCAGAGCTGGGTGGTGGGTTCGGCGGGGCCGACGATGGAGGAGCAGCGGCGGCCGGCCCTGCGGGCCCGGTCGGCGAAGGCGCGGACGGCTTCGGGTCCGGCGCAGATGGGGACGAGGTTGGCGCCGGAGTAGCACAGGGAGCGGAGCCTGCCGTCGGCGTACCAGCCCCACATCTCGCCGCCGAGGCGCCAGGGGTCGAGCCCCGCGACCTGCACGCGGGACGTCACAAAGGCGTTGGCCACGGGCTCGCTCTCGAGGATGGCGAGTGCGGCGCCGAGGTCGCTGGGTTCGAGGACCCGGGTGGTGGTCTGCGTCAACACGAGGGGGCCTCACCATACGGTCTGCTGATTTCCGCACTGTAACCGACAAACCTCTCGAACACCGCTGGAGTCCGGGAGACGGTCCCCGGAGACACCGTCGCCCCGCCGGGCACGGAGCCCGGCGGGGCGGCGATGGTGCGGAAAGGTGCAGGTCAGACGCCGATGGAGACCTGAGGTTCGCCGGACGCGATGCCGTCCTTCTCCATCTGCTCGGCGATCTTCAGGGCCTCTTCGATGAGGGTCTCGACGATCTTCGACTCGGGGACGGTCTTGATGACCTCGCCCTTCACGAAGATCTGGCCCTTGCCGTTGCCGGAGGCGACACCGAGGTCGGCCTCGCGGGCCTCGCCGGGGCCGTTGACGACGCAGCCCATGACCGCGACGCGCAGCGGGACCTCCATGCCCTCCAGGCCGGCGCTGACCTGGTCGGCGAGCTTGTAGACGTCGACCTGGGCGCGGCCGCAGGACGGGCAGGAGACGATCTCCAGGCGGCGCTGCTTGAGGTTCAGCGCCTCCAGGATCTGCAGGCCGACCTTGACCTCCTCGGCCGGCGGGGCCGAGAGGGAGACGCGGATGGTGTCGCCGATGCCCTCGGAGAGCAGGGCGCCGAACGCGACGGCCGACTTGATGGTGCCCTGGAACGCCGGCCCGGCCTCGGTGACGCCGAGGTGGAGCGGGTAATCGCTCTGGGCGGCGAGCTGGCGGTAGGCGTTGACCATGACGACCGGGTCGTTGTGCTTGACCGAGATCTTGATGTCGCCGAAGCCGTGCTCCTCGAAGAGGGACGCCTCCCACAGGGCGGACTCGACGAGGGCCTCGGGGGTGGCCTTGCCGTACTTCTTCAGGAGCCGCGCGTCCAGGGAGCCGGCGTTGACGCCGATCCGGATCGGGGTGCGGGTCTCGGAGGCCGCCTTGGCGATCTCCTTGACCTTGTCGTCGAACTGCTTGATGTTGCCCGGGTTGACCCGGACGGCCGCGCAGCCGGCGTCGATCGCGGCGAAGACGTACTTCGGCTGGAAGTGGATGTCGGCGATCACCGGGATCTGCGACTTCTTCGCGATGGTGGCGAGCGCGTCGGCGTCGTCCTGCGTCGGGCACGCGACCCGGACGATCTGGCAGCCGGACGCCGTCAGCTCGGCGATCTGCTGGAGCGTGGCGCCGATGTCCGACGTACGGGTCGTCGTCATCGACTGCACGGAAACGGGCGCGTCACCGCCGACCGCGACCGTGCCGACCTGGATCTGTCGGCTGACCCTTCGGTCGGCGAGCTTGGTCGGAACGGCCGGCATTCCGAGAGAAATCGCAGTCATGCGCTGTGCATCCCCAAGGTGTGGATCAAGGTCCCGAGATCGGCGGGCTCCAGGCTTCGAGGTTACGGCACCGGAGCCCGGGCGGACGCACCCGTGTCGACATGTCCACCCCTCGGTGACCGGCCGGACACGACGTGTGTGCCCGGCCGACACCTGTGGGACAGCGGGGACGGAAGGGGTGCGAGGAGACGGTCAGCTGATTTTCACCGGGTTCACGATGTCGGCCACCAGGACCAGCAGGGTGAAGCAGATGAAGAGTCCGGCGACCACATAGGCGACCGGCATCAGCCGGGCCACGTCGAACGGGCCCGGGTCGGGGCGCCGGAAGACCTTGGCCACGTTGCGCCGCAGCGACTCCCACAGAGCGCCCGCGATGTGCCCGCCGTCCAGCGGGAGCAGCGGGAGCATGTTGAACAGGAACAGCGAGAGGTTGAAGCCGGCGAGCAGGAACAGCATCATCGCGACCTGGTTCTGCGCCGGGATGTCGAGGTTCATCACCTCACCGCCGATGCGGGCCGCGCCGACCACGCCGACCGGCGAGTCGTCGGCCCGTTCGCCGTCGCTGAAGGCCGCGTCCCACAGGGCCGGGATCTTGGAGGGCAGGGCGATGATGGAGTCGACGCCGTTCTCGATCATGTCGCCCATGCGGACGACGGAGTCGCCGAAACCGAGCGGCACGATCTCGGTCTGGGCGGCGAAGCCCAGGTAGCCCGCCTCGACGAACTTCTCGGGGATGACCTCGCCGTTGCTGTCCTTCTTGGCGACCTCGTTCTTGAGCAGGACGGCGTTGAGCGTGACCTCCTTGCCGTCGCGTTCGACGACGATGGTGGCGGGGCCGATCGTCTCGCGGATACGGTCCGAGAGCGTCGCCCAGTCGTCGACCTTCGTGCCGGCGAAGGCGACGATCTTGTCGCCCTCCTGGAGTCCGGCGGCCTTGGCGGGCGAGACGGGATCCTTCGGCGCGCACTTGTCGCGGTTCTCGCTCTGCGCGATCACGCACTTCTGGACGCCGCCGACCTCGGTGGTCTGGGTCTGGAAGCCGAAGGTCATCGCGACGCCCATGAAGATGGCGACCGCGAGGACCAGGTTCATGAAGGGGCCGGCGAACATGACGATGACGCGCTTCCACGGCTTGCGCGTGTAGAAGAGGCGCTTCTCGTCGCCCGGCCGGAGTTCCTCGAAGGCGGCGGAGCGGGCGTCCTCGATCATGCCGCGCCACGGGGAGGTGGAGCGGGCTTCGAGGCGGCCGTCGGGTCCCGGCGGGAACATCCCGATCATGCGGATGTAGCCGCCGGCCGGGATGGCCTTGATGCCGTACTCCGTGTCGCCCTTCTGCTTGGACCAGAGCGTCGGTCCGAAGCCGACCATGTACTGCGGGACCCGGATGCCGAACATCTTGGCCGTGGAGAGGTGGCCCAGCTCGTGCCAGGCGATGGAGAAGAGCAGGCCCACGACGAAGACGGCGATCCCCAGGACCGTCAGCAGGATCGAGGTCAGACTCATGCGTGCGCCTCCGCTGTCGCTTTCGCCGAGAGTTCCCGGGCCCGTGCGCGGGCCCACGTTTCCGCTTCGAGGACGTCCGCGACGCTGAGCGAGGTTCCCGGGGCGGGGGTGCCGTGTTCGGACACCACAGCCGTGACCGTATCCATGATTCCGTTGAAGGGCAGCTGCCCGGCGAGGAAAGCGTCGACGCACTCCTCGTTGGCCGCGTTGAACACGGCGGGTGCGGTGCCGCCGAGGCCGCCGACGTGCCGGGCGAGACCGACGGACGGGAAGGCCTCGGTGTCCAGCGGGAAGAACTCCCAGGTGGAGGCCTTCGACCAGTCGAAGGCGGGGGCCGCGTCCGGGACCCGCTGGGGCCAGCCGAGACCGATCGCGATGGGGCCGCCCATGTCCGGCGGGGTGGCCTGGGCGAGCGTGGAGCCGTCGCTGAATTCCACCATCGAGTGCACGTAGGACTGCGGGTGGACCACGACCTCGATCCGGTCGAACGGGATGTCGTAGAGGAGATGCGCCTCGATGACCTCAAGACCCTTGTTGACCAGGGTCGCGGAGTTGATCGTGATGACCGGTCCCATGGCCCAGGTCGGGTGGGCGAGCGCCTGCTCGCGCGTGACGTCGGCCAGCTCCTCGCGTGTACGGCCCCGGAAGGGTCCGCCGGAGGCGGTGACGACGAGTTTGCGGACGTCGGCGCGGGTGCCCGCGGCCAGCGCCTGGAAGAGCGCGGCGTGCTCGGAGTCGACCGGGATGATCTGGCCGGGGGCGGCGAGCGCCTTCACCAGCGGGCCGCCGACGATCAGCGACTCCTTGTTGGCGAGGGCGAGCGTGCGGCCCGCCTTCAGCGCGGCGAGGGTCGGGGCGAGCCCGATGGAGCCGGTGATGCCGTTGAGCACGGTGTGGCAGGCGCTCGCGGCGAGGGTGGTGGCCGCGTCGGGTCCGGCGAGGATCTCGGGGAGCGGCTCGCCGGCCCCGTACTGGTCCCGCAGCGCCTCGCGCAGGGCGGGGACCGCGTCCTCGGCGGCGACGGCGACCGTGTCCACGCGCAGCCGGCGGGCCTGCTCGGCCAGCAGGGCGACCCGGCCGCCGGCGGCCGAGAGCGCCGTGACCCGGAAGCGGTCGGGGTTGCGCAGGACCAGGTCGATGGCCTGGGTGCCGATGGACCCGGTGGAGCCGAGGATCACGAGATCCCGGCGGCCGTCCGCGGCGTCGAAGAGGAGATGCGGATCGGCGAGGGGGGCGGGGCTGTCGCTCATGCCCCCATTGTTGCCGCTCCGGCTGTGTGCGGGGACAGCGCGTCCCGGGTGAGCCGGTCCCGCGACCTCTTTCAGCGCCCTTCGAGGTCGTGGGCGAAGTCCGCGAACACCTCGTGGAAGCGCGGGAACGTCTTGCGTACGCAGCCGGGGTCGTCGTACGTCAGACCGGGTGTGCGCAGTCCGGCGACGGCGAAGGACATCACGATGCGGTGGTCGCCGTGGGTGGCGATCTCGGTGGGCTTCGGCGTGCCGGGGTGGATCTCGATCCGGTCCGGGCCGGTGTGGACGGTGATGCCCATGGCGCGCAGGTTCTCGGCGCACGCCTCCAGCCGGTCGCACTCCTTGACCCGGGTGTTGGCGACGTCCTCGATGATGACGGGCCCGTCCGCGTACGGCGCGATCGCGGCGAGGGTCGGCATGGTGTCGGAGATGTCGCGCATGTTGACGGTGATGCCGCGCAGCCGGCCGGAGGAGCGGACGGTGGTGGCGTCGGCGCCGACGCCGACCTCGGCGCCCATCTCCCGCAGGACGTCGACGAAGCGCAGGTCGCCCTGGAGCGCGCCGGTGCCGAGGCCGGGGACGGTGACCTCGCGGCCGGTGAGGGCTGCGGCGGCGAAGAAGTAGCTCGCGGTGGAGGCGTCGGGCTCGACGGCGTAGGCGGTGGCCCGGTAGCCGCCGGGAGGGACGGTGAAGGTGTTCCCCTCCCGCTCCACCTCCACACCGAAATCGCGCATCATCGCGAGGGTGATCCCGACGTACGGCGCGGAGACCAGCTCGGTGACCTCGATGCGCAGGCCCTTCGCGGTGAGCGGCCCGAGCATCAGCAGCGCGGTGAGGTACTGGGACGACTCCCCGGCGTCCAGAGTGAGTTCGCCGCCCTCGATCCCGGCGGCGCGCACGGTCAGCGGGTGGTGCCCCTCCGCTCCCCCGTGGCGCAGGTCGACGCCGAGGGCGGTGAGGGCCCGGGTGAGCGGGGCGAGCGGGCGGCGGCGCATCTGGGCGGAGGCGTCGAAGCGGTACGTGCCGGAGGCGGCGGCCGCGACGAGGGTGGGCAGGAAACGGGCGGTGGTCGCGCCGTCGCGGCAGTACACGTCGGCGTCGCCGGTGGCGGGCCCGGCCGGGCGCCCCTGGACGCGCCAGCGGTCGGCCTCCTGCTCGACCGCGTAACCGAGGCTCTTCAGGCCTTCGGCGAACCCCTCGGTGTCGTCCGAGCGCAGCGGCCGCAGCAGGGTGGTGGTGCCGTCGGCGGCGGCGGCCAGGAAGAGGGCGCGGGCGGTGACGGACTTGGAGCCGGGGATGTCGATGACGGTCACGGCCCTCATCCTGCCCTGCGGCGGGCGGGTCGTACGGGGTGCGTCCGGTGCGTGGACGCGGTGGACGCACCCCGTACGACTGTCCCTAGCGGACCGGCCGGTGCTGGTTCTCCTGGACGGAGGGGCCCGGGGTGGCGTCCGCGATCCAGGGGCCCTCGCCGCTCGGGTCGATGACGCCCTCTTCCAGCCAGGTGTACGTCCCCGACAGGACGCCGTCGACCACGCGCCGGTCGAGGTCGTCGGTGTTGGACCACAGGCGGGTGAACAGTTCCTCGACCCGGATGCGGGCCTGCTCGCAGAAGGCGTCCGCGAGCTGGTAGGCCTCGCGGCCGTGCTCCCCCGCCCCGCGCAGATGCTCGGCGCGGACGCAGGCGGCGCTCATGGCGAAGAGTTCGGCGCCGATGTCGACGATCCGGCCGAGGAAGCCCTGTTTGGTCTCCATCCGGCCCTGCCAGCGGGACATGGCGTAGAAGGTGGACCGGGCGAGCTTGCGCGAGCACCGCTCGACGTACCGGAGGTGGCCGGAGAGGTCGCGGTGCCCAGCCGGATGGAACTCGGCGTACGTACGCGGCAGTTGACCTGGTCCGGCGACGAGTTTGGGCAGCCAGCGGGCGTAGAACCCGGCGGCGTTGGCGCCCGCCTTCGCCTTGGCGGAGAGCGGCTTGTCGGGATCGATGATGTCGCCGGCGACCTTGAGGTGGGCGTCGACGGCCTCGCGGGCGATCAGCAGGTGCATGATCTCGGTTGAGCCCTCGAAGATCCGGTTGATCCGCATGTCCCGGAGCATCTGCTCGGCCGGTACGGCCCGCTCCCCGCGCGCGGCCAGCGACGCGGCGGTCTCGAAGCCGCGGCCGCCGCGGATCTGGACCAGTTCGTCGGCGATCAGCCAGCCCGTCTCGGAGCCGTACAGCTTGGCGAGGGCGGCCTCGATGCGGATGTCGTTGCGGTCCTCGTCGGCCATCTGCGAGGAGAGGTCGACGATGGCCTCCAGGGCGAAGGTGGTGGCCGCGATGAACGAGATCTTGGATCCGACCGCCTCGTGCCTGGCGACGGGCCGGCCCCACTGCTCGCGTACGGCGGACCATTCGCGGGCGATCTTCAGCGACCACTTGCCGACGCCGACGCACATCGCGGGCAGCGAGAGGCGGCCGGTGTTGAGGGTGGTCAGGGCGATCTTCAGCCCGGCCCCCTCGGGTCCGATCCGGCAGGCGCCGGGCACCCGCACCTGGTGGAAACGGGTGACGCCGTTCTCGATGCCGCGCAGGCCCATGAAGGCGTTGCGGTGCTCCACGGTCACGCCGGGGGCGTCGGCCTCGACGACGAAGGCGGTGATGCCGCCCGGGTGCCCCTCGGAGGCGGGGACCCGGGCCATGACGACGAGCAGATCGGCGACGACGCCGTTGGTGGTCCAGAGCTTCACGCCGTCGAGGAGGTAGTCCGGCCCGTCGGGCACCGCGGTGGTGGCGAGGCGGGCCGGGTCGGAACCCACGTCCGGCTCGGTCAGCAGGAAGGCGGAGATGTCGGTGGTGGCCAGCCGGGGCAGGTAGACGTCCTTCTGCTCCTGGGTGCCGAAGATCTTCAGGGGCTGCGGTACGCCGATCGACTGATGCGCGGAGAGCAGCGCGCCGATCGCGGGGCTGGCGGAGCCGACGAGAGCGAGCGCCTTGTTGTAGTACACCTGGGTGAGTCCGAGGCCGCCGTACTTGGTCTCGATCTTCATCCCGAGGGCGCCGAGCTCCTTGAGCCCGCTGATCACCTCGTCGGGGATCTTCGCCTCGCGCTCGATGCGCGCGCTGTCGATGTGCGTCTCGCAGAACGCCCGCAGCCGCGCCAGGAACTCCTCGCCGCGCCGTATGTCGTCGGGCGGCGGCAGGGGGTGCGGATGGATCAGGTCGAGCCGGAAACGGCCCAGGAACAGCTCCTTGGCGAAGCTGGGCTTGCGCCAGTCCTGCTCCCGGGCGGCCTCGGCGACCCGTCGCGCTTCGCGTTCGGTGACCTTGGGGGCCTGGGGGACCTGAGGGGTGTTGTGTGGTGCGGACATGAGGGACCTCACCTCGCCACGCGTGACCAGGGGGGATGAGCCGCCCGGGACGCACGGACTGCTAGTCGCTGCTTACTGGTCCGTATGTAACCCGTGTACCCGTGGTTCGGCACCCGCACCAGTCCCCGCGCACGAACACGCGGACGGCCCGAACCCCCGCACAGTGGGTTCGGGCCGTCCGTTGCGCGCCCCCGCCCGCACCCGCTGTCCAGGCGGGGGCGCGGGCGGGGTCGTCCGGGGTGTTACAGGGCGAGGCCGGTGAGGACCAGGACGCGCTCGTAGGTGTAGTCGTCCATGGCGTAGCGGACGCCCTCGCGGCCGACGCCGGACTGCTTGGCGCCGCCGTACGGCATCTGGTCGGCGCGGTACGAGGGGACGTCGCCGATGATCACGCCGCCGACCTCCAGGGCGCGGTGGGCGCGGAAGGCGGTCTGGAGGTCGTGGGTGAAGACGCCTGCCTGGAGGCCGTACTTGGAGGAGTTGACGGCGGCGAACGCCTCGGCCTCGCCGTCGACCTTCTGGAGCGACATGACCGGGCCGAAGACCTCTTCGCAGGAGAGCGTGACGTCGTCGGGGAGCGAGGCGAGGACGGTCGGGGCGTAGGTGGCGCCGTCGCGCTTGCCGCCGGTGAGCAGCTCCGCGCCGCCCTGGACGGCCTCGTCGACCCAGGACTCGACGCGCTTGGCGGCGTCCTCGCTGACGAGGGGGCCGACGTCGGTGGCGGCGTCGGCCGGGTCACCGGTGACGAGGGCCTCGACGGCGGCGACGATCTTCGGGACGAGGCGGTCGTAGACGGAGGCGTCGGCGATGACGCGCTGCACGGAGATGCAGGACTGGCCGCCCTGGTAGTTGGAGAAGGTGGCGATCCGGCCGGCCGCCCAGTCCAGGTCCTCGTCGGAGGTGTAGTCGCCGAGGACGACCGCCGCGCCGTTGCCGCCGAGCTCCAGGGTGCAGTGCTTGCGGGGCACCGACTCCATGATCGCGTAGCCGACCGGGCCCGAGCCGGTGAAGGAGATGACCGGCAGCCGCTCGTCCTGGACCAGGGCGGGCATCTTGTCGTTCGGGACCGTCAGGACGGACCAGGACCCGGCCGGGAGGTCGGTCTCGGCCAGCAGCTCGCCCAGGATGAGAGAGGAGATGGGGGTGGCCGGGGCCGGCTTGAGGATGATCGGGGCGCCGACGGCGATGGCCGGGGCGACCTTGTGGGCGCTGAGGTTCAGCGGGAAGTTGAAGGGCGCGATGCCGAGGACGGCCCCGCGCGGGAAGCGCCGGGTCAGCCCGAGGCGGCCGGTGCCGCCGAGGTCGGTGTCGAGCCGCTGGGCGTCTCCGCCGTTGAAGCGGCGGGCCTCCTCGGCGGCGAACCGGAACACGGACACGGCCCGGCCGACCTCGCCGCGGGCCCACTTGATCGGCTTGCCGTTCTCCGCCGAGATCAGCTGGGCGATCTCCTCGGTGCGCTCCGTGAGCCGCCGT
The DNA here is from genome assembly GCF_003501885.1 of Streptomyces globisporus. Classification (GTDB taxonomy): domain Bacteria; phylum Actinomycetota; class Actinomycetes; order Streptomycetales; family Streptomycetaceae; genus Streptomyces; species Streptomyces globisporus_D. The sequence goes on from NZ_QWFA01000098.1 coordinate 16,953, forward strand.
ACGACGTGGTCGAGGGCTGCCGCCCGTACGTGCGCAGGGGTGGCGGCGAACTCGTCGCGTACGGCGTGGGCGGCGGCGACGGCCTCCTCGACCTGGGCGTCGGTCGGCACGCTGACGGTGCCGACGAGGCGTCCGTCGTACGGGTTGGTGACGTCGAAGCTGTCGGCACCGGTGGCCCGGCGGCCGGCCACCCAGAAGGCGTGGGGCGAAGTCATGGAGGTTCCGGCCCTTCGGAGGTCGTGAGTTCGGAGGTCGTGAGGAGGTGGGGGTGTGTCACGTCGTGGGCGCCCGGAAGGCTCCCCTCTGTGGTCCCACGGTAGGGCGGGGAGACGCTCAGGGCGTTTGTCCGGCGTGGAGCGGAGCGGGGGCCGGGTGCGCCGAATTGGCGGAAGGGGTGCGCGTGGAGCGCGGTGCGCCCGCTCGTCGGACGGCGCTCGGGCCCTTGACGGGTGGCGTTCAGTCCTCGGCGGGCGTGGTCGCCGCCGTCGCCTTGAGGGCGAGCCACAGCTCCATGCGGACGTCCGGGTCGTCCAGCGAGCGGCCCAGGATCTCCTCCACGCGGCGCATCCGGTAGCGCAGGGTGTGCCGGTGCACGCCCAGGTCGGCGGCGGCGGCATCCCACTGGCCGTGGCGGGAGAGCCAGGCGCGCAGGGAGGCCACGAGGTCGCCGCGCCCCTTGGCGTCGTGCTCGTGCAGGGCGCGGAGCATGCCGTCGGCGAAGGCCCGTACCGCGTCGTCGGCGAGCAGTGGGAGGACCGAACCGGCGGCCAGCTCCTCGTGCTCGACCAGGGCCCTGCCCCGGCGGCGGGCGACGGAGAGGGCCTGTTCGGCCTGCTTGTACGCGGCGGAGACGGCGATCGGGCCGGCCGGGGCGGAGAGTCCCACCACGATGGTGCCGTCCTCGGCGCCGCCGTCGCGCGGGGCGCGGTCGTCCTGGGCCTCGGCGTACGCCGCGCAGGCGGCCACGGCGGCTCCGCCGTCGGCGGCGAGCACGACGACGCGTTCGCCTTCGCCCTCGGGGACCAGGAGCAGCGCCTCGCCGCTGCGGGCGGCGGCGGCCTCCATCGTCTCGATGAGCGGTTCGGGCCCGGCGGGTGCGGCGGCCTCGGCGATGAGCAGCCGGAACGGGGCGTCGAGCAGCCCGCCGTAGAGGTCGCCGGCGACGGCCCGGGCGTGGTCGGGCTGACCGGCGAGGAGCATCCGCAGGACGGCGGCGCCGAGGCGTTGCTCGGCGCCCTGGAGGGAGCGGGAGCGGGCGGTGGTCAGGGTGAGCAGGGCGACGGCGGAGTGCACGGCGTACCGCTCGGCGGTCCCGAGCGCCGCTCCCGTACCGACGGCGAGTGCGCCGCGCGCCCGGCGGCCGGTGCCCAGCGACTGGAGCTCCACCCGGTCCTCGCTGTCGGCCACGACGATGCTGGCGGGGGCGGGTCTGTCCCGGAGGCGTTGGACGTCGGGGGTGAGGGCGGCGGCGCGGCGGGCGGCCCAGTCGGGGGCGGCCGCGAGCACCGCGCCGGAGGTGTCGTACAGGGCGGCCCAGCCGTCGATGTGGGCGGCGAGCCGGGCGAGGAGGTCGGCGGGCCCGTCCCCGGCGAGCGCGGCCTTCGTCAGCTCGCGCTGGGCCTCGAAGCCGGCGGTGACCGCGCGGTACTGGTCGGCGGCGATGGCGGCGGAGACGGCCTTGCTGATGGCGAGGAACGGGGTGCGGCGGGGCACTTCGAGGAGCGGAAGGCCCGCTTCCTCGGCGGCGTCGACGAGCGCTTGCGGGATGTCCTCGTAGTTCACCCCGACCGCGAAGCCGACCCCGGCGACTCCGGCCCCGGCCAGCCGCCGTACGTAGCGCCGCATCGAGTCGGCGTTCTCGGCGTCCAGGTTGGTGGCGGTCACGAGGAGGAGTTCGCCGCCGTCCATGTACGGGACGGGGTCGGCGAGCTCGCTGGCGTGGGCCCAGCGCACGGGGGTGCCGAGCCGGTCCGCGCCCGCCCGCACGGTGAGCTTGAGCGCCGAGTGCTGGACGAGCGAGGCGAGCGTGGGGGGCATGGGCCGGGAACCCTCGGGGTCGGGGATGAGGTCGCGGGCGCCGTACGGACGACCGGTCCCCCGGCCGTGACGGTGGCCCCGCATTTCGCCGTCCCGTATGAACGGCTCCCTCCGATTCTGCCAGGCTGGCAGGGTGCCGGTAACCGCTGTCCGTCGACCGTCGCGTTACTTCCGGGTAGCCGTTCGGGTCGTCTCAGCCGTCGAGGTGGACGAGGAGGGGGGTGCGTGCTCCCCCTGGACGGTGGTGAGGGAGAGCACCGCATGTCCGGCCGGGACCGCGTACGCCAGCTCCGAGGCCGACCAGCGCTCCCGCTCGACCTGCCGTACGGTCACCGCGTCCGTGGTCACGGCCTTGCCGGTGACGAGCTTGCGCAGGGCGTGCAGGGCGCGGGTGAACGGCTGGTCGGCGAAGACCGTGTGCTGGGCGACCTCGCGGGTCTCCACCCATTCCTTGCCCCAGGCCTCGGCGAAGCGTTTGCCGTCCCACGTGGTGATGCCGGAGAAGGCCGCCGTGCAGCCGACCGCGCCGAGCAGCGGGGTGTGCAGGGCTTCGGGGACGTCGTCGACGGTACGCAGGGCGAGCACCGCCCCGGCGTTGACCGAGCGCAGCCGGCGGATGCCGCGGACGGTCTCGGCGGTGACGGCATGGGTCGCGTCGTCCAGGACGAGGCAGACGAAGAGCGAGGTGTCGGTGCGGGCGGCGGTGATCGCGGTGAACTGGGCGAGGAGCAGCCGGGTGAGCAGCCGGGACGCCTCCGCGTGGCCGCGCTCCGGCAGGTCGACGCGGACCCGCAGCGGGTGCTGGCCGAGCGCGCGCAGTTCGAAGGGGCGGGCGTCCTGGCCGGTGGCGAAGAACCCGGCGAACGTGGGCCGGTCGAGCAGGGCCACCCGGTCGGCGAGGGCGGGCGCCGGGTCGCCGGGGCCGCCCGCCTGCCGGGACCGCGCGTCCAGCTCGCGGAGCATCGCGTGGTGGCCGGCGGCTTCGAGCGAGGCGCGGAGCCCGGCGAACGCGGCCGGTGTGCCGTCGAGGAGTTCGCGGAGTTCGGGCACGGAGGGGAAGTGACCGTGGGCGGCGCGGTACGGGCCGAGCAGCTGGGCGAGGACGGTGGCGGCGCGGCGGCTGTCGAGGCTGCCGACATCGCCGACGAGCCCTTCGGCGAGGACGGCTGCCGCCTCGTCGGGGTCGGTGGTGCCGCCGTACAGGTCGATGTCGTGGGCGGAGCCGGGGTGGCCGACGCGGACGACGACGTCGAAGGCCTCGTCCGGGCCGAGCGGCTCACCCGCCCCGCCGACGGCGAGGACCGCCGCCTGTCCGGCCAGGGCGCGCAGGGCGAGCGCCTCGACGACCGGCCGGACCAGCCGGGCGGACTTCCCGGCGCCGGGCGGTCCGACGGCGAGCAGGGAGGTGCCGAGCAGAGCGGGGTCCAGGGCGAGGCCCGTGCCCCGGCGGACGTAGGGGTTGTGCGGGTCGTCGGCGCACCGGCCGATCCTGACCTGGCCGGTGAGCACGTCGTGGCGGGCGGTGCGCCGGGGGAGGTCACGGTGGCCGGAGGGGTGCAGGGCGGCGGCCCCGCCGGTCCGCAGGACGGACTCCGCGAGGGCGCCGAGCCGGTCGGGCCGCCGGGTGGCGAGATGCCAGGCGTGGCGCAGCCGGGCCACGTCCAGGTCGTTCATGCGGCCGGTGCGGACCTCGGCGGTGAGCGTGTCCGCGGCGTCGGGCCAGCCCGCGGCGCGCAGCTCGGGCCACTGGTCGGCGGAGGTCGTGGTGGCGGGGGCCGCGGTATCCGCGGGCGTGTCGGCGGAAGTGCCCCGGCGTGCGGCGATCAGTTCACGCCAGCGGCCGAGCCGGGCGAAGGGCCAGAGGACGGCGGCGGCGATCAGCCCGTAGATCACGTTGACGACGGTCTGGCTCTGGTAGATCTCGCCGCCCGCTACGGAGGCGACGAGCACCAGGACCGGGCGGACGACCGGGAGCGTCTCCTTCCAGACGAGCAGCTGGGTCAGGCCCGCCGCGGTGGCGGCCGCGAGCGCGAGGAAGGGCTGACCGCGCTCCGCGACATGGCGGCGGAAGAGCTCGGAGAAGTTGCCGATCCGGCCGCAGCCGTAGGCCAGGAGACCGAAGAGAATCGCCTCGTACACCGTGAGGGCGTCGCTGCCCTCGATGGTGCGGGGGCCGCCGGAGGTGCCCGGGTTCCACCACTCCCCCGGGGTGAAGAGCTTCAGCGGGACGAGGCGGTAGGGGAGGTAGCCGTTGCGCCACAGCGACCACAGCAGCAGCGCGGAGAGCAGGGCGATGAGGGCGCCGACGAGCAGCGACCGGTCGGAGACCCGCTCGGACTCCTCGGGCGGGGGCGGGGTGTATCCGTACCGCCAGACGCCCGGTTCCTGCTGCGGGCGGGGTGTGCGCAGCCAGGCGTCGACCGGGGCTCCGGGGGCGGGCTGCTCGACGGGTGGGGCGGACGCGGACCCCGCGCGCCACTGCTCCGCCGGGGGGCCCGGGTGGCGGTCGGCCTGGTTCCGGTCGCCCGGATACGGGTCGGCCGGATGCGTGCCGGTGGCGGGGTGCGGTACCCGCGGCGGATGCGCGGGCGGTGGCGGAACGGCCGGTCCGGGGGCCCTGTCCGCGCTCGGTCCCCGTACACCCCGCGTGCCGTCGTCGTCCATGAACCACTGCCCCCTTGACCTGCCGGTCCGTCCGCTGCCCCGGTCAATCTAGTGCGCACACACGGTGAGTTCAGCAACGCGCCCGGATAGTGACCGTCGGGCCCACCGTGAACCCGGCCCGCGCCGACAAGGCGAGCGGGTCCCCCACACCTGCCCCCACCTGTCCGCCAAGGACAAGGACACACCCCCCACCACTCCCGATCGGAGCATGCC
>NZ_QWFA01000099.1 GCF_003501885.1 Streptomyces globisporus
GATCCGCCGCGCCGCTGCCATCCGCCCCTGGCCCCCGCCGCTCGCCGAGGCCGGCACCGAACTGCCCGACCCCGCCGTCCTCGGCGCCCTCCTGCGCCGGCACGGCTGGCAGCGGCGCGGCGGAGCGCCCGGACGCTACGGCCGCTGGACACCGCCCGGATCCGCCGCCGGGGCCACCAGCCTGCTGGTGCCCGAGAGCGCGGCCTTCCCCGACAGCGGGGAGCTGATCGAGGAGGCCCTCCTCGCCCTCGGCCGCAGCGCCGACCCCTCCGCCCGCGACGTCCTCGTCTCCCTCGCCGTGCCCAGCGACGAGATCCGCTGGTGGCGCGAGGTCCCCGAATCGGCGGCCGGAGCGGCCGGGGCCGCGGGCTGGGCCGAGGCGGAGGAGCTGCGGTCGGCGGCCCGGCAGGTCCTCATGGCCGGGGCACTCGCGGCCCGCGGCCGGGCCGGCTACCACGGCGCCCGGCACCGCCGGAAGGCCCGGGCCGCCCTCGACGACGCCCTGATCGGGCCCGGCGCCGACGGCCGCGGCCTCACCGCGTACGTCCCCGTCGCCTCCGGGCGCGCCGTCGCCGTCCAGCTCTGCCACGCCCTGCACGCCACCCGGGAGGCCGTGGACTACCAGCGGGCCACCGGCGGCATGGAGGCCTTCGACAGCGCGATCGCCGCGGGCGTCGGCCGGGAGCTGACCGAGGCGCTGATCGCCCTGGTACGCGGCTCGGAAGGGGCCCGGATCGACCTGCGGTGGGCCCCCGCCGCAGGCATCCCGGACGGCTGCCCGGCCCGCCCCGCGCCCGTCGAGTTCTCCCCGGGCGACCTGCCCGCCCTGCGCGCCGCCGGAGCCCGCTACCTCCGCGACGAACCCGCCGTGCAGGTCCGACTGACCGGCGCTGTGGTCCGGCTGCGCCGCTCCGGGCCGCGCGGCGCGGGGATCGTACGGCTGCGGGTGCTGGCCGGGGCCGAGGTCGCGCACGTCCGCGTGGAGCTGGACGAGGAGGCGTACCGCATCGCGGGCCACGCCCACCTCGTGGGGCTGCCGCTGCGGGTGGACGGGCGGCTGGAGAACCGGGGCGGCTTCCGGCGGCTCACCGGGGCCTCACAGGTCGCCCCAGTCCAGGTCGACGAGGCGGAGCGGGACAGGCTGATGAAGGCGCTCCAGGAGAACGTCGACTTCTTCGAGGAGGCGTGCGCGGGGGAGGAGGCGTAGGGCCGCCCGGAAGGCGTTCGCGTCGGGGGCGTACGGCTCGGTACGATTCGTATCTCCCTGGCCGAGCGAGCCGGGGTGCCCCCTCAGACAGGAGAGACCGGTGTCAGACGTCCGTGTGATCATCCAACGCGATTCCGAGCGGGAAGAGCACGTGGTGACGACGGGCACGACCGCCGGTGAGCTCTTCCCCGGTCAGCGCACCGTCGTCGCCGCGCGCATCGGCGGCGAGCTGAAGGACCTGTCGTACGTCCTCCAGGACGGCGAGAGCGTCGAGCCCGTGGAGATCTCCTCCGAGGACGGCCTCAACATCCTGCGCCACTCCACCGCGCACGTCATGGCCCAGGCCGTGCAGGAGCTCTTCCCCGAGGCCAAGCTCGGCATCGGCCCGCCGGTCAAGGACGGCTTCTACTACGACTTCGACGTCGAGAAGCCGTTCACCCCCGAGGACCTCAAGGCCATCGAGAAGAAGATGCAGGAGATCCAGAAGCGGGGCCAGAAGTTCTCCCGCCGCGTGGTCTCCGACGAGGACGCCCGCGAAGAACTGGCGAACGAGCCGTACAAGCTGGAGCTCATCGGCATCAAGGGCTCCGCCTCCTCGGACGACGGCGCGGACGTCGAGGTGGGTGGCGGCGAGCTGACCATCTACGACAACCTCGACGCCAAGACCGGCGAGCTGTGCTGGAAGGACCTCTGCCGCGGTCCCCATCTGCCCACCACCCGCTTCATCCCGGCGTTCAAGCTGATGCGCAACGCGGCGGCGTACTGGCGCGGCAGCGAGAAGAACCCGATGCTCCAGCGCATCTACGGCACCGCCTGGCCCACCAAGGACGAGCTGAAGGCGCACCTGGAGTTCCTGGAGGAGGCCGCCAAGCGCGACCACCGCAAGCTCGGCAACGAGCTGGACCTCTTCTCCTTCCCCGACCAGATCGGCCCCGGCCTCGCGGTCTTCCACCCCAAGGGCGGCGTCATCCGCCGGGCCATGGAGGACTACTCGCGACGCCGGCACGAGGAGGAGGGCTACGAGTTCGTCTACAGCCCGCACGCCACCAAGGGCAAGCTCTTCGAGCAGTCCGGCCACCTGGACTGGTACGCCGACGGCATGTACCCGCCCATGCAGCTCGACGACGGGGTGGACTACTACCTCAAGCCGATGAACTGCCCGATGCACAACCTGATCTTCGACGCGCGCGGCCGCTCCTACCGCGAACTGCCGCTGCGCCTCTTCGAGTTCGGCACGGTGTACCGGTACGAGAAGTCGGGCGTCGTGCACGGCCTGACCCGCTCGCGCGGCTTCACGCAGGACGACGCGCACATCTACTGCACCAAGGAGCAGATGGCTCAGGAGCTGGACCGCACGCTCACCTTCGTGCTGAACCTGCTCCGTGACTACGGGCTGACCGACTTCTACCTGGAGCTGTCCACCAAGGATCCGGAGAAGTACGTCGGCTCCGACGAGACCTGGGAAGAGGCCACCGAGACCCTGCGTCAGGTCGCCGAGAAGCAGGGCCTGCCCCTGGTACCCGACCCGGGCGGCGCCGCGTTCTACGGGCCGAAGATCTCCGTGCAGTGCAAGGATGCGATCGGCCGCACCTGGCAGATGTCGACCGTGCAGCTCGACTTCAACCTGCCGGAGCGGTTCGACCTGGAGTACACCGGTCCCGATGGCTCCAAGCAGCGCCCGGTGATGATCCACCGTGCTCTGTTCGGTTCCATCGAGCGCTTCTTCGCCGTGCTCCTGGAGCACTACGCGGGCGCGTTCCCGGTCTGGCTCGCCCCGGTCCAGGCCGTCGGCATCCCGATCGGTGACGCCCACATCCCCTACCTCCAGGAGTTCGCCGCCAAGGCGCGCAAGCAGGGGCTGCGGGTGGACGTGGACGCGTCCTCGGACCGGATGCAGAAGAAGATCCGCAACCAGCAGAAGAACAAGGTCCCGTTCATGATCATCGCTGGTGACGAGGACATGGCCAACGGTGCCGTCTCCTTCCGCTACCGCGACGGTTCGCAGGAGAACGGCATCCCGGTCGACGAGGCCATCGCCAAGATCGCGAAGGCCGTCGAGGATCGCGTACAGGTCTGATCCGTACGGCAGAGGCTGGATCCTCACGCCGGAAGCGGCCCCCGGAGCGCTAATCCCGCTCCGGGGGCCGTTTCTCGTCCTCCCTGGTGAACACCTGGATCAGCCACGACGAGAACGACCCCGTCACCGCGCCCAGCAGCGCGAGACCGCCGGCCATCAGTCCCGCCGCGACCACCCGCCCCCAGAACGTGACCGGGGTGGCGTCCCCGTAACCGACCGTCGTCAGCGTCGCACAGGCCCACCACGCCGCGTCGCCGAAGCTGCGGATGGAGGCGCCGGGGACTGTGTGTTCGAAGTGGTAGACCGCCAGCGCGGCGGCGAAGCCGAGGAGGATGGCGGTCAGGCCGGCGTAGGAGATCACCCGCGCGTACAGGCTCAGCCGCGGCCGGTCGCGGCGGCGCTGGACCACCTGGTACACCTGCACCATGCGCAGCGGGCGCAGCAGCGGCAGCAGCAGGACCACGGTGTCGAGCCAGTGCGTCCGGAGGAAGCGCGCGCCCAAGCCGCTGAGGCGCAGCCGGGTCGCGTAGTCGACGAGGAAGAGCAGCCAGGTCGACCAGACGAGGATCAGCGCGATGTCGTTCCACGGCTCCGCCTCGTGCGGGGTCAGCACCCGGACCGCGTACCCGGTGAGGAAGAGCAGCCCCGCGAGGAAGAGCGGAACCTCCGTGCGCTGCTCCCACCGGGTCAGCCGGGCGGGTGGATCGGGGGCGGTTCGGTCGCTCATCGCCTCAGCATCGTGGGCGGCCGAGCGGTGCGGCCCCGGCGACACGCTCGGCCGGGGTGACGCAATATGCTGATCGGCATGACGAGTGAGCCGGAGCAGCAGATCGGCGTGGGGACGCCCGACGCATTCCAGCGCCTGTGGACGCCCCATCGGATGGCGTACATCCAGGGCGAGAACAAGCCGAGCGGCCCGGGTGCCGAGGACGGCTGTCCGTTCTGTTCGATCCCGGCGAAATCCGACGAGGACGGGCTCGTCGTGGCCCGCGGCGAGCACGTCTACGCGGTGCTGAACCTGTATCCGTACAACGGCGGCCACCTCATGGTCGTCCCCTTCCGGCATGTCGCCGACTACACCGAGCTGGACGGGCCGGAGACCGCGGAGCTGGCGGACTTCACCAAGCGGGCGATGGTCGCGCTGCGCGCCGCCTCCGGGGCGCACGGCTTCAACATCGGCATGAACCAGGGCTCCGTCGCCGGCGCGGGGATCGCCGCCCATCTGCACCAGCACCTGGTGCCGCGCTGGGGCGGGGACACCAACTTCATGCCGGTCATCGGCCACACCAAGGTGCTGCCCCAGCTGCTGGGCGACACCCGGGCGATGCTGGCCGACGCCTGGCCCGCCGCCGTCTAGGACGTCGAACGCAGAGGCCCCCGCCGCGGCGGGGGCCTCTGCCGTACGCGTCGTACCTACGCGTCGTAGACGTCGGCCTTGCGCGGGGCCGGGTCCTGGACGAGGCCGCTCAGTATGCCCGAGCGGTTGTCGAAGCGCTCCGTGTCGACGCCGTTCTCCGCGAGGACCCGCATCGCCGCCGAGTGGACCGCCCGCAGCACCGGGGTGGCGGCACGCATCGCGTCGTCCGCCATGAAGCGGTGGTTCCACGGCTTGGCCGCCCACGCGTGCCGGAGTCCGAACGGCTCGGGCAGCACGATCTTCCCGCCCAGGTAGTCCAGCAGCGGCGGATACCAGGTGAGGGGGGCGCGCAGGGCGAGCCGGACGACCTCCTTGGCGTCCACCAGCGCCAGTTGGACGTCCCGGGTCTCCCAGAAGCGGACGGTCTTGTTGACCGTCTTCGTCTTCGCCGCCGGTTTGGTGAGGAACAGTCCGTGCACCGGGCCGAGCGCATGGCCGGTGACCTCGATGCGCAGCGTCTCGTGGAGCACGGTGACGGTGATCATCATGGTGATCACCAGCTGGCCGTCCCAGAGGGTGAACTGGACGCCCAGGTAGTGCCGGTCGCCGCTGCCGAACTGCTGGTGGTTGCAGATCCGCTGTATCTCGTGGGGCTTCACCTGGAAGGTGGCGACGTCCTCGCCCTCGGGGCGGGTGACGGCGTCGGCGTTCTCCCCGATGGGCGAGACGATCCAGTGCTTCACGGACGGCTTGGGGAAGCCGCCGGTGTTCAGCGGTCCGCGCTCCAGCATCTTCAACTGGTCGTGAATGATCCGGATCAGGTCCCAGCTGCGGAACTGGTGGATCTCCTTCGTCGGGTCCTTGGGGACCAGCTCCTCGGCGAGCTGCCAGCTGCCCCAGCGGGTGCCCATGCCGAGGACGCCCTTGGGGCCGGCGTAGAAGACGGCGTTCGACTGCTGCTCGGCCGACAGCTTCTCCAGACCCTGGCGCAGGGCCTCGCGCGCGGTCTCGTTGGGGTTCTTCGGCACCGCCTCGGGGATCTTCGCGATCACCCCGGTGCCGGAGAGGAGCCCTTCCCAGCGGGCACGCATGTCCTTGGCCGAGGTCTCGGCGATCCGTTTGGCGAGCACCCAGCCGATCACCGGCGCGATGACCGCGCCCCGGAAGTAGAGGGCCCAGAAGCCGTCCAGCGGCAGCTTCACCACCAGGATCAGCGCACCGACCCCGAAGACGGCCAACAGCACCGTGCCGACGGCCTTGAACGCCGTGTCCTTGGACTTGTTGAGCGCGTCCCGGATCCGGAAGGCGATCACCCAGGCCAGCATGCCGGGCAGGAACAGCACGCCGAACACCACGGTCACCAGGGTGAGGCGGGTGTCGCGGGCCTTGCGCAGATTGTTCGCCGACAGGCAGTGCTCCACCACGGTCTGCGGGTCCGTCCCGAAGGACTGGATCAGCGCCTTGCGGGCGCCGCCGAGCATGCGCTCCTGGACGGCACGGGCGAACGCCTCACCGAGATTCGGCTTGAAGTAGTCGGACTTGAAGAGTTTGGAGGAGCCCGGCTTCACTTCCGATTTGTGCCACTCGCTGTTGGCGTCGAGGATCGCCTCCACCGGACTGTCCCGATACGCCGCCGAGGCCAGGGCGTTGGTCGCCACGGTCTGACTGCCCGAGCCCTGGATCGGGATCTGGGCCCCGGGTGAGAAGTCGAATCCGTCGTTGGCCACCTTGTCGCCCCCACTCGCCGCACGTCTGCTCCTGCGGTGTGCCCAACTACCGTACGCGGCATACCTTCTGAGCTGCGACCACAGCGTATCGTCCGGATCACACCACCACCGGTCACCGGCGTGAACGGAACGGCGTGTGCGACAGTGCGCCGGTCACGCGCCGGGGGACCCGTTCGCCGGCTCCGCGCGGACCCGGTCGGCGATCTGCGGCGGCATCGCCTCGTGCCGGGCGTACGTACGGTCGAAGCGGCCGGTGCCGTGCGACAGGGAGCGCAGGTCCACCGCGTACCGGCCGACCTCGATCTCCGGCACCTCCGCCCGTACGAGGGTGCGCCCGCCGGCGCTCTGCTCGGTGCCCACGACCCGGCCCCGCCGCCCCGACAGGTCGCTCATCACCGGGCCCACGTAGTCGTCGGGGACCACGACGCTCACCTCGCACACCGGTTCCAGGAGCTGGATGCGGGATTCGGCCGCGGCCTCGCGCAGCGCGAGAGCCCCGGCGGTCTGGAACGCGGCGTCCGAGGAGTCCACCGAGTGCGCCTTCCCGTCCAGCAGCGTGACCCGTACGTCGACCAGCGGGCGCCCGGCGGCCAGCCCCTTGGCGGCCTGGGCCCGGATGCCCTTCTCCACCGAGGGGATGAACTGGCGCGGCACCGCACCGCCGACGACCTTGTCGACGAACTCGATGCCGGAGCCCGGTGGCAGCGGCTCCACCTCGATCTCGCAGATCGCGAACTGGCCGTGTCCGCCGGACTGTTTGACGTGGCGTCCGCGCCCGGCGGCCCGGCCCGCGAACGTCTCGCGCAGCGGCACCCGGTGCGGTTCCGCGTCGACCTGGACGCCGTACCGGCTGCGCAGCCGCTCCAGGGCCACCTCCTGGTGGGCCTCGCCCAGGCACCACAGGACGACCTGGCCGGTGTCCGGGTTCTGTTCGAGGCGCAGTGTGGGGTCCTCGGCGACCAGCCGGGCCAGGCCCTGCGACAGCTTGTCCTCGTCCGCCTTGCCGTGCGCCCGTACGGCCAGCGGAAGCAGCGGGTCCGGTGTCGACCAGGGCTCGATCAGGACCGGGTCGCCGACCGCGGAGAGCGTGTCGCCGGTCTCCGCCTCGCCGAGCCGGGCCACGCACACCAGATCGCCCGCGATGCACCGGTCCAGCGCGTTCTGCCGGCGGCCGAACGGAGAGGTGAGCGCCCCGACACGGATCTCCGCCTCGTGACAGGGGCGCGGGGCGTGCCCCGTGGCGTCCAGGCCGTGGCCGCACAGGTGCACGGAGTCGTCGGGGCGCAGGGTGCCGGAGAAGACGCGGACCGTCGAGACGCGTCCCACGTACGGGTCGGAGGACGTCTTGACGACCTCGGCGACCAGCGGGCCCTCCGGGTCGCAGACCGGTGCGGGCCGGGGCTTGCCCGACGGGGTGGTGACGACGGGCGGGGTGCGCTCCAGCGGGGTCGGGAAGCCGCGGGTGATCAGCTCCAGCAGTTCGACAGTGCCGATGCCCTGGCGGGCGCCCTCGGCCGCCGGGGCCGCCGTGAGGACGGGGTGGAAGGAGCCCCGGGCGACGGCCCGTTCCAGATCGGCGATGAGGGTGGCGACGTCGATGTCCTCGCCGCCGAGGTAGCGGTCCATCAGGGACTCGTCCTCGCTCTCGGCGATGATCCCCTCGATCAGCCGGTTCCGGGCCGCCCGCAGCGGTTCCTCCTGCTCGGGCGCGGGCGGCAGCTCGGTGCGTTCGCCCGAGGAGTGGTCGAGGATCCGCCGACTCAGCAGCCCGGTGAGGCCGGTGAGTGGGGCGTGCCCGTCGGCTCCCTCGGCGCCCAGTACGGGCAGGTACAGCGGCAGTACGGCGTCGGGGTCGTCGCCCCCGAAGTTCTCGGCGCAGATCCGGATCATGTCGTCGAAGGAGGTGCGGGCGGTGTCCAGGTGCGTGACGACGATCGCGCGCGGCATGCCGACGAGCGCGCACTCCTCCCAGGCGGCCCGGGTGGTCGCCGCCACGGACTGGGCCTCCTGGGCCGCCGAGACGACGAAGAGGGCCGCGTCCGCCGCGCGCAGACCGGCCCGCAGCTCCCCGACGAAGTCCGCGTAACCGGGGGTGTCCAGCAGATTGATCTTGCACCCGTCCGAGGCCACCGGGACCAGTGAGAGCTGTACGGAACGCCGTCGGCGCTGCTCGATCTCGTCGTAGTCGGAGACGGTCGCCCCGTCCTCGACCCGGCCGGCCCGGTTCACTGCCCCCGCCGTCAGGGCCAGGGCCTCGACCAGCGTGGTCTTGCCCGATCCGCTGGGGCCGACCAGCACCACGTTCCGTACGGCGGAGGGGCGGTCGGCCGCCGGTGCTCCTCCGGCGGCTCCGGGGTGTGCGTGTGCCTTGTCGCCCATGGTGCGTGCCTCCCGGTCGATGGCGCGGTGCGGGGGAGGGCGACCGCGCGCGGAGCAGCGGTGGTCACGGGGGTGGGGAGGCCGCCGCGGCGGTCTCGGCGACGCCCGCGGTCCTTCGAGCTTGGCACCGCGGCGGGGCCTCGTCCATATCTCGCGCACGGGCGGCCCCGTCCAGGGATGGCGCCCCGGGCACGGCGGTGCCCGGGGCGGGTGACACCCGGCGGCGGGTGCCCGTCCGGTGGAAGGGACCGGCCGTGACTACGATGGGCCAGCCGGTGGCCGAAGGGGCCGCCCGGCGAACCGAACCCTCGGGAAGGCCATGCTGAACAAGTACGCGCGTGCATTCTTCACGCGTGTCCTCACACCGTTCGCCGCTCTGCTGCTCCGTCTCGGGGTCAGCCCCGACGCGGTCACTCTCATCGGTACGGCCGGAGTGATGGCAGGTGCGCTGGTCTTTTTCCCGATGGGGGAGTTCTTCTGGGGCACGATCGTCATCACGATCTTCGTCTTCTCCGACCTCGTCGACGGCAACATGGCGCGGCAGGCCGGGATCTCCAGCCGGTGGGGCGCGTTCCTCGACTCGACGCTGGACCGGGTCGCCGACGGGGCGATCTTCGCCGGCTTCGCCCTCTGGTACGCGGGCAGCGGTGACGACAACATCCTCTGCGCCGTCGCGATCTTCTGCCTGGCCAGCGGCCAGGTGGTCTCGTACACGAAGGCGCGCGGCGAGTCGATCGGGCTGCCGGTCGCGGTCAACGGCCTCGTGGAGCGCGCCGAGCGCCTGGTGATCTCGCTGGTCGCCGCCGGTCTCGCCGGACTGCACACGTTCGGCGTCCCCGGCGTCGACGTCCTGCTCCCGATCGCGCTGTGGATCGTCGCCGTGGGCAGCCTCGTGACGCTGATCCAGCGGGTCGTGACCGTACGCCGCGAATCGGCGGAGGCGGACGCCGCCGAGGCAGCCGCCGCGGGCGCCGCCGGGCAGGGGAGCGAGGCCGACCGGTGAGGGAGCTCAGGGGCCGGCTCACCGACGGGCTGTACGGGCTGGGCTGGGGGGCGGTCAAGACGCTCCCCGAGCCCGCCGCCGCCCGTCTCTTCCGCACCATCGCCGACCAGGTCTGGAAGCGGCGCGGCAAGAGCGTGCTGCGCCTGGAGTCCAATCTGGCGCGGGTCGTCCCCGACGCGAGCCCGGCGCGGCTGGCCGAGCTGTCGCGGGCCGGGATGCGCTCCTACATGCGCTACTGGATGGAGTCGTTCCGGCTGCCGACCTGGAGCCCGGAGCGGATCAGGGCGGGCATCGACGTCAAGGACGTCCACCTGCTCACCGATGGGCTGGACGCCGGGAAGGGCGTGATCATCGCCCTGCCCCATCTGGGCAACTGGGACCACGCGGGCGCCTGGGTCACCACCCACCTCAAGGTCCCCTTCACCACCGTCGCCGAACGGCTGGAGCCCGCCACCCTCTACGACCGGTTCGTCGCCTACCGCGAGGGCCTCGGCATGGAGGTCCTGCCGCACAGCGGCGGGGCCGCCTTCGGGACCCTGGCCCGGCGGCTGCGCGCGGGCGGCCTGGTCTGCCTGGTCGCGGACCGGGACCTGTCCGCGTCCGGCGTCGAGGTGTCGTTCTTCGGCGCCACCGCCCGGATGCCCGCGGGCCCGGCGCTGCTCGCCCAGCAGACCGGCGCACTGCTGCTGCCGGTCACCCTCTGGTACGACGGCACGCCGGTGATGGGCGCCCGCGTCCACCCGGCGGTCGAGGTGCCCGAGGAGGGCACCCGTACCGAGAAGACGTCCGCGATGACGCAGGCGCTGGCCGACGCCTTCGCCGGCGGGATCGCCGAGCACCCGGAGGACTGGCACATGCTCCAGCGGCTCTGGCTGGACGACCTGGACCCCCGGGGGGGACCGAAGTGAAGATCGGCATCGTCTGCCCGTACTCCTGGGACGTACCGGGCGGCGTGCAGTTCCACATCCGGGACCTCGCCGAACACCTGATCCGGCTCGGCCACGAGGTCTCCGTGCTGGCCCCCGCCGACGACGAGACACCGCTGCCTCCGTACGTCGTCTCGGCGGGCCGGGCCGTCCCGGTCCCGTACAACGGCTCCGTCGCCCGGCTGAACTTCGGCTTCCTGTCGGCGGCCCGGGTGCGGCGCTGGCTGCACGACGGCACGTTCGACGTGATCCACATCCACGAGCCGACCTCCCCGTCGCTGGGCCTGCTGGCCTGCTGGGCGGCGCAGGGGCCGATCGTGGCCACCTTCCACACCTCCAACCCTCGCTCCCGGGCGATGATCGCTGCGTATCCGATCCTCCAGCCCGCGCTGGAGAAGATCAGCGCCCGGATCGCGGTCAGCGAGTACGCCCGGCGCACCCTGGTCGAGCACCTCGGCGGGGACGCCGTCGTCATCCCCAACGGTGTCGACGTCGGCTTCTTCGCCCAGGCCGAGCCGAAGGCCGAGTGGCAGGGCCAGACGCTCGGCTTCATCGGCCGCATCGACGAACCGCGCAAGGGCCTGCCCGTCCTGATGAGGGCGCTGCCCGCGATCCTCGCCGCCCGCCCCGAGACCCGGCTGCTGGTCGCCGGGCGCGGGGACGAGGAGGAGGCGGTGGCCACGCTGCCGAAGGAGCTGCGCGAGCGCGTCGAGTTCCTCGGCATGGTCAGCGACGAGGACAAGGCGCGGCTGCTGCGCAGCGTCGATGTGTACGTGGCCCCGAACACCGGCGGCGAGAGCTTCGGCATCATCCTGGTCGAGGCGCTGTCGGCCGGGGCGCCGGTCCTCGCGAGCGACCTGGACGCCTTCGCGCAGGTGCTGGACCAGGGTGCGGCGGGCGACCTGTTCGCCAACGAGGACGCCGACGCGCTGGCCGAGGCCGCGATCAGGCTGCTGGGCGATCCGGAGCGCCGGAAGGGACTGCGCGAGCGCGGCGAGGCCCATGTACGGCGCTTCGACTGGGGGACGGTGGGGGCCGACATCCTCGCGGTGTACGAGACGGTGACCGACGGGGCCGCGTCGGTCGCGGCGGACGAACGCTCCGGGCTGCGGGCCCGGTTCGGGCTCGCGCGGGACTGAGCCCCGGGGGCCCGCAACTGACGGAGGCGCGGTCCGGGCCCCGGTACGCGGCCTCAGGGGCTCCTGTTGAAGCGGGGGCCGCCGGCGACGGTAGCGTGTGGGCCCGTGACCGTAACCCTCATCGTCTGGATCGTCCTCGCGCTCATCGCGATCGGCGTGTACCTCAGCTGGACCGCCGGCCGACTCGACCGCCTGCACTCCCGGATCGACGCCGCCCGCGCCGCCCTCGACGCCCAACTGCTGCGCCGCGCCTCGGTCACCCAGGAGCTGGCCACCTCCGGCGTCCTGGACCCGGCCGCCTCGATCGTCCTGTACGAGGCCGCGCATGCCGCCCGGCAGGCCGAGGAGGACCACCGTGAGGTCGCCGAGAGCGAGCTGAGCACCGCGCTGCGCGCCGTCTTCGGCGAACCGGCCCAGGTCGACGCGGTGAAGGAGATCCCCGGCGGCGAGGACGCGGCCACCGAACTGGCCGCCGCCGTACGCCGCGTGCCCATGGCCCGCCGCTTCCACAACGACGCCGTGCGTGCCGCCCGCGCCCTGCGCCGGCACCGCACCGTCCGGCTCCTCCGGCTGGCCGGGCACGCCCCGTTCCCGCTCGCCTTCGAGATGGACGACGCCCCGCCGGTGGCTCTCGCGGACCGCCCGGGCACCTGAGCCGGGGACGACCGAGGAAGGGATCCCAGGCCAAAACGATCCACGGCCTGTTCATTGGCCCTTGCTGTGGCCTGCTCCCACAGCGTTTGCTCGGCGATGCAGTATCCAGCGTCTTTCACCGAGTGAGGTCCCGTGTCCACGCTTCCCAGCACCCCGCAGTCCGCCGAGTCCCCCGCCACCGGCACCGCGCGCGTCAAGCGCGGCATGGCCGAGCAGCTCAAGGGCGGCGTGATCATGGACGTCGTCGACGCCGAGCAGGCGAAGATCGCCGAGGACGCGGGTGCCGTGGCCGTCATGGCCCTGGAGCGGGTCCCCGCCGACATCCGCAAGGACGGCGGCGTGGCCCGGATGTCCGACCCCAACATGATCGAGGAGATCATCGGGGCCGTCTCCATCCCGGTCATGGCCAAGTCCCGCATCGGCCACTTCGTCGAGGCCCAAGTTCTCCAGTCCCTGGGCGTCGACTACATCGACGAGTCCGAGGTCCTCACCCCGGCCGACGAGGTCAACCACAGCGACAAGTTCGCCTTCACCACCCCCTTCGTCTGCGGCGCCACCAACCTGGGCGAGGCCCTGCGCCGTATCGCCGAGGGCGCGGCCATGATCCGCTCGAAGGGCGAGGCCGGCACCGGAAACGTCGTCGAGGCCGTCCGCCACCTGCGCCAGATCAAGAACGAGATCGCGCGTCTGCGGGGCTTCGACAACAACGAGCTGTACGCCGCCGCCAAGGACCTCCGCGCCCCCTACGAGCTGGTCAAGGAGGTCGCGGAGCTGGGCAAGCTGCCCGTCGTGCTGTTCTCCGCCGGTGGCGTCGCCACCCCCGCCGACGCCGCGCTGATGCGCCAGCTCGGCGCCGAGGGCGTCTTCGTGGGCTCCGGCATCTTCAAGTCCGGCGACCCGGCCAAGCGCGCCGCCGCCATCGTGAAGGCCACCACCTTCTACGACGACCCGAAGGTCATCGCGGACGCCTCCCGCAACCTGGGCGAGGCCATGGTCGGCATCAACTGCGACACCCTGCCCGAGTCCGAGCGCTACGCCAACCGCGGCTGGTAACCACTGATGAGTGACACCACCCCTGTGATCGGCGTCCTGGCGCTCCAGGGCGACGTACGGGAGCACCTGATCGCCCTGGCCTCGGCTGACGCCCTGGCCAGGCCGGTCCGGCGCCCCGAGGAGCTGGCGGAGGTCGACGGCCTCGTCATTCCGGGCGGCGAGTCGACCACCATGTCCAAGCTGGCGGTCCTCTTCGGCATGATGGAGCCCCTGCGCGAGCGGGTCCGGGCCGGGATGCCGGTCTACGGCACCTGCGCCGGCATGATCATGCTGGCCGAGAAGATCCTCGACCCGCGCTCGGGCCAGGAGACCGTCGGCGGCATCGACATGATCGTGCGGCGCAACGCCTTCGGCCGGCAGAACGAGTCGTTCGAGGCCGCGGTCGAGGTCGCCGGGATCGACGGCGGCCCCGTGGAGGGCGTCTTCATCCGCGCCCCCTGGGTGGAGTCCGTCGGGGCGGAGACCGAGGTCATCGCCGAGCACGGCGGTCACATCGTGGCCGTACGCCGGGGAACTGCCCTCGCCACATCGTTCCATCCCGAACTGACCGGCGATCATCGCGTGCACGCTCTGTTCGTGGACATGGTGCGCGCAGTGAAGTGAGCGGACCCCGGTAGGATCTCTCGGGTTCGACTCGATTTTGGTGACGCGAAGGAGAAGGCAGATGTCCGGCCACTCTAAATGGGCTACGACGAAGCACAAGAAGGCCGTGATTGACGCCAAGCGCGGCAAGCTCTTCGCGAAGCTGATCAAGAACATCGAGGTCGCGGCCCGCTCCGGCGGTGTCGACCCCGATGGCAACCCGACCCTCGTCGACGCCATCCAGAAGGCGAAGAAGAGTTCCGTCCCGAACAAGAACATCGACTCCGCCGTCAAGCGCGGCGGCGGTCTCGAAGCGGGCGGTACCGACTACGAGACGATCATGTACGAGGGCTACGGCCCCAACGGTGTCGCGGTGCTCATCGAGTGCCTCACCGACAACCGCAACCGCGCCGCGTCCGACGTACGTGTCGCGATGACCCGGAACGGCGGCTCGATGGCCGACCCGGGCTCCGTCTCGTACCTGTTCAACCGCAAGGGCGTCGTGATCGTGCCCAAGGGCGAGCTGACCGAGGACGACGTCCTCGGCGCGGTCCTCGACGCGGGCGCCGAGGAGGTCAACGACCTCGGCGAGACCTTCGAGGTGGTCAGCGAGGCCACCGACATGGTCGCGGTGCGCACCGCCCTCCAGGAGGCGGGCATCGACTACGACTCCGCCGAGGCCAACTTCCTGCCGACCATGCAGGTCGAGCTGGACGAAGAGGGCGCGCGCAAGATCTTCAAGCTCATCGACGCGCTGGAGGACAGCGACGACGTGCAGAACGTCTTCGCCAACTTCGACGTGTCCGACGAGGTCATGGAGAAGGTCGACGCCTGAGGCGCGGCCGGCGCAGCACGGTACGACGGGCCGACGGGGGACACCCCGTCGGCCCGTCGTCATGTGATTGCGAGGCTTTGTCAGTGCGAGCCGATAGCCTGCGGGAACAGATGAACGAGTGGGCATCGCGAGCAGCGAGGACAGGGGGGCTCCATGCGGGTTCTGGGCGTTGACCCGGGACTGACCCGGTGCGGTGTCGGCGTGGTCGAGGGGGTCGCGGGCCGCCCGCTGACCATGCTCGGCGTCGGCGTCGTGCGCACCCCCTCGGACGCGGAGCTGGGCGACCGGCTCGTCGCCGTGGAGCGGGGCATCGAGGCCTGGCTCGACGAGTACTCCCCGGGTTACGTGGCGGTGGAGCGGGTCTTCGCCCAGCACAACGTCCGTACGGTGATGGGCACCGCCCAGGCCAGCGCGATCGCCATGCTCTGCGCCGCCCGCCGGGGCATCCCGGTCGCCCTGCACACGCCCAGCGAGGTCAAGGCCGCCGTCACCGGCTCGGGCCGCGCGGAGAAGGCCCAGGTCGGGGCCATGGTGACCCGGCTGCTCAGGCTGGACGCGCCGCCCAAGCCCGCCGACGCCGCCGACGCCCTGGCCCTCGCCATCTGCCACATCTGGCGGGCCCCCGCGCAGAACCGGCTCCAGCAGGCGGTGGCGGCCCACCGCACGTCGGGCGCGTCCGGCGCTGCCCGCGCGCCCGGTGTCTCGCGCACGCCGCGCGCATCCCGTACGCCCGGATCGTCCGGCACCACCCCCGGTGTAACCGGTACCTCCGGCACCGCCCCCGAGGCCGGCGCGTCCGCCGCACCCCGTACCTCCGGCGCGTCCCGCGCCCCGCGCACGCTGAAAGGCCGCACCGCATGATCGCCTTCGTCTCCGGCCCGGTGGCCGCCCTCGCCCCGACCACGGCCGTCATCGAGGTCGGCGGCATCGGCATGGCCGTCCAGTGCACCCCGCACACCCTCGCCGACCTGCGCGTCGGCAAGGAGGCCCGGCTCGCCACCTCCCTCGTCGTCCGGGAGGACTCCCTCACGCTGTACGGCTTCCGGGACGACGACGAGCGGCAGGTGTTCGAGCTGCTCCAGACCGCCAGCGGCGTCGGACCCCGGCTCGCCCAGGCGATGCTCGCCACCCACAGCCCCGACGCCCTGCGCCTCGCGGTCTCCACCGGCGACGAGAAGGCGCTGACCGCCGTCTCCGGCATCGGGAAGAAGGGCGCTCAGAAGCTGCTGCTGGAGCTCAAGGACCGGCTCGGCGAACCGGTCGGCGCGCACATCGGCCAGCAGGGCATCGGCACCCCCGTCACCTCGGGCTGGCGCGATCAGCTCCAGGCCGCCCTGATCGGCCTCGGCTACGCGAGCCGCGAGGCCGACGAGGCCGTCAACGCCGTCGCCCCGCAGGCAGAGGCCGCCGTCGCCGAGGGCACCGCACCCCCTGTGCCCCAGCTGCTGCGGGCCGCCCTGCAGACTCTCAACCGCGCACGCTGACCGGCACCGAACCACCGAAGAGGCCCTTGATGAACTGGGACGAGACCGGACCCGAGACCGACGAGCCGACCGGCCCGGTCTTCGACGACCGGCTGGTCGACGCGGACGCCGACGGCGAGGACACCGCGGTCGAGGCGGCGCTGCGCCCCAAGGACCTGGAGGAGTTCGTCGGCCAGGAGAAGGTCCGCGAACAGCTCGACCTGGTCCTCAAGGCGGCCCGCGCCCGCGGCGCCACCGCCGACCACGTGCTGCTCTCCGGCGCCCCCGGCCTCGGCAAGACCACCCTCTCGATGATCATCGCCGCCGAGATGAACGCCCCGATCCGCATCACCTCGGGCCCCGCCATCCAGCACGCCGGCGACCTCGCGGCGATCCTCTCCTCCCTCCAGGAGGGCGAGGTCCTCTTCCTCGACGAGATCCACCGCATGTCCCGGCCCGCCGAGGAGATGCTCTACATGGCGATGGAGGACTTCCGGGTCGACGTCATCGTCGGCAAGGGCCCCGGCGCCACCGCGATCCCGCTGGAGCTGCCCCCCTTCACCCTGGTCGGGGCCACCACCCGCGCCGGACTGCTGCCGCCCCCGCTGCGCGACCGCTTCGGCTTCACCGGACACATGGAGTTCTACGCCCCCGCCGAGCTGGAGCGCGTCGTCCACCGCTCCGCCCGCCTCCTGGACGTCGGCATCGACGTGGAGGGCGCAGCCGAGATCGCCGGACGCTCCCGCGGCACCCCCCGTATCGCCAACCGGCTGCTCCGACGCGTCCGCGACTACGCCCAGGTCAAGGCGGAGGGAGCGATCGACCGGGAGATCGCCGCGGCGGCCCTCAAGGTGTACGAGGTCGACGCCCGGGGACTCGACCGGCTGGACCGCGCCGTCCTCGGCGCCCTGCTGAAGCTGTTCGGCGGCGGCCCCGTGGGCCTGTCCACCCTGGCGGTCGCCGTGGGGGAGGAGCGCGAGACCGTCGAGGAGGTCGCCGAGCCCTTCCTCGTACGGGAAGGACTGCTGGCCAGGACCCCGCGCGGCCGGGTCGCCACCCCTGCGGCCTGGGCGCATCTGGGACTGGTCCCGCCGCAGCACGGAGCAAAGGGACAACAGGGTTTGTTCGGGGCGTGATATGTCACAGGTTCGCGCGGACAGGAACCTGGGTGCCATGCTGGGCGTTGTTCCATCGATGCGGACTCATCTAGACTCCGCCGATGCCGCCCTAACCGGTCGGTGTACCCACCCCCGTATATAGAGGCCGCATTCCAGTCGCGGTCGTGCGAAGGAATTCCCGTCCCGTGGATCTCATCACTCTCCTCCCCTTCATCGTGCTCATCGGGGCCATGTTCCTGATGACCCGCTCCGCCAAGAAGAAGCAGGCGGCGGCCGCGCAGATGCGCAACGACATGCAGCCCGGTACCGGCGTCCGCACGATCGGGGGCATGTACGCGACCGTGAAGGAAGTCCACGACGACACCGTGCTCCTTGAGGTCGCCCCCGGCGTGCACGCCGTCTACGCGAAGAACGCCATCGGCGCCGTCCTGGACGACGCGGAGTACAACCGCATCGTCCACGGCGACGACCCGGAGCTGGACACGGACGGCACCGTCGTTCCCGACGACGCCTCCTCGCTGACCGGGGACGCCGACGCCGAGGTCGCCAAGATCGACCTGGGCAAGGACGACGCGGCCGACGCCGAGACCGAGGACGCCACGGCCAAGGACGTCAAGGGCACCAAGGACGTCCAGGACGCCAAGGGCAAGGGCAAGACCGACGGCGACGCCGACTCCAAGTAGTTCTCACGATCCCGGGGACGTCGCGCGCCCACCGGCGCGGGGCGTCCCCGGGACCGTGCGGTCGTCTGCGGGGGCAGGGTCCCCACTACACTTCGTGGCCGCTCGGGCGCGTACCCGGCGCGGGGCGGTTGGACAGGGAGAAACGAGAAGGTGGCAGCACCCAAGAAGGGCCGAGGGCCGGCCGGCGGTCAGGGCAGGCCGGGGCGTGCCCTGGCTCTGATCCTCATCGTCATGGTCGCGCTCGCCGGCGGGATGTTCCTGTCCGGGCACACCACACCCCGGCTGGGCATCGACCTGGCCGGCGGCACGTCGATCACGCTGGAAGCGCAGAACCAGCCCGGCAAGCCGAACGCGATCAACCAGACCAACATGGACACCGCGGTCGGCATCATCGAGCGGCGGGTCAACGGTCTGGGCGTCTCCGAGGCCGAGGTCCAGACCCAGGGCAACAAGAACATCATCGTCAACATCCCCAAGGGGACGAACTCGAAGCAGGCCCAGGAGCAGGTCGGTACCACCGCCCAGCTCTACTTCCGGCCTGTTCTGACGGTGCAGGCGAGCGGCCCCGAGGCGCCCAAGCCCTCCGACTCCGCCAGCCCCTCGGCCTCCGGCACCCCGAAGCCCGGCGAGTCCGCCCAGGGCGAGGACAAGGCGACGGACGGGGACGAGCCCAAGGGCGAGGAGGCCACCGGTTCGGAGGCCACCCCCTCGGCGAGCGCCACCACCCAGGGCCGCGCGGTCACCGGCGCCCTGACGAAGGACGACCCGACCCCCGGCGCCTCCGACAAGCCGAAGGCGTCGGAGTCCCCCGAGGCGTCGCCCTCCGCGGACCCGGCCACGGCCAAGCTCCAGGAGGAGTTCACCAAGCTCGACTGCACCGACCCCAAGCAGCGGACCGACGCGGGCAAGAACGCCAAGCCCACCGACTCGATCGTCGCCTGCGGCTCGAACGTCCCGGGCAGCTACGAGAAGTACATCCTCGGCCCGGCCGAGGTCTCCGGCAACGACGTCGACGACGCCAAGGGCGCCATCGACCAGCAGTCCGGTGAGTGGATCGTGTCGATGGAGTTCACCTCCGCCGGCGCCAAGAAGTTCCAGACGATCACCGGCCGGCTCGCGCAGCAGCAGCCGCCGATGAACCAGTTCGCGATCGTCCTCGACGGCGAGGTCGTCTCCGCCCCGTCGGTGCGCCAGGCGCTCAGCAAGAACGCCCAGATCTCCGGCAGCTTCGACCAGCAGTCGGCCGAGGACCTCGGCAACATCCTCTCCTACGGTGCCCTGCCCCTGACCTTCAAGGAGGTCAGCGTCACCACGGTGACCGCCGCGCTCGGCAGCGAGCAGCTCCAGGCGGGCCTGATCGCCGGCGCGATCGGTCTGGCGCTGGTCATCATCTACCTGGTCGTCTACTACCGGGGTCTCGCGTTCATCGCCCTGCTGAGCCTTCTGGTCTCCGGCATCCTGACGTACACGATCATGTCCTTGCTGGGCCCGGCCATCGGCTTCGCGCTGAACCTCCCGGCGGTCTGCGGCGCCATCGTCGCCATCGGCATCACAGCGGACTCCTTCATCGTCTACTTCGAACGCGTGAGAGACGAGATCCGCGAAGGACGCACGCTGCGACCGGCCATCGAGCGTGCCTGGCCGCGTGCCCGCCGCACCATCCTGGTCTCCGACTTCGTGTCGTTCCTGGCCGCAGCGGTGCTCTTCATCGTCACCGTCGGCAAGGTGCAGGGCTTCGCCTTCACGCTCGGTCTCACCACGCTCCTCGACGTCGTCGTGGTGTTCCTCTTCACCAAGCCCCTGATGACGCTCATGGGCCGGACGAAGTTCTTCTCGAAGGGCGGCCCGTGGTCCGGGCTGGACCCGAAGCGGCTCGGCGCCCAGCCGCCGCTGCGCAGCTCGCGCCGTGTCAACGCCCCCACCGAACCGAAGGAGGCGTGAGATGTCGCGACTCGGCAATCTCGGCGCCCGGCTCTACCGCGGCGAGGTCGGCTACGACTTCATCCGCAACCGCAAGATCTGGTACGGCGTCTCGATACTGATCACCATCACGGCCATCATCGGCGTGGCGGTCGGCGGCCTCCGCATGGGCATCGAGTTCAAGGGCGGCGCGGTCTTCACGACCGACACCAAGGCCCAGATCTCCACCGCCCAGGCCACGGACGTGGCGACCGAGGCCTCCGGCCACATGGCGATCGTCCAGGAGCTCGGCAACGGCGGTCTGCGCATCCAGATCACCGAGGTCGACACCGCCAAGGCGAACGAGATCAAGGAGACCCTCTCCGACGAGCTCGGCATCCCCGCCGACGACATCAACGCGGACCTGGTCGGCCCCAGCTGGGGTGAGCAGATCGCCAACAAGGCGTGGACCGGACTCGGGGTCTTCATGATCCTGGTGGTGATCTATCTGGCCATCGCCTTCGAGTGGCGGATGGCCGTCGCCGCCCTCATCGCGCTGATCCACGACATCACCATCACGGTCGGCGTCTACGCCTTGGTCGGCTTCGAGGTCACCCCGGGCACGGTGATCGGTCTGCTGACCATTCTCGGTTACTCCCTGTACGACACGGTGGTCGTCTTCGACAGCCTCAAGGAGGGCCAGAAGGACATCACCAAGCAGACCCGCTACACGTACAGCGAGATCGCCAACCGCTCGATCAACAGCACCCTGGTCCGCTCCATCAACACCACCGTGGTGGCGCTGCTGCCGGTGGCCGGTCTGCTGTTCATCGGTGGCGGCGTCCTCGGCGCGGGCATGCTGAACGACATCTCGCTGTCGCTGTTCGTCGGCCTCGCCGCCGGTGCCTACTCCTCGATCTTCATCGCCACGCCGCTCGTCGCCGACCTCAAGGAACGCGACCCGCAGATGAAGGCGCTGAAGAAGCGGGTCCTGGCCAAGCGGGCCGCCGCGGCCGCCAAGGGCGAGTCCCCCGACGACGGCCCCGAGGGCCCGCGCGACGACGCGGAGACCGCGGGCACGGCGATCGGCCGCCCCCGGTCGCACCGCACCCCCGGGAAGCGCTGAGCGATGACGAGCACCACCGAATCCATCAGGGAGCTGCTGCTCAGCCGAATCCGCGATGTCGCGGACTACCCGAAGCCGGGCGTGGTGTTCAAGGACATCACGCCGCTGCTCGCGGACCCGGTCGCCTTCACCGCGCTCACCGACGCCCTCGCGGAGCTGTGCGTACGGCACGGCGCCACGAAGATCGTCGGCCTGGAGGCGCGCGGCTTCATCCTGGCCGCGCCCGTCGCGGTCCGGGCGGGCATCGGCTTCGTCCCGGTCCGCAAGGCCGGAAAGCTCCCCGGAGCCACGCTGAGCCAGACCTACGATCTGGAGTACGGCAGCGCGGAGATCGAGATCCACGCCGAGGACCTCGACGCCGACGACCGGGTCATGGTCATCGACGACGTCCTCGCCACCGGCGGCACCGCCGAGGCCTCGCTGGACCTCATCCGGCGGGCCGGCGCCCAGGTCGCGGGCGTCGCGGTCCTCATGGAGCTCGGTTTCCTCGCGGGCCGCGCCCGCCTGGAGCCGGGCCTCGCGGGCACCCCGCTGGAGGCCCTGATCACGGTCTGAGCACCGGACCGCGGTCCGGTG